>NZ_JBEXGN010000002.1:0-397540 GCF_040607345.1 Streptomyces sp. NPDC005302
CGTGCCGCAAACACCCCTTAATTAAACGGCTGCTTGCAGCCACTTGTGGCTCCCCGTTCTGACCTTTTCGTACTTGTACCCGCCCCAGCGGTAACGGGCCGCCCCCACCGCGGGGGGCCGCGGCGCCGATGGCGCCGGACCGCTCCGTTTTCCGGCCACCCTGGTCTCCTTCCGGCCGCCCGCCCCGTCTCCGGGGAACTTCCGCGCCGTCTCCGGAGAACTCCCGCGCCGCCGGGCGGCTTCCTCGCCACGCGGGGAGGTTCGGTGCCGCCCAGGGAACGTCGGCGCCGGACAGAAGAGTTCGGCGCCGGTCCGCGAAATTCCACTCTGCAACTCTTTCCCCGGAGGGCCATCCCCGCCACTATGGGCACCCCAAACTGGCTGGTACGTCAGGACGGGGCGAGTGGAGCACCACGTGCGAGGAGGCGGACGAACATGGCGCAGGGCGACCCGGCCGACAGAAACGACGCGGCCGAGGGCAACGGACTGCCGGCGGACGCGTCCGACACACGGCTGACCGAGCTGCTGCGCGGCGGCACCTCGACCGCTTACGCCGCCCTCCAGGAGCTCCGCGGACGCCACCGCGCCTCGGTCCTCGCCTACGCGCGGCTGTGCACCACCGGTGAGTCCGGAGCCGGACAGCTCGCGGCGCAGACCTTCACCCTCGCGGCCCGCGAGACGGCGCGCGGCATCGACCCGAACGTCCCCTGGCGGCACCAACTCCTGCTGCTGGCCGGGCGGGTGGCCGCTTCGTGGGCCCGGGACCAGCGGGCCGCGGGACTGGACCCCGGCCTCCTCCTCGTCCTCAGCACTGCGGGCCCCGACGGTCCCGTCCCTTCCCTGCTCCCCGCCTTCCAGTCCCTCCCGTCCCGGGCCCAGGGCCTCATCTGGTACGCGATCGTCGAGCGTGAGCCCGCGGAACGCACGGCGGTCCTGCTCGGCCTCGCCCCCGGCGACATCACCTACGGCACGGACCAGGCGCTCCAGTCGCTGGGCCAGGCCTGTCTGAAGTCCCGGCTGGCCGCCTCCGACGATCCGCGCTGCGGAGACTTCCGCCGGCTGATCGAGGAGTCGGTGCGGCCCGACAACCCCCGCTCCAGCAAGGACCTGCACGCCCACATGGCGCACTGCGGGCACTGCTCGACCGCGTACGGGGAACTGACCGCCCTGCGCGACCACCCCCGCTGCGCCCTGGCCGAGGGCCTGCTGCCCTGGGCCGGTACGGCGTATGCCGCGGACGACGTGTCCGGGACGCGGCCCGCCCCCTCCGCGCCCCCGACCGGACACAGGGCGCCGGCGCTGCCCTGGCCGCCGTCGCGCCGGTTCGTCCTGACCTCGGCCGCGGCGCTCGGCGTGGCCCTGGCGCCGGTCCTGTTCTTCCTGCTCTCCACGACCGGAACGCCCTCCGCGGACACGGCGGGCTCCGTCTCCACACCGTCCGGCCGACCCCCGGTGACGGTGACGGCGACGGTCCCGGTCACCCCGTCGGCCGCCGCGCCCTCACCCTCGGCGACCTCCGGGTCACCCTCCCCGGCCCACCGTTCGAAGTCGCCGAAGCCGTCGAGCCCGAAGCCGACCCCGACCGTCACGTTCCGGCCTCCCGGCAGCGGCTACGCCCAGGTGGTGAACGTCGCCTCGGGCCTGTGCCTGGACATCCACGACGGTGGCCTCGAGAAGGGCACGGACGTCGTCGCGGCGCCCTGCACCTCCTCCTCCACCCAGCGCTGGCGCGTCGACGCCGACCTCGGTGCGCTCCGCTCGGCCGCCGACGACGACTTCTGCCTGGACAGCCGCGGCTCCGTCGACAAGGGCGTGGGCATCTGGGCGTGCTCGTCGCTCGACGGCGACCACAGCGACAACCTGCGGTTCACCGTCGACGGCGACGGCGTCATCCGCCCCGCCGTGGCTATCGAGACAGCGGTCACGCCGGACGGCGACGGCGGGCTGTCGCTGGTGCCGCTGAACGGCGGCACCGGACAGCGATGGCGCGCGGGCGCCGCCTGACGGACGGACCTCGCCCCTCCACCCCCGTACCGCGACGCCTCGGACCACGACGCATCGGACCACGACGCATCGGACCTCCGGCTCCCGCTCTCCGGCGCCCAGTCTCCCGGCCCCCGGCTTCCGACCCGCGGGCTTCCGGCTCCCGGGGCTTCGCCCCTCAGACCTCGCGGACGCCCCGCCGCCAGACGCCGCTGACCAGCGGGACGCCGGGACGGTAGGCGAGGTGGACGTGGCTCGGGGCGTCCAGCAGGGTCAGGTCGGCGTACGCGCCGGGGGTGAGGCGTCCGACGTCGTCGCGGCGCAGGGCCCGCGCGCCGCCCGCCGTCGCCGACCACACGGCCTCGTCCGGCGTCATCCCCATGTCGCGGACCGCGAGCGCGACGCAGAAGGGAACGGACGACGTGAACGACGAGCCCGGGTTGCAGTCCGTGGACAGCGCGACCGTGACGCCCGCGTCGATCAGCCTGCGGGCGTCCGGCCACTCGGCGCGCGTCGAGAACTCGGCGCCCGGGAGCAGCGTCGCCACGGTGTTGCCGCTCGCGAGGGCGTCGACGTCGTCGTCCGTCAGGTGGGTGCAGTGGTCCGCGCTCGCCGCGTCCAGCTCGACGGCGAGCTGCACACCGGGGCCGTACGTGAGCTGGTTGGCGTGGACGCGCGGGTGCAGGCCCCTGTCCCGGCCCGCCGTGAGGATCGCACGCGCCTGGTCCCCGTCGAAGGCGCCCTTCTCGCAGAAGACGTCCACCCAACGGGCGTACGGGGCGCAGGCGTCGAGCATCTCGCCGGTGACCAGGGCGACATAGGCGGCCGGGTCGTCGGCGTGGTCCGGCGGGACGATGTGCGCGCCGAGGTAGGTGACCTCGTCGGTGTGGGCGGCGGCGATGCGCAGCGCGCGGGCCTCGTCGGACACGGTCAGGCCGTAGCCCGACTTGGTCTCCATGGTCGTGGTGCCCTGGCGGAGCGCCTCGTGGAGGTAGCGCGTGAGGTTCTGCTCCAGCTCCTCGTCGGTGGCGGCGCGGGTGGCGGCGACGGTGGTGCGGATGCCGCCGGCGCTGTAGGCGCGGCCGGACATCCGGGCGTTGAACTCCTGGGTGCGGTCACCGGCGAAGACCAGGTGCGAGTGGGAGTCGACGAAGCCGGGGATCAGCGCGCGGCCCGCCGCGTCGAACCGGTTGTCAGTGGCGGGTGCTTTGCTGGATTCACCGGTCCACACGACGCGGTCGCCGTCGATGACGACGGCCGCGTCCTGGATCAGACCGAGCGGGGATCCGTCACCTTGGGAGGGATCGTTGGTGACCAGACTGGCGATGTTGGTGATGACGGTCGTGCTGCTCATGGCGTCCTCAGGGGTGGCGGGACTGCGGGTGGGGGGACGGCCGGCGGATACGAAGACGGGGCCGGGGCCGGGGCCGGAGCCGGGGACGGGAGTCCGCCGGCCGCTGCCGGACGACGGGCCCCGCCGTCCGCTCCGTGTCAGCCGCGCAGGGCCTGGACGGCGTTCGCGAGCGCCGTCGGCACATCGGGTACGAGGGTGTGCGCGCCGTCGCGCACGATGTGGCGGCCCGCGACGACCGTGTGCCGTACATCGGCCGCCGTGGCCGCGAATACGGCGGTCTCGGCCCCGAGGCGCGGCAGCGGTCCCGCGGTTCTGACCGAGTCGAGGGCGATCGTCGTGAAGTCGGCGAGCGCGCCGGCCTCGATGCTGCCCGCGTCGTCCCAGCCGAGGGCCGCGTGGCCGTCGGCGGAGGCGGCGCGCAGCAGGGCGGCGGCCGTCCAGTGACCGCGGGTGCGGGTGCGCAGCCGTTCGTTCAGTTCCATCGCGCGGGCCTCTTCGAGGAGGTCGATGACGGCGTGGCTGTCGGAGCCGAGTGACAGGGACGAGCCGGCGCGCTGGAGGGCGACGGCGGGGCCGATGCCGTCCGCGAGGTCGCGTTCGGTGGTCGGGCACATGCAGGTGCCGGTGCCCGAGCCGCCGATGAGGGCGATGTCCTCGTCCGTGAGGTGCGTGTTGTGGACGCCGGTGGTGCGCGGGCCGAGGACGCCGTGGTCGGCGAGGAGCTGGGTGGGCGTGCGGCCGTGCGTGGCGCGGCAGGCCTCGTTCTCGGCGGTCTGCTCCGACAGGTGCACGTGGAGCGGGGCGCGGCGTTCCTCGGCCCAGCGCGCGACCGTGGCGAGTTCTCCGGCGGGCACGGCCCGTACGGAGTGGATCGCCGCGCCGATCCGTGCGTGATCCCGGTCCTTGAGAAGTGAACAGCGTTCCGCCCAGGCCTCGGCGGTGCCGTCGGAGAAGCGGAGCTGGTGCTGGTTGGGCGGCTGCCCGAAGCCGGAGGAGAGGTAGGCCGTGTCGAGCAGGGTGACGCGGATGCCGGCGTCCGCGGCGGCGGCGACGAGGGCCTCGCCCATGGCGTTGGGGTCGGCGTAGGGCGTGCCGCCGTGGGCGTGGTGGACGTAGTGGAACTCGCCGACGGCGGTGACTCCGGCGAGCGCCATCTCCGCGTACACCGCGCGGGCGAGGGCGTGGTAGGTCTCCGGGGTCAGCCGGTCGGCGAAGGAGTACATGATCTCGCGCCAGGTCCAGAAGGTGCCGGAGCCGACCTGGACGGTGCCGCGCAGGGCGCGGTGGAAGGCGTGCGAGTGGGCGTTGGCGAGGCCGGGGAGGGTGAGTCCGCGGAGGATCTCGGCGCCGGGCGGCGGGGTGTCGACGCCGGTGCGGACCTCGGTGACGCGGCCGGCCCGGCCGGCCGTGGAGCCGCCGGTGGACACGGTCACGGCGACGCCCGGCTCGACGTTGGTGTCGAGCCAGGCGTGTTCCAGCCAGTACGTCTGCGTCACCTGCAGGCCAGCCCTTCGAGTACGTCGGCGAGTGCGGTCACCCCGGCCACGCAGTCGTCCTCGGCGGCGAACTCGGCCGGGGAGTGCGAGACACCCGTGGGGTTGCGTACGAACAGCATGGCGGTCGGGACGGTGCCGGAGAGGATTCCCGCGTCGTGTCCGGCGCCGGTGCCCAGTACGGGCACGCCGAGGGCGGCGTCGCGTTCCTTGCCGAGGATGCGGGCGAGTTCGTCGCGCAGGGCGTGCTCGAACTCGACGACGGGGGTGAACGACTCGCGCACGACGTCGAGTTCGACGCCCTGCTCCTCGGCGTGGGCGCGGGCCGCCTTCTCGATGCCGGTGACCACGGTGTCGAGGGTGGCCTGGTCGGCGGCGCGGGAGTCGAGCCAGCCGCGCACGAGGGAGGGGATGGCGTTCACACCGTTCGGCTCGACGGCGATCTTGCCGAACGTGGCGACGGCGCCGGCGAGCCGGGCCTCCTGCCGGGCGCTGAGCACGGTCTCCGCGTACGACAGCATCGGGTCGCGGCGGTCCACGAGGCGGGTCGTGCCCGCGTGGTTGGCCTCGCCCCGGAAGTCGAAGCGCCAGCGGCCGTGCGGCCAGATGGCGCTGGCGATGCCCACCTGGTCGCCGCTGATGTCGAGGGCGCGGCCCTGCTCGACGTGGAGTTCCACGAAGGCGCCGATCCGGCCGAGCCGCTCGGGGTCGGGGCCGATGGTGCCGGGGTCGTATCCGGCGCTCTCCATGGCCTGCGGCAGGGTGACGCCGTCGGCGTCGGTGAGCCGGTGCGCCTGCTCGACGGTGAGCTGTCCGGCGGCCAGCCGGGAGCCGACGCAGGCGAGCCCGAAGCGGGCGCCTTCCTCGTCACCGAAGTTGACGATGGCGAGCGGCCTGGTGAACTCCGCGCCGCGGGCGCGGAGTTCGTCGAGCGCTGCGAAGGAGGACACGACGCCGAGGGGGCCGTCGAAGGCGCCGCCGTCGGGGACGGAGTCGAGGTGCGAGCCGGTGACCACGGCGTCGCCGGCGGCGGGGTCGCCGAGCCAGGCCCACTGGTTGCCGTTGCGGTCGAGTTCGCAGGTGAGTCCTCGGGACTCGGCCTGCTGCCGGAACCAGGCGCGGCAGTCGGTGTCGGCGCCGGTCCAGGCGAACCGGCGGTAGCCGCCGGAGGCGGAGCTGCGGCCGATCGGCAGCAGCTCCGCCCACATGCTGTGGAAGGTCACGCGGTGCCGCCCTCGTCGCCTTCGCGCATCGGGATGCGCACACCGCGCTCGTCGGCGACGGACTCGGCGATGTCGTAGCCGGCGTCGACGTGGCGGATGACGCCCATGCCCGGGTCGTTCGTCAGGACGCGGCGGATCTTCTCGCCGGCCAGCTTGGTGCCGTCGGCGACGGAGACCTGACCCGCGTGGATGGAGCGGCCCATGCCGACGCCGCCGCCGTGGTGGATGGAGACCCAGGAGGCGCCGGAGGCGACGTTCACCATGGCGTTCAGCAGCGGCCAGTCGGCGATCGCGTCGGAGCCGTCGAGCATGGCCTCCGTCTCGCGGTACGGGGAGGCGACGGAGCCGCAGTCGAGGTGGTCGCGGCCGATCGCGAGGGGGGCGGCGAGCTCGCCGGAGGCCACCATGTCGTTGAAGCGCTCACCGGCCTTGTCGCGCTCGCCGTAGCCGAGCCAGCAGATCCGGGCGGGCAGGCCCTGGAAGTGGACGCGCTCGCCGGCCAGCTTGATCCAGCGGTGCAGCGACTCGTTCTCCGGGAAGAGGTCGAGGATCGCCTTGTCCGTCTTGTGGATGTCGGAGGCCTCGCCGGACAGGGCGGCCCAGCGGAAGGGGCCCTTGCCCTCGGAGAAGAGCGGGCGGATGTAGGCGGGGACGAAGCCGGGGAACGCGAACGCCCGGTCGTACCCGGCGAGCTGGGCCTCGCCGCGGATGGAGTTGCCGTAGTCGAAGACCTCGGCGCCGGCGTCCATGAAGCCGACCATGGCCTCGACGTGCTTCGCCATGGACTCGCGGGCGCGGGTGGTGAAGCCCGCCGGGTCCTTGGCGGCCGCGTCGGCCATGTCGTCGAGGTCCATGCCGGAGGGGAGGTACGCGAGCGGGTCGTGGGCCGAGGTCTGGTCGGTCACGATGTCGATGGGGGCGCCCTCGGCGAGCATCCGCGGCAGCAGGTCGGCGGCGTTGCCCAGCAGGCCGATGGAGAGCGGCCGGCGCTGGTCGCGGGCCTCGACGGCGAGCTGGAGGGCGTGCTCCAGGGAGTCCGCCTTCACGTCGAGGTAGCGGTGCTCGATACGGCGCTCGATGGCGCGCGGGTCGACGTCGATGCAGATCGCCACGCCGTCGTTCATCGTCACGGCGAGGGGCTGGGCGCCGCCCATGCCGCCGAGACCGGCGGTCAGGGTGATGGTTCCGGCGAGGGTGCCGCCGAACTTCTTCGCGGCGACGGCGGAGAAGGTCTCGTAGGTGCCCTGGAGGATGCCCTGGGTGCCGATGTAGATCCAGGAGCCGGCCGTCATCTGGCCGTACATGGTGAGGCCGAGGGCCTCCAGGCGCCGGAACTCCTCCCAGTTCGCCCAGTCGCCGACCAGGTTGGAGTTGGCGATGAGGACGCGCGGGGCCCACTCGTGGGTCTGCATCACGCCGACGGGGCGGCCGGACTGGACGAGCATCGTCTCGTCCTGCTTCAGGGTGCGCAGCGTGCGGACCATGGCGTCGAAGGAGCGCCAGTCGCGGGCGGCCTTGCCCGTGCCGCCGTAGACCACGAGCTTGTCGGGGTGCTCGGCGACCTCGGGGTCGAGGTTGTTCTGGAGCATCCGGAGGGCGGCCTCCTGCTGCCATCCCAGGGCGCTCAGTTCCGTACCGCGCGGTGCTCGGACGGGGCGGGGTCCTGACATGGTCTGCCTCCCAGCGGACTGTTGCTATGGATATTCACATCCTCACCTTTTGAATAGGGCTAGTCAATAGGTCCACGGGCTGCTCCTGGCGGTCACGGATGTTTGGCTGGGATCCATGGGCGCAGAGATGGACGGGGCGGGAGATCCGCCGTTCGACGGGGTGAGTGGGGCTGCGATGTCTTCGGCAGGAACGTCAGGACCGTCTTCGGGCGACACGACGGGGAACGGGAACGGCGTACCGGAGCGGGCCGCGGCCCCCGGCGGGAACCGGCCACCGCGGGGCGGCCGGGCCGGCGCCGCGGACCTCGGCGGATTCGGCAGCGGAGCGGACGACCGCGGGGCGGGTGGCGGAACACCCGACCGGAGCGCGGTCGGCGCCACCGACGGGAGCGGCACGGGGAGCGGTACGGGGAGCGACGCCGTGGCGGCGGCGGACGCCGAGCGGGTCGCCCGGAGGGACGACGCCGTGCGGGCCGCCGTGGAGCAGGGCCTCCTCAGCCCGGAGCAGCCCGTCGTCGCCCTGCTCGACGTGCCGGGCATCCGGGCATCGGCCGCCGCGCTGCGCGCCGCCTTCGACACGGTGACCGCGCCCGGCACCCCCGTGCTGCACGCCTTCGCGGTGAAGGCGGCACCCCTCGCGCCCGTCCTGCGGCTGCTGGCCGACGAGGGGATCGGCGCCGAGGTGGCGAGCCCGGGAGAGCTGGCGCTCGCCCGCACGGCCGGGGTGTCCCCCGACCGCACCGTCCTCGACTCCCCCGCCAAGACCTCCGCCGAACTGCGCGAGGCGCTGGCCCTCGGCATCGCGGTGAACGCGGACAACCCGCAGGAACTGGACCGCATCGACGCCATGGTGCGCTCGGCACCCACCCGCTCGCCCATCGGACTGCGGATCAATCCGCAGGTCGGCGAGGGTTCCATCGGGGCGCTGTCCACGGCCACGGCGACCTCCAAGTTCGGCGTCGCGCTCCGCGACGAGGGCGCCCGTGCGTGGATCCTGCGGGCGTACGCCGACCGGCCCTGGCTGACCCGGCTGCACGCGCACTCGGGTTCGCAGGGCATGCCGCTCTCGCTGATGGCGCAGGGCGTGGCGGAGACGTACGCGCTGGCGGAGGAGATCAACCGGCACGTCGGTAGGCGGCAGGTCGACACGATCGACATCGGCGGCGGACTGCCGGTCAACTTCGGCTCCGACGCGACGGCCCCGACGTACGCGCAGTACGCGCGGCTGCTCGCCGAGGTGGTGCCGGGTCTGTTCGACGGGCGGTACGGGCTGGTCACCGAGTTCGGCCGGTCGCTGCTGGCCAAGCACGGGACCGTCCTGGCGCGGGTCGAGTACGCGAAGTCCGCGGGGGGCCGGGCTATCGCCGTCACGCACGCCGGCGTGCAGGTGGCGGCCCGCACGGTGTACGCGCCGGGGGCCTGGCCGCTGCGGATCGCCGCGTACGACGCCAAGGGCCGCCCGAAGACCGGGCCGGACGTGGTCCAGGACATCGCCGGTCCCGCCTGCTTCGCGGGCGACCTGCTCGCCGAGGGGCGGGCGCTGCCGCTGCTCGAACAGGGCAACCACGCGGCCGCGTTGGACACCGGCGCGTACTACTTCGCGCACCACTACGCGTACAACTCCCTCGCGCGGCCGGGTATCTACGGCTTCGCGCCGGCCGACCACGGCACGGGCGGCACGGACGGCACGGACGGCGACGGCGGAACCGGCAGCGGTGGCGGCGGTGTTCGGTTCGCGGTCGTGCGCGAGCCGCAGACGCTGGAGGAGATCGTCGCGGAGTCGGGCGGCACGCACAGCCGGTCGCTCACCTCGCTGTAGGGCCGGCCTCTCCGCACAGGATCCCTTCCCCTTAGGACCCTTCCCCTTGGGACCCTTCGCCGTAGGACCCTTCGCCGCACAATTTCCGCCGGACCCCGGCCCGGTTCCGCTTCCGGATCCGTTCCGCACGGAACCCGAACGCGGGCCGGCGCGTCCGAGGAGCGTGCCGTCGGCGTGCGTCTCCCGCCGGAACCGGCGGCACGACCCGTCGTGTCGCCGTCGCGCGGGCGGCTTCCCGGCGCGTGCGGCAGGCCGCGCGCCCCGGCCGGCCCGCGAACGCCCCCGTCGTGCGCCCCAAGGCCACACAAACCGCCCACCTGCGGTTTCAAGGACGACGGAAAATATGGTCAGTTGACCCACCTTAGTCATCCCGGGCATGTTCCACAGGAAAATGCCGGATCACTCACTCATCGCGCACACAGTGCGTAACTTCTGCGTCACTCGGCCGAACCCTTGGCGGGAGGGGAGACACGGTGCCCGGAATCGACGAGTGCCTGCTGGAAGCCATGACACTGCCCGGTGCGCGGGGTGCCTCGGTGGTCGACTGGACCAGCGGGCTGGCCCTGGGCACGGTCGGCGACGCGCCGGGCGACGACCACGAGACGACCGCGGCGGAGGCGGCCGAACTGGCCCGACTCGCCGCCGAGAACCGGTCGTTCGCCCCGAAGGACGGCTCCGACTGGTCCGAGTGGTCGGACCAGGAGACCCCCATCGAGGACCTGATCATCAGCAACCGCGACAGCTACCACGTCCTCCGGTTCGTGCGGACCAGCTTCGACAGCAGCGTGTTCCTGCACCTGTGGCTGGGCCGCTCGGACGGCAACCTCGCGCTGGCCCGGATCCGGCTCGGCGAGATGGCCGGACGGCTGGTGCTCGTATGACGACCGTCAGAACGCCTCCGCCGCCCCGGCTCCCGGTGCGCGACAGGGTGCCGAGCACCGAGCCGAACACCGACGCGGGCGGCGTCTCGCCCATGCTCAGCCGGCTCGCCGCCGAGCGGGCCACCGGCGTCCTCATCCGCGAACGCGGCACCCTCTACCTCGCCGACGGCGAGGTGGTGCACGCCGAGAGCCCGGCCACCCCCGGGATCGACGTGCTGTTCTCCGCCCGCGGGGTGCTGGGGCCCGAGGTGTGGCGCGAGGCCGTCGCCCTGGCCGGCGCCCGGCGCCGCGTGGGCCGGTTCCTGATCGACAGCGGGCGAATAGCGGAGGGCGCGCTGCAGCTGTGCCACCTCGGCTCGCTGTACGACGCCGCGTACTTCGTGCTCGGACCGAGCAGCACCCCGAGCCGCTTCCGGTACGGCGCCGCGCACTGGCTCGGCCCGCTCCGCCCCGTCCCCGTCGCCGCGCTGGAGCGCGAGACGGTGCGCCGCCGCGAACTGCTGCACCGCATATGGCCCGACGCGGCGACCGACACCGCCCCGCTGCGGCGCGCCGGCCTCGCCGCGGGGCCCGCGGTGCCGCTGCGGCAGGAGGCCGTGCTCGGACGGGTGGACGGTGTCCGCACCGCGGCCGACGTGTCCGCCGCGCTCGGCAGGCCCGCCTTCCACACGCTGGTCGACCTGCGCCGGCTCGCCGCCGCCGGCCTCGTGACGGCAGCGCCCGCACCGCAGCCGCCTCCCGTGCCCGGCGTACTCACCCAGTCCTCCACCGATCCCGACGTCGCCCTGCTGCGACGCCTCAGAGACGCGCTGGAGGCCTTGTGAGTACCGACCCGCGGGAGGCCTTGTGATCCGCGCGCTGCGACAGCGTGCCGAGAGGAGACTGCTGATGGCGGCGGAACCCGAAGTCCTCGACGAACTGCACCGGTTACGGGCCCGTGTGCCCCAGCTGACCGGAGCGCTCGCCGCCAGTGCCGACGGTCTCGTCCTCGCCCACGACACCCCCGGCGTCGAGCCGGACGGTCTGGCCGCGCTCACCGCGGCGGCCCTCGGGGTCGCCATCCGGATGGCGGAGGCCACCGGACAGGGCGACCTGCGCGAGCTGCTCGTCCGCGGTGTGAACGGCTATGTGGCGACCTACGCGGCGGGCGGCACCGCCGTCCTCACGCTGCTGGCCCAGGACCGCGTCAACGTCGGACGGCTGCACCTGGAGGGGCGGCGCTCCGGCACCCGGATCGGGGAGCTGGTCGACGCCGCCGCGGCGCGCGGCGAACCGCCCGCCGCTCCGGCCAAGCAGGCCGCGAAACCCTCGCCGGGCATGCCGCGCCGCCCGCCGCGCGGCACGACGCCCGCCCGGCCCACGACCACTCCTGTCACCAACCACCCCAGCACATCCGAGAGTTGAGAAGGAGCACCACATCATGACGAACACCGAGACCGCCCTCAAAGAGGCTCTGGCGTCCATCGAGGGCGCGACCGGAGCGGCACTCGTCGACTACACCAGCGGCATGGCGCTGGGCACGATCGGCGGCAGCAAGAGCTTCGACCTCACCGTCGCGGCGGCCGGCAACACCGACGTCGTCCGCGCCAAGCTGCGCACCATGGAACACCTGGGCCTCAAGGGCGAGATCGAGGACATCCTCATCACGCTCTCCGACCAGTACCACCTGATCCGGCTGATGAAGGGGCGCGGCGGGAACGGACTGTTCCTGTACCTCGTGCTCGACCAGAAGCGGGCCAACCTGGCGATGGCCCGCCACCAGCTCAAGCGGATCGAGAACGATCTGGAGGTCTAGGGCGGACACGGCCCGCGACGGGTCAGCGACGCCGCGCCCCTCCGGGCGCGGCGTCGCCCGCTGCCGGGCCGGTGGACCGTACGGCCTTGACCGGCTTGCCCGCGGGAGCTCCGGCGCGCGGTCCTAGCCAGTCGACGCGCACCCAGATCAGCTCCTGGCCGGCCTGTTCGATCCGGCCCAGGCGTCCGGCCTTCAGCCACAGTCCGACGCCCGCTCCGGCGAGCAGCATGCCGCCCGCGGCGGGGAGCGCGAAGGAACTGCCGAGCGCGGCGGCGAAGGCGAGCAGCAGCCACCAGCGGTGGCCCCGGCGCCAGTTGCGGACCGTCACGGCACGGTCCTGGAGCACGTCCTGCTTGCCCGCGCGGGCGGCCGACCGGACCAGGACGGCGTACCGCTTCCTGTGCCATGCCGCCACGACGACCGCCGCGACGAGAAACAGCGCGGCCCCCGCGAGGACCCCGATCCTTCGCCCGGTCAGCCCGGGGACGAGCACCCCGACGCCGGCCGCGAACACCCCGCACCACCACAGCGGTGCGGCTCCGGCCCGCACCACGACGGCCATCCGGGCCAGCCCCTGTCCTCCGCGCGCCACGATCTGCCTCCTGTCCCCGAACGTCCGCGTATCGGGACGCGCCACCGGCAGGCGCCGCGCCCGTTGTGTCTTCGGGCGCGCAGGCTAGCCGTGGAACGTGAGACGAATCTGAGAGCCCGCGGGCGTCCCCGCCGTCGGCGGCACCCGGGCGGGAGCGCGCCGCCTACTCCACGAACAGCCCCCGCGCGGCGGCCCGCGCGTCGAACTGCTCCAGCCGCGCCTGGGCGTCCGGCAGGTCGTCGCACATGGCCTCCAGCAGCACGCGGCCCAGCAGCATCGGCGCGCACGCCGTGTCGAAGGCGAGGCCGGTGCCGACGGCGGCGGGGATCAGCAGGTCGGACACCTTGGCCACCGGCGCGAACGCCGAGTCCGCGACGGTGACGACGGTCAGTCCGGCCTCCTTGGCGTAACCGAGGGCGTCGACGACCTCGCGCGGGTGCCGGGGCAGCGCGAAGCACAGCAGGGCGGTGGCTCCGGCCCGGACCGCCGCGTCGATCCGGTCCTGGAGCATCGTGCCGCCCTCGTGCAGCAGCCGGACGTCGGGGTGGACCTTGGCGGCGAAGTAGGCGAAGCCGTAGGCCTGGGAGGCGGCGGCCCGCAGTCCGAGGACGGGCAGGGGACGGGACGCGGCGAGCAGCCGGCCGGCCCGGGCGACGGGCCGCGGGTCGGCGAGCGCCTCGGCGAGGTGACGCAGGTTCTCGATCTCGGCCTCGACGGCCTGCTGGTACTCGTTGTACGCGGTCGTGTCGGTGGCCGGTTCGGCGGGCGCGACCTCGCGCAGGTGCCGGCGCAGCGCCGGGTAGCCGTCGAAGCCGAGGGCGACGGCGAAGCGGGTGACGGAGGGCTGGCTGACCCCGGCGAGTTCGGCGAGTTCGACGCTGGAGAGGAACGGCACGTCGGCGGCGCTGCGCACCATGCTGTGCGCGATGCGCCGCTGGGTGGGGGTGAGCCGGCGTCCCTCGAAGAGGGCCTGGAGGCGTCCGGCGGGGCTGTCGTTCACCCGCGCCCCGCCGTCCTCGGCGGCGCCTCCGGTGCCCGTCGTGCCCCCGCCCGCGGCTCCGGCCCCGTGCGTGCTGCCGGCGTCCTCGCCTGCGGCCCTGTCCGCGCTCATGGCGTACTCCCCCTCCAGATGTCCGTGAACCGGTCGAGCAGTGCGGCGGCCGCCGTCACGTCGTCCGTGAGCGGCCGGTCGGCCTGCTCGGCGTCGAGCACCGCCTCGGCCAGTTCCAGCGCCCGTCCGGCCGGCAGCTCCGGTTCGGGCCGCAGGCCGCGCTGGCGCAGCGCCCGTACGGCGGCGACCAGTTCACAGCCGACGACGAGACGGTACGCGTCGCAGGCCCGCAGCGTCTGACGTGCGGCGAGCGAGGCGAAACTCGCCTGTTCCTCGACGCCTCGGGAGAGTACAGCGTGGCCGAGCGAGGCGGGCGCGGAGAACGCCCGCAGGTCACCGAGCGCGGCACCGGCGGCGTACTCCAGGATCATCACCCCGGAGGACGCCGCCTCCTGGCCCGCGAGGAAGGGGCGCAGCCGGGTGTAGACGGGCTCGTTGAGGGTGGACAGCCGCGAGGTGGACAGCCGCGCCACCTGGGTGACGGCGAGCCGGAAGTGGTCGAGGGCGAGGGCGAGTTGGGCCTGGTAGAAGCCGCCGTGGTGGTAGGCGGCCATGTCCTCGGGGCAGATGAGGGGGTTCTCGGCCGCGGCGTTGATCTCGACGGCGAGGACCTCCTCCAGCGCGTCCGCCGCGTCCTGGGCGGGGCCGTGTATCTGCGGGAGGCAGCGGAAGCCGTACGGGTCCTGGATGCGGCCGAGCGGCGGGGTGGGCCGGTCCGCGGCACCGATCAACTCCCGCATCCTGCGGGCCACTTCGACGGATCCGCGGTGCGGCCGGGCGGCGTGCACGGGGGCCGCGTACGCCTCGTGGGAGCCGTCGACGGCCAGCAGTGACAGAGCGGCGACGACCTGGGTGGCACCGATCAGGCCGCGCAGTTCGTGCAGCGCGAGCGCGGCCTGTCCGAGGGTGAGCGCGTTGCTGCTGATGAGGGCGAGGGCGTCGTTGTTGTCGAGCGGCTGCGGCGCCGGTGCCAGGGCGGCGGGCACGGCACCGCCGGGCCCCCGCCAGGGGTGTTCGCCGGCCAGGGCGAGGCCCAGCTGCGCGAGGGCGGCGATGTCACCGGTGCCGACGGAGCCGAACTCGTTGACGACCGGGAAGGCGCCGGTCTCCAGTGCCTCGCAGAGCGCCGTCACGACGGTGGGGCGCAGGCCCGCGCCGCCGGCCAGCAGCTGGTTCGCGCGGACGGCGAGCATGGCGCGGACCTGGCGGGCGGGCAGCTCCTCGCCGATGGCTCCGGCGTGGCTGCGCAGCAGGCGCAGGCCGTGGCCGGCGGCGGCCTCGGTGGGTACGTCCTCGTTCCGGTTCGCGCCGACCCCGGTGGAGCGGCCGTAGACGCGGCCGGTGGCGGCGATCTGCCGGGCGGCGTCCCAGGACGCCTCGGCGCGCTTCATGCCGTCGGTGCCCGCGACGGGCCGCGCGAGCCCGTCGGCGAGACGGACGACGTCGTCCACTCCGGTGCCCCGGCCGTCCAGGACCACGAGCGGAACGCTCGCCGGGGGTGCCACCACACTCGACGTGTCCACGATCTGAGACGACATCACTCGCACACCCTCCTCAATCCGGACATCGGATCTTGCTCAGCGGTCATGAGAGACCACCGATTACCGCCGACCCGTTGACAACCTATTCAGGTAGAGAGAACTCTGCATGACGATATGCAGACCGGGCAAGGGACACCTCATGATCCAGTTCGACGCGGTCCACAAGCGTTTCCCGAACGGCACGACAGCAGTGCACGACCTCTCCCTGGAGATGCCGGAAGGGGGCGTGACCGTTCTCGTCGGATCTTCCGGTTGCGGTAAGACGACCACCCTCAGGATGGTCAACCGGATGGTCGATCCGAGTTCCGGCACCATCCGCGTCGGCGGCAAGGACGTCCTGGAGCAGGACGCCGCCGAACTGCGCCGCTCCATCGGCTACGTCATCCAGCAGTCGGGGCTCTTCCCGCACCGCACCGTGCTGGACAACGTTGCCACCGTGCCGCTCCTCCTCGGCTGGGGCCGCCGCAAGGCACGCGCCCGGGCCGCCGAGCTGCTGGAGACCGTCGGGCTCGCGGCCGACACCGGCGCGCGGTACCCGCACCAGCTCTCCGGCGGTCAGCAGCAGCGCGTCGGCGTGGCCCGCGCGCTCGCCGCCGACCCGCCCGTCCTGCTGATGGACGAGCCCTTCGGGGCGGTCGACCCGGTGGTGCGCACCCAGCTCCAGGACGAGCTGCTCCGCCTCCAGAAGGACCTGAGCAAGACCATCGTCTTCGTCACGCACGACATCGACGAGGCGGTCCGCCTGGGTGACCGGATCGCGGTCTTCCGCACGGGCGGCCACCTGGTGCAGTGCGCGTCCCCCGCCGAACTGCTGGCCCGCCCGGCCGACGACTTCGTCGCCGACTTCCTCGGCGCCGAACGGGGACTGAAGCTGCTGTCCCTGAAGACGCTCGCGGACGTGCCGCAGGGCCCCGCCCCGCAGGGCACCGGCTGGGAGCTGGTCCTGGACGGCGCCCGCAGGCCCCGGCACTGGCGCGACGGGGACACCGAGATCCCCGTCCGGCCGCTGAAGGACACCGACTCGCTGCTGCGGGCCCTCGACGAGTCGATCGCCTCCCCCACCGGACTCGTCGCCCGCGTCGACGCGGCCGGGGTCCTCACCGGCGTGACGTCCCGCGACGACATCCACGAGCGCGCGGGCCTCGCCCACGCGGAGGCGAGTGCCGCCATATGACCATCGACTGGTCGTGGATCGGCGACCACACCGACGACCTCACCTCCCTGACCGTCTCCCATCTCGAAGCCGCGCTCTCCGCCGTCCTGTTCGGGCTGCTGATCTCGCTTCCGCTGGCCGTTCTCGCCCACCGCGTCCGCCCGCTCCGGGGCCTGCTGCTCGGGCTCTCGAACGTCCTGTTCACGATCCCCTCGATCGCGGTCTTCGTGCTCCTGCTGCCGGTCAGCGGTCTCACCCGCACCACCACCGTCATCGGCCTGACGATCTACACCCTGGTCGTCCTCCTGCGGAACACCGTCGAAGGGCTCGACTCGGTGCCGGCGAAGACCCGGGAAGCCGCGAAGGCCATGGGGACGCGCCCGCTGCGCGTCCTGCTGACCGTCGAACTCCCCCTCGCCCTCCCGGTGATCATGGCGGGCGTGCGGATCGCCACGGTCATGTCGATCTCCCTGGTCTCGGTCGCCACGTACATCGGCGACGGCGGCCTCGGCCAGCTCTTCACCGACGGATTCCAGCGCGACTTCCCGACGCCGGTCGTCGTCGGCGTCGTCCTGACCCTGCTGCTGGCACTGGTCGCGGACGCGCTGCTGGTGGCCGTTCAGTACGTACTCACCCCGTGGACGAGGCGGCGAGCCTGATGTTCGAACTTCTCAGGAACCTCGGCGCGTGGCTGGTCGACGGCGACCGGTGGACCGGCTCCGACGGCATCGCGCACCGGCTGGCCGAGCACCTCCAGTACTCGCTGCTCGCCACCCTCGTGGCCACCGCGATCGCGCTCCCGGTCGGGCTGCTCATCGGCCACACCGGCAAGGGCGCCTTCGTCGCGATCAACCTCTCCTCGTTCGGCCGCGCCCTGCCGACCGTCGGCCTGGTCGTCCTCGTCTTCCTGGCGAGCGGCCTGTCGATGTGGCCGGTCTACATCGCGCTCGTCGCCCTCGCGGTCCCCTCGATCGTGACCAACACGTACGCCGGGATGACCGCCGTCGACCCGGACGTGAAGGACGCCGCGCGCGGCCAGGGCATGCGCGGCCACCAGGTGCTGTTCCAGGTCGAGCTGCCCCTGGCGCTGCCGCTGATCATGACGGGCCTGCGGCTCGCGCTGATCCAGGTGGTCGCGACGGCGACGATCGCCGCGTACGTCTCCTTCGGCGGCCTCGGCCGCTACGTCTTCGACGGCCTGGCCCAGCGCGACCTGGTGCAGGTCCTCGGCGGCGCGGTGCTCGTCGCCGCGGTCGCCGTCGTCCTGGACCTCGCCCTGTCCGCGCTGCAGCGCGTCATCCTCCGCCACCGCCCCGCCTAGGAGCCCACCTCTCATGAACCGTCGTACCCTCCTCGGCGCGCTCGCCGGAGCGGCCGTCTCCGTCCCCGCGCTGTCCGCCTGCGGCAGCGGCATCACCTCCCTCGACGGCGGGGGTTCCTCCGCCGGCGGAGGCGGCTCCAGCAAGGGCGGCGTCACCATCGGCACCGCCAACTTCACCGAGAACCAGGTGCTCGGCCATCTCTACGCCGCCGTCCTGAAGGCCGCGGGCGTCAAGACGACGGTCCGCCCGAACCTCGGCACGCGCGAGATCCTCATCCCGGCGCTCAAGGGCGGCGACATCGACCTGCTCCCCGAGTACCAGGGCGCCCTGCTGCACTACCTCGCGCCGAAGTCGAAGGTCACGGAGGAGGGCGAGATGCAGAACGCCCTCGCCGTGGCCCTCCCCGCGGGCCTCCAGATCCTTCCGTACGGCCTGGCCGAGGACTCGGACGCCTTCGTCGTCACCCGGGAGACCGCGCGGCGGTACCGGCTCGCCTCGCTGGCCGACCTCGCCCGGCAGAACGGCAGGCTGGTGATCGGCGCCGCCCCCGAGGTGAAGACACGCCAGGTCGGCGCGGTCGGCCTCAAGGACGTGTACGGGGTGGAGTTCAAGGAGTTCAAGTCCCTCGACTCCTCCGGTCCGCTGGTCAAGGGCGCGCTGAAGAAGGGCGACGTCGACGTGGCGAACCTCTTCACCACCGACACGGACATCCGGGCCAACGACTGGGTGGTGCTGACCGACCCGAAGAACCTCGTCCCGGGCCAGCACATCGTCCCGCTCGTGGCCGACCGCAAGGCCGACTCCACGGTGCGCAGGGCGCTCGCCCGGCTCGGCAACGTCCTGACGACCGCCCAGCTCACCGAGCTGAACCGCCAGGTGGACAAGGACAAGAAGGACCCCGAGGACGTGGCGAACACGTACGCCGAGCGGCACGGGCTGTCCGCGTAGCGGCCGAGGGGACGGGCGCCGGGGGTCCGCCCCGCCGTAACAGGGGGGCTAACCCCAGTGCCACGGGGCCCGCGGCTGCCTAACGTGAGGGGCATGACCGGTATGGATGCCCGCCACGGCGACGCCGAACTGAAGAAGGAACTCGACGCCACCCTGCACGCGCGCAGGGAGCTCGGCGACGAGTACGAGTCCGCGCTCGTCGACTCGTTCCTGGAGAAGGTCGAGCAGCACCTCGACGGGACGGTGGACCGCCGGGTGCGGCGCCAGCTCGCCGAGCAGCAGATGGTGGCGGCGCGCGGCGCGCGTTCGCCGCAGTCGTCCGATTCCTGGGGCGAGCGGTTCGGCTTCGGGATCGTCTCGCTCGTGCTCGCCGTCCCGCTGTCCGCGATCGGCGGCGGGGTCGCGGACCTGCCCGGGCTGCTCGTCGCCTGGGGCGGCATCGTGGGGGTGAACGTGGTGCAGGCCGCCCGCCTGTCCCCGAACTTCTTCCGCCGCCGCACGTCGGGGCGGGAGTCGGACTGGGAGGACTAGAGGACTAGAGGGCCTGGAGGGCCTGGAGGGTCAGGGGGGACCAGGGGGGACCAGGCGGACCTCGGGGCCAGGGGGACGGACAGACGCGAGGGCCCGGCACTCGATGCGAGTGCCGGGCCCTCGTGACGTGTTGCGCGGGGACCGCCGCACCCCCGTTACCGGGGGGCGGGACGACGGCGGTCCCCGCGAGGGACGCGTGCCGGGTCAGGGCCGGGCGTGCGCGTCCTTGGCGTCCATGGAGGTCCGGGAGCCGCTCCGGAGGTCCTTGGCGCCGTTTTGGCGTCGGCCGGGGCGGGGAGCCGCTCCCGCCCTGCCGACATCCACCAATGTGCCGGACGCGTGTTAAGCGGGTGCTGCGCGGACGTGACGCGCTCGTACCACTTCCGCGAAGTTCGGCCGGACGCGGCGGGAAGATCCATCGGATGATCCGGCGGGTGATCCGCCACCGGTCGGTCGATCGAACAGACGCACGGCGCCGAGACGGTGCCGTGCGTCCTGAACTGCCGGTCCGGACTACTGGCGGACGCCGCCCTTGGCCAGGAAGGACAGCAGGTCCTGGCGGCTGACGACGCCGGTGGGCTTGCCCTCGACCAGCACGATCGCGGCGTCGGCGGTGCCCAGCACGGTCATCAGGTCGCCGACCGGCTCACCCGAACCGACCTGCGGCAGCGGCGCCGACATGTGCTTCTCCAGCGGGTCGTTCAGCGAGGCCCGCTGGGTGAACAGCGCGTCGAGCAGCTCGCGCTCCACGACCGACCCGATGACCTCGGCGGCCATCACGTCGGGGTGGCCGGCGCCCGGCTTCACGATCGGCATCTGCGAGACGCCGTACTCGCGCAGCACCTCGATGGCCTCGCCGACGCTCTCCTCCGGGTGCATGTGGACGAGGGAGGGGATGGAGCCGTGCGCCTTGTCCCTGAGCACGTCGGCGACGCGCGCGTTCGGGCCGGTGTCCTCCAGGAAGCCGTAGTCGGCCATCCACTCGTCGTTGAAGATCTTGCTGAGGTAGCCGCGCCCGCTGTCGGGGAGCAGCACCACGACGACGTCGTCCGGGCCGAGGCGCTCGGCGACGCGCAGCGCGGCGACCACGGCCATGCCGCAGGAGCCGCCGACGAGCAGGCCCTCCTCCTTGGCGAGGCGGCGCGTCATCTGGAAGGAGTCCTTGTCGGACACGGCGACGATCTCGTCGGCGACCGTACGGTCGTACGCGGTCGGCCAGAAGTCCTCACCGACGCCCTCGACCAGGTACGGGCGGCCCGAGCCGCCGGAGTAGACGGACCCCTCGGGGTCGGCGCCGATGACCTGGACCGCGCCGTCACTGGCGTCCTTCAGGTACCGGCCGGTGCCGGAGATGGTGCCGCCGGTGCCCACGCCCGCGACGAAGTGGGTGATCTTCCCCTCCGTCTGCGTCCACAGCTCGGGGCCGGTCGAGTGATAGTGCGAGAGGGGGTTGTTCGGGTTGGAGTACTGGTCGGGCTTCCAGGCTCCGGGCGTCTCACGGACCAGCCGGTCGGAGACGTTGTAGTACGAGTCCGGGTGCTCCGGGTCGACGGCGGTGGGGCAGACCACGACCTCCGCCCCGTACGCGCGCAGCACGTTGATCTTGTCGGTGGAGACCTTGTCGGGGCACACGAAGATGCACTTGTACCCCTTCTGCTGCGCCACGATGGCGAGGCCCACACCGGTGTTCCCACTGGTCGGCTCGACGATCGTGCCGCCCGGCTTGAGGGCGCCGCTCTCCTCCGCGGCCTCGATCATGCGCAGGGCGATGCGGTCCTTCACGGAACCGCCGGGGTTGAAGTACTCGACCTTCGCCAGGACGGTCGCCTGGATGCCCGCGGTCACGTTGTTGAGCCTCAGCAGCGGGGTGTTGCCGACGAGGCTGATCATCGAGTCGTGGAATTGCACCGTTGTCTCCGGAGCTGCGTTTTTGACAGGAATGGTCCCGTCAGCCTACGGCCCTGGGCAGGCGTTCACGCCCCGTTGAGATTGGCCGACCTCCTCTTCGGGGCAAGCAGTGGTTGTACGGCTACGAGGAGGTGGCGGCGACGGATGTCGAGCTTGTCGAGGGCGAGGGTGGCCCGGCGGATCGCTGCGGGAGCGGCGTACGGCGGTGGCGGGGTCGGGCTGGTGGGCGCGGCGGCCGTCGGTCTGGTGCTGGCGGAGGTGCAGCTGGCGAAGCGGCACGTGGGCAACGGGCACGCTCCGTACGCCCCGCGCGCGGACGGTCTCTACGGGTACGACTACGCGGGCGCCTCCCCTGACGAACCGCCGCTGCGTCTGATGATGCTCGGCGACTCGACGGCCGCGGGCCAGGGTGTGCGGCGGGCCCGCCAGACGCCGGGCGCGCTGCTGGCGTCGGGGCTCGCGGCGGTGGCGGAGCGGCCGGTGGAGCTGTGCAACGTGGCGCTGCCGGGTGCCCAGTCGGACGACCTCGACCGGCAGGTCGCGGTGGCCCTGACGGACAGCTCCCAGGTGCCGGACATCTGCGTGATCATGGTCGGCGCGAACGACGTGACGCACCGGATGCCGCCGACGCGTTCCGTACGCCATCTGTCGGCGGCGGTACGGCGGCTGCGGACGGCGGGGGCGGAGGTCGTCGTCGGGACGTGTCCCGACCTCGGGACGGTCGAGCAGGTCCAGCAGCCGCTGCGGTGGCTCGCCCGGCGGGCGTCCCGTCAGCTGGCCGCGGCGCAGACCATCGGCACGGTCGAGCAGGGCGGGCGCACGGTGTCGCTGGGCGACCTCCTGGGACCCGAGTTCGAGGCGAATCCGCGTGAGCTGTTCGGTCCCGACCACTACCACCCCTCCGCCGAGGGGTACGCGACCGCGGCCATGGCTCTGCTGCCGACGGTGTGTGCCGCGCTGAGTCTGTGGCCGGCCGATGAGGAGCGGCCGGACGTCTCGCGCAACGAGGGGTTCCTGCCCGTCGCGCGGGCTGCCGCGGAGGCGGCGTCCGAGCCCGGCACGGAGGTGGCTGCCGCGATGCCCACGGGGCCTCGCGGCCCCTGGGCCCTCCTCAAGCGCCGCCGTCGCCGCCGCCTCCCCGCCACAGACCCGACCCCGGCCCCATCGCCCTGACCCGAACCGCCACGCGCCCAGCCACCTGGGCCCAACGCCGTATACCGGCGGCGGGGACTGCCCCCACAGCTCCCCGCCACCCCGGACCATCCCCGTCCGCGGCCCCGCTGTGCCCGATCGCGCAGTTCCCCGCGCCCCCTGAACCCCGCACCCCGCTCGTACCCGGCTGCGGCCACGCGTGGGCTGATCGCGCAGTTCCCCGCGCCCCTAGGCATCCCACCCCGGCCGGCACCAAAAATCCGACCCCGATGACCGCCCTCCACCCCCACCGTTCCCGGCTGCGGGCCCGCTGTGCCCGATCGCGCAGTTCCCCGCGCCCCTGAACCCCGCTCGTACCCGGCTGCGGGCCCGCGGGGGCTGGGCGCGCAGTTCCCCGCGCCCCTGAACGGCGCGCCCTGCTCGTACCCGGCTGCGGGTACGCGTGGGCTGGGCGCGCAGTTCCCCGCGTCCCTCCGTGTCTCACCGGCGCGGGGAAAATTCAGCCCCTCCGGCGATTGAGGAGCGGGGTCTGGGGCGGAGCCCCGGGTGGGGGACGACACCAGCTCGGGGCCACCCGGCAAGGGAAGGTGAGCAAAACACCCCCCTACCCCCCAAGGCGCCCCCGCCAGAAAAAAGCAAGCGCTTGGAAAGTGCGGCCCGTGTCACACGTCGAGACCGGTGACCCGGGAGGTACGTACGGGTAACTTCCCAAGCAGCCCTGCACACATCCCAGAGCGCCAATGGAGCCGTGATGCCCGAAGCCGTGATCGTCTCAGCCGCCCGCTCCCCGATCGGCCGCGCCTTCAAGGGCTCCCTGAAGGACGTGCGTCCCGACGACCTGACCGCCAAGATCATCGAGACCGCGCTGGCCAAGGTCCCCGGCCTCGACCCGAGGGACATCGACGACCTGATGCTCGGCTGCGGCCTCCCCGGCGGCGAGCAGGGCCACAACCTCGCCCGGATCGTGGCCGTGCAGATGGGGATGGACCACCTCCCCGGCTGCACGATCACCCGTTACTGTTCCTCCTCGCTGCAGACCTCCCGCATGGCCCTGCACGCCATCAAGGCCGGTGAGGGTGACGTCTTCATCTCGGCGGGCGTGGAGATGGTGTCGCGGTCGATCAAGGGCACGTCCGACGGCATGCCGGACACCCACAACCCGCTCTTCGCCGACGCCGAGGCCCGCACGGTCGAGGTCTCCCAGTCGGAGGGCTCGTCCTGGCACGACCCGCGCGAGGACGGCCTGATCCCGGACGCGTACATCGCGATGGGCCAGACCGCGGAGAACCTGGCCCGCCTCAAGGGCGTCACCCGCCAGGACATGGACGAGTTCGGCGTGCGCTCGCAGAACCTCGCCGAGGAAGCCGTCAAGAACGGCTTCTGGGAGCGGGAGATCACCCCGATCACCACGCCGGACGGCACGGTCGTCAGCAAGGACGACGGCCCGCGCGCGGGGGTGACGCTGGAGGGCGTCCAGGGCCTGAAGCCCGTCTTCCGCCCCGACGGCATGGTCACCGCCGCCAACTGCTGCCCGCTGAACGACGGCGCCGCCGCCCTCGTGATCATGTCGGACACGAAGGCCCGCGAGCTCGGCCTGACCCCGCTCGCGCGCATCGTCTCGACCGGCGTCACCGGCCTGTCCCCCGAGATCATGGGCCTCGGCCCGGTGGAGGCCAGCAAGCAGGCGCTCCGCCGCGCCGGCCTCACCGTGGGCGACATCGACCTGTTCGAGATCAACGAGGCCTTCGCCGCCCAGGTGATCCCGAGCTACCGCGACCTGGAGATCCCGCTGGACAAGCTGAACGTGAACGGCGGCGCCATCGCCGTCGGCCACCCCTTCGGCATGACCGGCGCCCGCATCACCGGCACGCTCATCAACAGCCTCCAGTTCCACGACAAGCAGTTCGGTCTGGAGACCATGTGCGTCGGCGGCGGCCAGGGCATGGCGATGGTCATCGAGCGCCTCAGCTAGGACAATCGTGAACTCCCGTTGCCCTGAGGGTGACGGGGGTTGAACGCACGGTGACCGAATCGGCCCAGACTCCCCCAACCACCGGGACTCTGGGCCGATTTGTGATCCAATCCCATCCAAGATGTGACCTATGTCCCTCCCGACAGGCGTTCGCGCAGGTCAAAGTGGTTACGTGGTTAAACCCCGGCCCCAAAGTCCTGTCCCATTTGTGACGTTACGCACTGACAGTTTGGTGGTTCGCCCTTCAAGCTGATGTAGGAAGTCGGGGGCCGACTTTGAACCGGGAGTACGTCAGTGAGCGCCATGCCGATTGCTTTGCTGCTCACCACCGCCGCCACCGCGGCCGTGGGCGTCGCCGCTCTGCGCACCCTGCGGGGTCTGCGCCGGCAGGTCGCGGCCCTGCACAACGAACTGGCCGAGAGCCGCGCCGGTGACGCGCGCGGCCTCGTGCCCGCGGCGCGTGGAGCGGCCGACGCGGACGAGATACGCACCGCCGTGGCCGAGGCGCTCGCCGAGGAGCGGGAGCGCGAGCTCGCCGAGGCGCGGGCCTTCTGGGCCGCCCAGGAGGCGCGGGACGCCTCCGACGCGCCCTCGCTGCTCGGACTGCCCGACAGCGAGCTGTTCCTGCCGCGTCACTCGGACTTCGCGGGCCTGGAGCCCCTGGAGCCGGTGACCGAGGCCGGTCCGGACGTCGAGGACTTCCTCCAGGGCGGCACCTCCGGTGACTCGCCCGAACTCGCCGCGGCCCGCCGCCGGCACCCCTCGCACCCGGACTTCGTCCCCGTCCAGTCACCCGTGGTCAACGACCACGAACGCACGGTGGCCTGCCTGGAGGAGCTCGCCGAGTCCCGTACGGAGCTGGCGGACGTCCGTCCCGGCCCGCTCGGAACGCTCGACGTCTACGTCTTCGCCGACGGCACCACACTGTGCATGACCCCGGGCCACCGCGAGACCGCCGAGCAGCTCGCCGCCGCGCTGGACGCCGGTGAGGCCCCGGTCCTGCTGGGCGGCTCCGGCGTCTCGGGCGCCTACGCCCTGACCTTCGCCTTCGGCGAGGAGAACGTGTACATCCTGGCGGACCGCGTCATAGCGTCGCTGTGACGTCCGCGCCAGGAGCGCGCCGCCGAGCACCACACCGCGCGCCGGAGTCGATCCCGTGGATCAGACCCCGGCGCGTTTCTGTGCCTCCGCGACGAGCGTGACCGCCTCGGCCAGTTCGTCCTCGTCCTTCAGTACGAGCGCCAAGTCGTGCGCGGCGACGGTGATTTGGTCGGCGGCCGCGAACATCCCGGCGTCGGGCATCTCCCGCGGCTCGCCCGAGGGGTCCTCGACCCGCTGGGTGCGCAGTGCGAACTCCCTGGCCAGGCCCAGTGCCTCGGCCGCGGCGCCGCGTTGCAGGCGGCTCTGCGGCGCGGCGCGCAGCCGGTCGGCGAAGTGGTCCACGGCTCGGGTCAACGGCGTCGTATCCAGCACGCCGCGAGACTACGCGCAGCGGCGGGACTGTTGCCAACAACCCAACGCTCAGGCACGGTGGCGTGAAGGACCGGCTTACATCCCCTTTGCGTCCGGAGGCGCCGATGTCCCACGTCTTCTCCGAGGAGACCCATCGCAATCTGCTCGCCCGCATTCCCCATTGCACCGGTCGTGAGATCTCCGACTGGATCCGCACCGTCGACGAAGGCCCCTCCCTCTTCCGCTTCGAGGAGAAGGTCAGCTGGCTCCGCGCCGAGCACGACCTCGCGTACGGCCACGCGAAGGCGATCATCCACGAGTACGACCTGAGGAGGGCCGCGCGCAAGCTCCTGTGAGCGCGCGCACCACCGAGACGACCGGCACCCACGACGAAGGGCCCGCGAACCGGTGAGGTCCGCGGGCCCTTCGTGTCGACGGACGGCCGCCGGGGCCGCCTGCTCGACTAGTCGTCGCCGCTGAAGATGGCGACCAGCCGCAGCATCTCGACGTAGATCCACACGAGCGTCAGGGTCAGGCCGAACGCGGCCAGCCATGCCTCGTCCTTCGGCGCGCCGTAGGCGATGCCGTCCTCGATCTGCTTGAAGTCGAGGGTGAGGAAGAAGGCGCCGATCAGGATCGCCAGGATGCCGACGATCGCGCCCAGCGGGCCGTTGCTGCGCAGACCGCCGTCCGGTGCGACGCCGAAGGCGACCAGCAGCAGGTTCACCGCCAGGACGACGACGAACGCGATGGCGATGGTCATGCCGATGCGCGCGTACCGCGCGGTGACCCGGATCCAGCCCGCCTTGTAGACGAGGAGGGTGGCGCCGGTGACCGCCATGGTGCCGAGCACGGCCTGGAAGGGCGCGCCGGACCACTGCGAGTTGTACATCTCGCTGAGGACCCCGAGGAAGACACCCTCGAAGGCGGCGTACCCGATGATCAGGGCCGGTGTGGCCTTGCGCTTGAACGACTGCACCATCGCCAGCACGAAGGCGACGAGCGCCGAGCCGATGGCCAGGCCGTAGCTGGTGCTGGAGACCGGCAGCAGCGCCCAGGCCAGGACGGCACCCACGACGACGGTGCCGAGGGTCATGGCCGAGCGCAGGACGACGTCGTCCATCGTCATGCGGCCGGCGGAGGCCGGGGCCTGCGGCGGAGCGCCGTACTGAAGGTCCTGCTGTGCGTACGGGTTCTGCGCGTAGGGGTTGCCGCCCTGCTGGGCGTACGGGTTCCCCTGCGTGCCGACAGCGGGTCCCCCGGCCTGCGGCGCCGCGTTGAAGCCCGCGTAGCCGTTGTCGCGGCTGAACCCCCGTCGCGAGAAGACCGGGTTACTGCTCCTCATTTCACTCCTCCATGGCCACCCTCAGTGGCCTTGGCTCAAGAGTAATAGGTAGGCAAAGGACTGACCCTAGTGCTTGGGGAGGATCTTTCCCTTGTGGTGCCACCGTACGCGTGTGCCCCCACGCACGCCCGCACTGGTACGAAGCCGTGACCACCGGCTTCCGAGAGGTCTCGTGCCCTGTCAAGCAGCCTTGATCCCCTCTTATTCCGCTTCGTCTACGACCCGGGCGTCCCGCCCGGTGACGCGGCCTCGAAGGGGAAGCCGGTGTAGCCCTCCGCGAGGTCCGCCGCGGCCGACCGGGAGGCGGCGAACCGCTCCAGCCGGGCGAGCTGGAGGCGGTCCTCGAAGGGGCTCGCGGAGGGGTCGCGGTGCAGCAGGACCGTCATGTCGTACGAGAACCGCTCGGCCTGCCAGACCCGGCTCAGACAGGTCTCGGCGTAGGAGTCGAGCAGGGCGGCCGATCCGGTGTCCCGGAGACTCACGAGGGCGCGGGCGAAGGTCACGACGTCGCCGACGGCGAGGTTGAGGCCCTTGGCGCCGGTCGGCGGCACGATGTGGGCCGCGTCCCCGGCGAGGAAGAGCCGGCCGTGCCGCATCGGCTCGTGGACGTGGCTGCGCATGGGGGTGACGGACTTCGCCGTGATCTCGCCCCGGCGCAGCCGCCGGCCGTCGGTGGTCTCCAGGCGCCGGTCCAGCTCGTCCCAGATCTCCTCGTCGCCCCAGGACGCGGGGTCGGTGCCCTCGGGCACCTGGAGGTAGAGCCGGGAGACGGTGGGCGAGCGCATGCTGAGCAGGGCGAAGCCGCGGTCGTGGCGGGCGTAGACGAGTTCGTCGTGCGAGGGCGGCACGTCGGCGAGGACGCCGAGCCAGGCGAAGGGGTAGGTCCGCTCGAAGACGCGGGTGAGCGCGGCGGGCACGGCCTTGCGGGCGACGCCCCGGAAGCCGTCGCAGCCGACGACGTAGTCGCACTCCAGGACGTCCTCGCGTCCCTCGTACCGGAACCGCACGCGGGGCCGGTCTCCCTCGGCGCCCTCCACGGCCAGTGCCTCGGCCCCGAAGAGCAGCGGGCCGCCCTCGTCGAGCTGGAGCGCGATGAGGTCCTTGCACACCTCGGTCTGCGCGTACACCATCACCGACCGTCCGCCGGTGAGGGCCGGGAAGTCGATGCGGTGGCGCTGTCCGGCGTACCGCAGCTCGATCCCGTCGTGGCGCAGCCCCTCCCGGTCCATCCGCTCCCCGGCGCCCGCCGCGCGGAGCACGTCGACGGTTCCCTGCTCCAGGATTCCGGCCCGCTGCCGCTGCTCCACATAGGCGCGGTCCCGGCTCTCCAGGACCACGGCGTCGATCCCGGCGCGGTGCAGCAGCCGGGCCAGCAGCAGTCCGGCGGGACCGGCCCCGACGATCCCCACGGTGGTACGCATCGGCACGTCCCCTCATCTCCCTTTGTTCGTCTGGTGAAATTTCCTTCACCTTTCTCCCGGGAGTCTCCGCCGCCGCACGACCGCTGTCAACGGTTCGCCCCGGAGGGCGCGGGAAGGTACGGGAGAGCGCGAGGAGATCGGAGGTGCCCGGAGCCGGACTTGAACCGGCACGCCCGCGAGGGGCAGCGAGGTTTAAGCTCGCCGTGTCTGCATTCCACCATCCGGGCAGGCCATGGGCTCCGCATCGAGATTCCGAGCCTATCGGGGCCCGTCCCCCGAACAGCGGGCGGGCGGACCGATGTTGTCTTATTTTATTGACGTCTGAGGGTGCATCAGCACCCGGTACGGGCCATCAGCACTTGCCAGCAGCCTTCCGGACGGTCTCGGCCCCCGTATACGGAATGACGGAATTTCACCGTCCGGGCGGAGCCGGCCCCGGTCGCGCGGGCGCGGCCTCCGGTGGAGCGCGACCCGGAGGACCCTCAGGGCAGACCCGTCATCCCCAGGTATGACACAACGGCTCGCGGTGCGACCGGAGTCTGCCCCCGGAACCGGAACAGCGGCTGACTCCGGGGCGCGGATCGGCACGGACGATGGAATCCGTCCCTCGCACATCTCGTCGTCCCGACAGGAGCACCCTCCCGTGACCACCACTCCCCTCGCCGGTACAAGCACCGCGGTCGCAGCCCGCGCCACGGAACTGTCGAAGGTCTACGGGCAGGGCGAGACCCAGGTGGTCGCCCTCGACCAGGTCTCCGTCAGCTTCCGTCAGGCCGAGTTCACCGCGATCATGGGCCCGTCCGGCTCGGGCAAGTCCACGCTGATGCACTGCGTGGCCGGCCTGGACACCTTCTCCTCGGGGTCGGTGCGCATCGGCGACACCGAACTCGGCTCCCTCAAGGACAAGCAGCTCACCAAGCTGCGCCGGGACAAGATCGGCTTCATCTTCCAGGCGTTCAACCTGCTGCCCACGCTGACCGCCCTGGAGAACATCACGCTGCCGATGGACATCGCGGGCCGCAAGCCCGACAAGCAGTGGCTGGACACGGTGATCCGGATGATCGGCCTCGCGGACCGGCTGGGCCACCGGCCCTCCCAGCTCTCCGGCGGCCAGCAGCAGCGCGTCGCGGTGGCCCGCGCCCTCGCCTCCCGGCCCGACATCATCTTCGGCGACGAGCCGACCGGAAACCTCGACTCGCGCTCCGGCGCCGAGGTCCTCGGCTTCCTGCGCAACTCCGTACGGGAGTTGGGGCAGACCGTGGTGATGGTGACCCACGACCCGGTGGCCGCCGCCTACGCGGACCGGGTCGTCTTCCTCGCCGACGGCCGGATCGTCGACGAGGTGTACGAGCCGACCGCCGACTCCGTCCTCGACCGTATGAAGCAGTTCGACGGCAAGGGCCGCACCAGCTGACCCCGGCCGGGCGGCCCACCCGGACACCCCGGACCCCGGCCCCGGCACCCCGCACCTCCTCGGCGGCCCCGCACCCCTTCCGCGCCCGCTCGCGGCTTCCCGCGCCCTCCTGCGACTCCTGGACTGAGAAGACCCATGTTCCGTACCGCCTTGCGCACCGTGTTCGCGCACAAGGCCAGGCTCCTGATGACCGTGCTCGCCGTACTGCTCGGCGTGGCGTTCGTGTCGGGAACCCTGGTCTTCACCAACACCATCTCGGACGCCTACCAGAAGAGCTCCGCCAAGGGCTTCGACCAGGTCGACGTCGCCATCCGCCCGGAGAGCGCCGAGGACAAGGGCGACACCGTCGGCGCCACCCACAAGCTGACCCGGCCGCTGCTCGACAAGGTGGCCGAGGCACCGGGCGCCGCCTCCGCGATCGGCGTGGTCGACGGCTTCACCGCCATCGCCGACAAGGACGGCAAGCTCATCGGCGGCGGCTTCCAGTCCCAGGGCGGCAACTACTGGGGCGACAAGGACCCCCGCTACCCGCTGACGGCCGGTCACGCGCCGCACGGCACCGGCGAGGTCGCGATCGACGCCGAGACCGCGAAGCGGGCCGGGTACCACGTCGGCGACACCGTCCGGCTGTCCGTCGACGGTCCCGTCCTCGAGCCCGTCGTCACCGGCGTCTTCACCACCGACGACGGCAACGTCGCCGCGGGCGGCAGCCTCGCCCTGTTCGACACGGCCACGGCCCAGACGCTGTTCCACTCCGCCGGCTCGTACGACGAGATCGACGTCGAGGCCGCCGCCGGCACCAGCCAGACCGCGCTGCGCGACGCGCTCGACGACATCGTGCCGAAGGAGGTCGCCTCCACGACCACCGGCAGGCAACTCGCCGACGACCAGGCCGAGATGATCTCCTCGTCGATGAGCGGCATGAAGACGGGCCTGCTGGTCTTCGCCGGGATCGCGCTGTTCGTCGGCACGTTCATCATCGCGAACACGTTCACCATGCTGGTCGCCCAGCGCACCAAGGAGCTGGCGCTGCTGCGCGCGGTCGGCGCCTCCCGCCGCCAGGTCACCCGGTCCGTGCTGCTCGAGGCCTTCGTGGTCGGCGCGGTCGCGGCCGTCGCCGGACTCGCCGCGGGCATCGGCATCGGTGCGGGAATGCGCTCCCTGATGGGCACCCTCGGCGCCACCGTCCCGGACGGCCCGCTCGTCGTGTCCCCGGGCACGGTCGCCACCGCGCTGCTCGTCGGTGTCCTCATCACGATGCTCGCCGCGTGGCTGCCCGGCCGCCGTGCCGCGAAGATCCCGCCGGTCGCCGCGATGAGCAGCGTGCACGCGAAGGCGACGACGAAGTCCCTGGTACTGCGCAACACGATCGGCGCGCTGTTCGCGGCCGCCGGTGTCGCCGTCGTCCTCGCCGCGACGACGATGGACGGCTCGGACGGCCAGGCCCCCATGGGCCTCGGCGCGGTCCTGCTGATCATCGGCGTCTTCGTCCTCACCCCACTGCTGTCCCGCCCGCTGATCGCCGCGGCGGCCCCCGTCCTGCGGATCTTCGGCATCTCGGGGAAGCTGGCCCGGCAGAACTCGGTGCGCAACCCGCGCCGTACGGCCGCCACCGCCTCGGCGCTGATGATCGGCCTCACCCTGATCACCGGCATGACGGTGATGGCCGGCAGTCTGCAGAAGTCGATCGACAAGATGGCCAGTTCGGCGATCAGCGCGGACTACGTCGTCTCGATGGCGAACGGCAACACGCTCTCCCCGGACGTCGAGAAGAAGCTCACCGGGGTCGACGGGGTCACCGACGTCAGCCCGCTGCGCAACGCGCCCTCCCGCATCGACCGGCAGACCGAGTACCTGACCGGCGTCAACGGCGCGGCCATCGGCAAGCTCACCGATCTCACCGTCAAGGACGGCTCGTTCACGGTCGGCGGCCCGCGCGTGGTGGTCGACGCGGACACCGCCGCCTCCCACGGCTGGAAGGCCGGCTCCGCCTTCCGCGTCTCCTACGAGGACGGCAAGCGGCAGAACCTGACCGTCGCCGGGGTCTACGAGGGCAACGAGCTGATCCAGGGCATCATCCTGGACAACGCCACGCTCGCCCCGCACCAGAGCCGTGTCTCCGACATGCAGGTCATGGTGAAGACGGCGGACGGCGCGTCGGACGCGGCCAAGAACCGGCTGGAGAAGGCCCTCGGCGACAACCCGGCGATCACGGTCCAGGACAAGCAGGACCTCTCCGACAGCATCGCCAAGATGTTCACGCTGATGCTGAACATGCTCTACGGGCTGCTCGCGATGGCGGTGATCGTCGCCGTCCTCGGCGTCATCAACACCCTCGCGATGTCGGTCTTCGAGCGCTCGCAGGAGATCGGCATGCTCCGCGCGATCGGCCTGGACCGCAAGGGCATCAAGCGGATGGTCCGCCTGGAGTCGCTGGTCATCTCGCTCTTCGGGGGTGTCCTCGGCATCGGTCTCGGCGTGTTCTTCGGCTGGGCGGCCGGGCAGCTGATCGGCAGCAGGATGCCGACGTACGAACTGGTGCTGCCCTGGGGCCGGATGGCGGTCTTCCTCCTGCTCGCGGCGGCGGTCGGTGTCCTCGCGGCGCTCTGGCCGGCCCGCCGCGCGGCCCGCCTGAACATGCTGACGGCCATCAAGTCGGAGTAGCGGCCCGGATGCCACGAAGGGTGAGGGCCCCGTTCCCGGCACGGAACGGGGCCCTCACCCTTCGGTCGTGCCCGGCCGCCCCCGGGTCAGTTCCAGGTGCGCGCCCGCAGCGGCATCCCGGACGCTCCGGTTCCCTCCGGTGTCTTCACCGCCAGGACCTGGTTGACGCCGATGTTGTTGCGCTCGAAGGCCAGCGCGCTGGCCGCCATGTACAGCAGCCAGACGCGGGCCCGGCCGGGGCTCGTGAGGCGGACGGCGCGGGTCCAGTCGGCCTCCAGGTTGGCGACCCAGCGGCGCAGGGTGAGCGCGTAGTGCTCGCGGATGGACTCCACGTCGCGCACCTCGAACCCGGCCCGCTCCAGCTGCGTCACGGTCGTCCCGACGGGCGCGAGTTCGCCGTCGGGGAAGACGTAGGCATCGATGAACTCGTCGACGGCGTAGGCCGACTCGTCGTGCCGGGGCCGCCGGCCGATCTGGTGGTTGAGGAGCCGTCCGCCCGGCCTGAGCAGCCGGTTCAGCACCTCGGCGTACTCCAGATAGCGCTCGGCGCCGACGTGTTCGGCCATCCCGATGGAGGAGATCGCGTCGTAGGGCCCGTCGGTGACCTCCCGGTAGTCCTGCACCCGGATCTCCACCCTGTCGGTCAGGCCCTCCTCGGCGACCCGCTTGCGGGCGTAGGCGGCCTGCTCCTGCGACAGCGTCACCCCGACCACGGTCACGCCGTACTCACGGGCGGCGTGAATGGCCATCGAGCCCCAGCCGCAGCCGACGTCCAGCAGCCGCTGACCGGGCTTCAGGTCGAGCTTGCGGGCGATGAGTCCGAGCTTGTCGCGCTGGGCGCCCTCCAGGGTGCCGCCGTCCTGCCAGTAGGCGCACGAGTAGACCATCGAGGGGCCGAGGACGATCTCGTAGAAGTCGTTGCCGACGTCGTAGTGGTGGCTGATGGCGCGTCTGTCGCTGCGCCGGGTGTGCAGGTGCCGGCGTCCGCGCGTCTCCTCGGCGGGCGGCGCGGGCGGCAGCGGCGGCCCGGCCAGCTTCACCAGCCCGCGCACCGCGGCGCGCACCTCCGGGTCGCGCAGCGCCTCGCCGAGCCCGCGTGCGTCCTCGCCGCGCTCCCAGACCAGCCCGGACATGTGGCCGAGAACGGTGTAGAGGTCGCCCTCCACCCCCAGGTCGCCGGAGACCCAGGCCCGCGCGAGACCCAGTTCGCCCGGCTTCCACAGCAGCCGGCGCAGGGCACGGCGGTTGCGCACGACGAGTGCCGGAGCGCCGGGCGGCCCGGCTTCGGATCCGTCCCAGGCACGGATACGCAACGGGAGCGGAGCTCCCAGCAACTGTTCGACAAGGCTCTTCAGCCGCGGCGCGGCGTCCTGCATGACGTACACCTCCGAGACAACACTCCCGAACGCTCCAACACCACGTAAACACCTACCCACCCCTCGCGCAGTCCCCTCCACGCGTCACGGGTTGGCAAAATACGTGTACACACCATGCTTTCTGTGCCGGTTCGCCCGCGCTGTCCGTCCCGGCACCCCTCCCGCGGGAACGCCGAAGGGGCCGCCCGCACCACGGATGGCGGGCGGCCCCTTCGGGGCGTGCGGTGACCGGAGGTCAGGAGGCCTCGGTCAGGAGGCCTTGGCCTTCTCCTCGGACTTGGCGGCGGACGCCGGGGCGGCGGCGGCCGGAGCCGGCTTGGCGGCCTCGTAGAACTCCTCGCGCGGCGTCTCCATGGCGCCGAGGGAGACCACCTCGCGCTTGAGGAACATGGCGAGCGTCCAGTCCGCGAAGACACGGATCTTGCGGTTCCAGGTCGGCATGGCCAGACCGTGGTAGCCACGGTGCATGTACCAGGCGAGACGGCCCTTGAGCTTGATCTTCATCTTGCCCATGACGATCATCGCGACGCCCTTGTGGAGGCCGAGACCGGCCACCGCACCCTTGTTGGAGTGCGCGTACTCCTTCTGCGGGAAGCCCCGCATGCCGGAGACCACGTTGTCGCCGAGGACCTTCGCCTGACGCAGCGCGTGCTGCGCGTTCGGCGGGCACCAGGCGTTCTCGACGCCGGCCTTGCGGGCGGCCATGTCCGGCACCTGGGCGTTGTCGCCCGCGGCCCAGATGTAGTCCGTGCCCTGCACCTGGAGGGTGGTCTGCGTGTCCACGTGGCCGCGCGGGCCGAGGGGCAGGCCGAAGCGGGAGAGAACGGGGTTCGGCTTGACGCCGGCCGTCCACACGATGGTGTTGGAGTCGACCTCGAGGCCGTTCTTCAGCACCACGTGGCCGTCGACGCAGGAGTCCATGGAGGTGGAGAGGTAGATCTCCACACCGCGGCTCTCCAGGTGCTCCTTGCCGTACTGACCGAGCTTCGGACCGACCTCGGGGAGGATCTTGTCCGCGGCGTCGACGAGGATGAAGCGCATGTCCTCACGGGACACGCTGCTGTAGTACTTGGCCGCGTCGCGGGCCATGTCCTCGACCTCGCCGATCGTCTCGGCGCCGGCGAAGCCGCCGCCCACGAAGACGAAGGTCAGCGCCTTGCGGCGGACGTCCTCGTCCGTGGTGGAGTCGGCCTTGTCGAGCTGCTCGAGGACGTGGTTGCGCAGGCCGATGGCCTCCTCGATGCCCTTCATACCGATGCCCTGCTCGGCGAGGCCGGGGATCGGGAAGGTGCGGGAGACCGCGCCCATCGCGATGACGAGGTAGTCGAAAGGCAGCTCGTACGCCTCGCCCACGAGGGGGGCGATCGTGGCTACCTTGCGGTCCTGGTCGATGGTGGTGACCCGGCCGGTGAGGACCTCCGCCTTCGGCAGCACGCGTCGCAGCGGGACGACGACGTGCCGAGGGGAGATGCTGCCGGCGGCGGCTTCGGGGAGGAAGGGCTGGTAGGTCATGTACGACCGGGGGTCGACGACCGTGACGGTCGCCTCTCCGTAGCGCATCTTCTTGAGAATGCGCCGAGCTGCGTACAGGCCTACGTACCCACCGCCTACTACGAGGATCCTGGGACGCTCCGTGGTGCTCATGCCATCGAGTATCCACCCGGTCATGGGGGGTCGCTCGTGCGCCCCTTCACAAGCTTGGGCGGGTGCTCTGTTACACTGCGCGGCCCGCCTGAGCGAGGGCATGGTCCGCGGGGGCGGCCGACGTACGGTTCGTACCCTTGTCAACACCGCGTGAGCTGCACTCCGACCCGTTCGGCCCAGTGGGCAACTCCCCTGTTTCACCGGCCGGAAACACGCCCGCAACGCTCCGTCGGAGCCGCTCCGGAGGCGCCCGGACCCCGCCCGGAGGCCCAACCGGCCCCTTCCACGCCCAGCAGGGGTTTTTTCCTTGTGAAGAACTTCACGAACTTTCTCGGCGAGGTCCGTCCGAGGAGCTCCACAGACCCCCTCGGACGCGCTCATACGCTAGCCGACCTGCTCAGCCGAGGCTACTGATCAGTAGCAAAGGAGACCTAGGCCACCGACCACGCGATGCCGTCGAGGATGTCGTGCTCGCTCACGACGACCTCCCGGGCGCCGGTGCGCTCCATGATCGACAGCAGGACGAGGGCGCCCGCGCCGATCACGTCGACGCGCCCCGGATGCATGGAGGGGACCGCCGCGCGCTCGGCGTGGGTGGAGCGCAGCAGCCACTCGGTGATCTCGCGGACCCGCTCGACGGGGATCCGCGAGTGGTGGATGGCCGCGGGGTCGTAGGCGGGCAGGTCCTGGGCGATCGCCGAGACCGTGGTGACCGAGCCCGCCAGGCCGACGAGCGTGCGCGCCTCGCTCAGCGGGACGGTCTCGGCGGCCAGGTCGAGGGCCGCCTCGATGTCGGCGCGCATGGCAGCGATCTGCTCGGCGGTGGGCGGGTCGGTGACGCCGCCGTCCCGCACGAGGTGCCGCTCCGTCATCCGTACGCAGCCCACGTCCACGGACCGCGCCGCGCGCACCGCGTCGGCGCCGACCACGAACTCCGTCGAGCCGCCGCCGATGTCCACGACGAGGTAGGGCTTGGCGAGGTCGTCGCTGCCCTTCAGCTCCAGGGTCGCGCCGGTGAAGGAGAACTCCGCCTCCTGGTCCCCGCTGATGACCTCGGGCTCGACGCCGAGGATGTCGAGGACGCCGCGCACGAAGTCGTCGCGGTTCTCGGCGTCCCGGGAGGCGGAGGTGGCCACGAAGCGGAGCCGCTCGGCGCCGTGCTCCTTGATGACCTTGGCGTACTCGCGGCACGCGGCGAACGTCCGCTCCAGCGCCTCCGGCGCGAGCCGTCCCGTCCGGTCGACGCCCTGGCCGAGCCGCACGATGGTCATCCGGCGGTCCAGGTCGACGAGTTCCCCGGTCCGCGGGTCCGCGTCGGCGACCAGCAGGCGGATCGAGTTCGTACCGCAGTCGACGGCGGCGACGCGGGTCACCGGCCGGCCTCGTCGACGGGCTCCGCGGACTCCGTGGGCTGCGCGGTGTCGCCGGGGAGCGTCACGCACGCGCCCTTGCGCCACCACTCCGGCAGCATCGCGATGGTCTCGTCGCCGAGCGGGTTCACGCCCGGTCCGGCGGCCAGCGAGTGGGCGACCAGGACGTGCAGGCACTTCACCCGGTCCGGCATGCCGCCCGCGCTCGGGAAGCCCGCCAGGACCTCGATGGCGTCACGGCGCGCGATGTAGTCCTCGTGGGCGGCGCGGTAGGCGGCGGCCAGTTCGGGGTCGGTCGCCAGCCGGTCCGTCATCTCCTTCATGACCCCGTTGGCCTCCAGCGTCCCGATCGCGGACGCGGCCCGCGGGCACGTCAGGTAGTACGTGGTCGGGAAGGGCGTGCCGTCGGGGAGGCGGGGTGCCGTCTCCACCACGTCGGGCTGACCGCAGGGGCAGCGGTGCGCGATCGCGCGCAGCCCGCGCGGCGGCCGGCCGAGCTGCTGCTTGAATGCCTCGACGTCGGCGTCGGTGGGCTCGGTGCGCGGGGTGGTCGGCGGTGGCGTTTCCATGCCGTGAGTCACGTGTCTTTCTGGTCAGTTCAGGGGTTCGTCACTGGTCGGCGGCGTCGGACTTGTCGACGCCGTCCCAGACGTTGGTGTACCAGGGGCGGTCGGCGGCGCCCTGGCCGGCGCGGGCCTGCTTCGCCGCGTCCGGGTCGACCACGACGTAGCCGGTCTCGCCGGGCATCACGTAGTGCAGCCGCTGCCGGATCTGCTGCTCGGCGTACGCGTCGTCCTGCCAGCGCGCCTTCAGGTCGCGCAGCTGCTCGACCCGTTGACGGGCCTGCTCCTGCCGGTGCTCCAGGTCGGCGACCTCGGCACGCTGGGAGACGTACTGCCGCATGGGGTACGCGAGCGCGACGATCAGGGAGCACAGGACGAGCGCGAGGAGCGCGGCCCGGCCGGTGAGCCGGGAGCGGCGGGCCTGCCGTTTGGTCTGGGAGCGGTAGACCCGGGCCGCCGTCTGCTCACCGAGCAGCTTGAGCCTGGTCGAGGTGGAGAACCGGTCCCGGTCCTTCACGGCCATGAGTCCCGCCTCCCCAGTACCGGCCCGCCGTGGTGCGGGCCCGTCACGTGCGTACGTCCCCGCACACGGTACGGGACCGAGTACGGGGACGTACGTACGACGCTGCCCAAGCGGGCGGGCGGTGCTCAGCCCTTGAAGCGGGGGAACGCGCTGCGGCCGGCGTACACCGCGGCGTCGTCGAGGATCTCCTCGATGCGCAGCAGCTGGTTGTACTTGGCGACACGGTCCGAGCGGGCCGGGGCGCCGGTCTTGATCTGGCCGCAGTTCACGGCGACCGCGAGGTCGGCGATGGTGACGTCCTCGGTCTCGCCGGAGCGGTGGGACATCATGCACTTGAAGCCGTTGCGCTGGGCCAGCTCGACGGCGTCCAGGGTCTCGGTCAGCGAACCGATCTGGTTGACCTTGACGAGCAGGGCGTTCGCGGAGCCCTCCTCGATGCCGCGGGCCAGGCGCTCCGGGTTGGTGACGAAGAGGTCGTCGCCGACGATCTGGACCTTGTCGCCCAGCCTGTCGGTGATGACCTTCCAGCCGGCCCAGTCGTCCTCGTACAGCGGGTCCTCGATGGAGACGAGCGGGTACGCGGAGACGAGCTCCTCGTAGTACTCCGTCATCTCGGCGGCCGAGCGGGACTTGCCCTCGAACTCGTACTTGCCGTCCTTGTAGAACTCGGACGCGGCGACGTCGAGCGCGAGACCGATCTGCTCACCGGGGATGTAACCGGCCTGCTTGATGGCCTCGACGATGAGGTCGAGGGCGGCGCGGTTGGACTCCAGGTTCGGGGCGAAGCCGCCCTCGTCGCCGAGACCGGTCGACAGGCCCTTGGTCTTCAGCACCTTCTTGAGCGTGTGGTAGACCTCGGCGCCCCAGCGCAGGGCCTCGGAGAAGGACTCCGCGCCGATCGGGGCGATCATGAACTCCTGGATGTCCACGTTCGAGTCGGCGTGCGACCCGCCGTTCAGGATGTTCATCATCGGAACGGGCAGCAGGTGCGCGTTCGGGCCGCCCAGGTAGCGGAAGAGCGGCAGGTCGGACGCCTCGGAGGCGGCGTGCGCGACGGCGAGCGAGACGCCGAGGATCGCGTTGGCGCCGAGCGAGCCCTTGTTGTCGGTGGCGTCCAGGTCGAACATGGCCTGGTCGATCAGGCGCTGCTCGGTGGCGTCGTAGCCGACGAGCTCCGGGCCGATCTGCTCGATGACGGCGAGGACGGCCTTCTCGACACCCTTGCCCCCGTAACGGTTGGGGTCACCGTCACGGAGCTCGATGGCCTCGAAGGCACCGGTGGAGGCGCCGGACGGAACGGCGGCACGACCCGTGCTGCCGTCGTCGAGGCCGACCTCGACCTCGACCGTGGGGTTGCCTCGGGAGTCCAGGATTTCCCGGGCTACGACGACGTCGATGGACGGCACGAGCATCTCCTTCTGGGATGTGACGCGAATACGCAGGGCTTGGCTAGTCCTGCGGGACGAGCCTAACCGGCCCGAGGGGATCGGCCAGCCGATCGACCATCCCTTGGGCAGAACTCGGGGTACATATTGTTCCCGATCGGAACAAAAAAGAAAGGAAAAACCCCGCCCCGGCGCGTACGGGGGAACACGCGCCGGAGCGGGGAGTCCGTGGGGACGGGGACCCTCGGTGGGGATCGGACCCGGAGGCCGGGTCCGCGAGGGGTCGTCCCGCAGCCGGGCGGAGCCGCGGGGCCGGGTCGTGGTCGCCGTCCGCCGAGGGCGACCACGTCCGGCCGGTGTGCGGCCTCACTCAGTGCAGGTGCAGCTGCTGGCCGGGGAAGATGAAGTCGGCGTCGTCCACGATGTCGTGGTTCAGCTTGAACAGCTTCTGCCAGCCGCCCTTGACGTGCTTCTTCTCGGCGATCGCGCTGAGGGTGTCGCCCTTGACGACCTTGTACTCGCCGTCACCCTTCTTGACCTTCTTGCCGGTCGGGGTGGTGACGGTCTTCTTGGCGGCCGGGCGCTCCTGCGAACGGGAGGCGGGCTGCTCCGACGTACGGGTGTCGGAGCCGGTGGACGCCGAGGAGCCGGAGGAGGTCGACGGGGCCGACGGGGTCGAGGGGGTGGAGCTGCCACCGCTGTACGCGGCGCTCGACAGGCCGGTGCCGCAGGTCGGCCAGGCACCCTTGCCCTGCGCGGCGAGGACCTTCTCGCCGACGGCGATCTGCTGCGACTTCGAGGCCTGGTCGGCGGTGGAGGCGTAGGCGGTACCGCCGTACGCGGCCCAGGTGGAGGACGAGAACTGCAGGCCGCCGTAGTAACCGTTGCCGGTGTTGATCGACCAGTTGCCGCCGGCCTCGCACTGGGCGACGGCGTCCCATTCGGAGCCGGTCGCGGCGGAGGCGTTGCCCGCGGCCATCAGCGGGGCGGCGATGGCGACACCGGTGACACCGGCGAGCGTGGCGACACGAGTGGCCTTGTTCGGGCGGCGGTGCTTGCCCTTGCTGGAAAACAGCATCGAGTGATCCCCTCACCGACGCCTGCGAGGTGAGCTGTCGGGTTCGGGCCGGTTGAGTTGCCCGGCCGCACGTCCCCGGTCCCGTCTCGGAACCACAGCGCGCGGCTTTACCCCAAGCCGTCCCCGGGGGTCTCTCAACTCCCGGTCGCGGCACTTACCTTGGGTCCCCCGCTCCTGCCTACGGCGCTTGACGCGACGACTGTTCCCGTACGGCCGCTGGCAGGATTCGGCGTTGCGACCGTCGGGGCCCGCTGTGGCGAGCGGTCACGACCGTAAGCAGTCGATCGCCTGATTTTCAAAGACGATCAGGGCTTCTGAGACTCATGTCTCACTCGCACCAAACCGGACATTCCCCAGCGAACCATGACGCGAACTCCCGCTACTTTTGCACCGTTTCGCTATCAACAGCAAGGCTCTGACCGGGGAGGATGAGGTTCGGATCGATGCCCACGGTCTTCTCGTTCGCGGCGTACAGGTCGGCCCATCCGCCCGTGACGTCAAGGTCGTCGGCGATCGTCCAGAGGCTGTCACCGGCGCGCACGACATAGGTGTCGTCGCCGGCGTCGCGCGCGTCGTCCGAGCCGCGCGAGGCGTGCCGTCCGGACGCGCTGTCGGCGCGGCTGTCGGTGGCGGCGCCCTTCGCGTCCTCGTCGGCGCTGCCGCCGCGGTGCCGCCCGGGCGTGGCGGACGCGTCGTCGGAGGGCTCCGAAGAGGTGCCGCTCCGGCCGGACTTGTCCGACTTGCCCGACTCGGACTCGTCGGCCGTCGCCTTGTCCGAGCTGTCCGAGCCGTCCCCGTCCTGCGAGTCGGCGGACTTCGCGGTGTTCTCGGTCACTCCCGGCGAGGCGGTTTCACTCGAACCGGATGAATCCGACGATCTGGACGATTCGGTGGAAGGGGAGGAACTGGGCGACGTGGACAGGCCGCTCGAACCGGAGTCGCTCGTGTCGTCACCCATGCCCGTGTCGACATCGACCTCGGCCGAGGTCTTGCTGAGCCCGGAGAGCGGGCCGCAGGTCGGCCAGGCGACGAGGCCCTGGTCGTCGAGCACCTTCTCGGCGACGGCTATCTGCTGCGAGCGGCTGGCCTGGTCGGGGCTCTGGGCGTACTCACGGCCGCCGTACTTCTCCCAGTTGTCCTGGGTCAGCTGGAGCCCGCCGTAGTACCCGTTGCCGTTGTCGGCGCTCCACGCGCCGCCGCTCTCGCACTCGGCCACCCGGTCCCAGGTGGTCCCGTCGGCCGCGCTCGCGCTCGATGCCCCGAGGAGCGGGATCGCGATGGCCGATCCGGCCACTCCCGCGGCGACGATGAGGGCCGGGGCCTGACGGGGGCGCCGGTGACGGCCGTTCCCGGAGAGCATGCGGAAGCCTTTCGCGTGACAACGGGGTGACTACGGCACCTACGGCGAAGTGACGATCGCCGGGGCCGCATTGATGGGTGAACGTATATGGACTCGAACGCTTGTCACAAGTCGATGCAGCGCAGATCACGTGAAGATCACAGATATGACGGCGTGTCAGTTGACGGCACCCTCCGAGACGGTCCGCGGGATGCCCTCCCGGTACCCGGGGATGCCCCGTCGACGCGGCGGCCCGGCGCCCCGGATGAACCGGTTCCGGACTATCCGACCGGGGTGAACTCCACAGGAAGCGTCCGCAAACCACGCATAATGAGCCCGCCACGCCACCGCAAATCGGCCGAATCTCCGGCGAGTCGGAGGTCGGGGAGCCGGGTGAGGAGGGTGGCGAGCGCGGTCTGCCCCTCCAGGCGGGCGAGCGGCGCGCCCAGGCAGTAGTGGATGCCGTGGCCGTAGCCGAGGTGCTGATTGTCACGCCGGGAGAGATCGAGGGTGTCCGGCTGCTCGAAACGCTCGGGGTCGCGGTCCGCCGCCGCGAGGACGACGAGCACGGGGTCGCCGGCGGCGATGTCCTGACCGCCGATCCGCACGTCCTCGGTCGCGAACCGCCAGGTGGCCAGCTCCACGAGCCCGTCGTAACGCAGGAGTTCCTCCACCCCCGTCTCCAGCAGGCCGCTCTCCCCGGCCGCGAGGGAGGCCTGGAGGCGGTCCCGCTGCTCGGGGTGGGTCAGCAGGGCGTACAGCCCGTTCCCGATCAGATTGACCGTGGTCTCGAACCCCGCGAAGAGCAGGATGAAGGCCATCGCGGCGGCCTCGTTCTCCGTGAGGTGCTCGCCCTCGTCGGAGGCGCGGATCAGTCCGGAGATGAGGTCCTCGCCGGGCGCCGGCTCGGCGGAGAGCGCCTCGCGCTTGCGGTGGATCAGCTCGGCGAGATAGCCGCGCATCTTCTTGACGGACCGGGCGACCCCGCCCCGCGGACCGCCGCCGTGCCTGATCATCATCCCCGCCCAGTCCCGGAAGTCGTCCTGGTCCTCGCGGGGGACACCGAGCATGTCGCAGATGGCGTAGATGGGGAGCGGGAACGCGAACTCGTGGATGAGGTCCGCCGACCCCTTCTCCGCGAACCGTCCGATGAGGTCGTCCGTCAACTCCTGCACCCGCGCGGAGAATTCGGCGACGCGCCGGGGCGTGAACGCCTTGCTGACGAGCCGGCGCAGCCGCGTGTGGTCCGGCGGGTCGATGTTCAGCAGATGCGTCATCAGCTCGGCCTTGCGCTCCCCCGGGATCCCCGTCCTGCCCTTCGCGTGCGCGGACTCGTCGTGGTGCGCGGGGTTCTTGGAGAGCCGCTGGTCGGCGAGGGCGAGCCGGGCGTCGACGTACCGCGTGACGAGCCAGGCCTCCACCCCGCTGGGCAGCCGCGTCCGGTGCACCGGCGCGTGCTCCCTGAGCCAGGCGTACGCGGGGTAGGGGTCGGTGGCGAACTCCCAGGTGAAGAGTTCGGGGGCGGGGCTCGCGGAGGTCTCGTGCTCGGTCACTCCCCGACGGTATCCGCCGGAGGCCGGCACGCAGGGGCGGGCCCGTCCCTGGGGGCAGCGCGCGGGAGCGGGCAAACACTCGTCCGGTTCGCCCTGGGCTGTCCGCACATCGGAGGCTGTTTGACTCGGCTGCTCGGCAGCTCCCACATTCACGCAGTGGACCCCGACATACTCAAGTCCAGCTTCGCGGTCGTGGAGCGGCGGGCCGAGTTCGCCGTCAAGTACTTCTACGCGCACCTGTTCCGGCACAACCCGGAACTCCGCGAGCTGTTTCCGACGGACTTCCCGGAGGACATGGAGCGGCAGCGGGACCGGCTGTTCGCGGCGCTCACCTTCGTCATGGACCGGCTCCAGGACCCCGAACTGCCCACCTACTTACGCGATCTCGGGCGGGACCACCGCAAGTACCTGGCCCAGCCGGACCACTACGCGGCGGTGGGCGCGAGTCTGATCGCGGCCTTCGCGGCCGTCGCCGGATCGGCCTGGAGCGGCGAGGCCGAGAAGGCCTGGTCGGAGGCGTACGGGGCGATCGCGAACATCATGCTCCAGGGCGCCTGGGAGGCCCAGCACCAGGGCGAGCCCGGCTGGTGGGACGCGGAGATCGTCGCCCGCACCCGGCACGGCGACGACCTCGTGGTCCTCACCCTGCGGCCACGGCAGCGCCTCACCCACGCCGCCGGCCAGTACGTCAGCGTCAACATGCCGCATCTGCCGGGCATCTGGCGCCCCTACTCCCTCGCCAACGCGCCCCGGCCCGACCGCACCCTCGACCTGCACATCAGCCGCGTCGAGGGCGGAGTGCTCTCCACCGCTCTGGTCCGCCAGACCCGCGTGGGCGACGTCCTGCGGCTCGGCGCACCCGGGGGCGACCTCACCCTGCGGACCCCGGCGGACCGGCCGCTGACCCTCATCGCCGCCGGCACCGGCTGGGCGCCGGTGAAGGCCCTGCTGGAACAGCTCGAACCCGCCCACGAGGCCCGCCTGTTCCTCGTCGCCCGCGACATCGCGTACCTCTACGACCAGCCCTCCGTGGACCGCCTGCGGGCCCGGCTTCCCCGGCTCAGCGTCACCCACATCACCCCCGCGCCCGGCCGCCCCAAGGCCCAGGCGACCGAACGGCTGCTGACCGCGCTGGGCAACCGGGCGGGCTGGACCCGGCACGACGTCTACCTCGCGGGGCCGCCCGACCTCGTCGAGGCGGTCGCCGACACCCTGCCCACCCTCGGCACACCGGACGGCCGGCTCTTCCACGACCTGCTGCCGCCGACCGGCGCAACCCGCCCGCTGGGCTCGGCCGAGTGGCTCCTCGACCGCCCGCGGCCGAACTGGCACAACCCGACGGGACGCGCCCCGGGACCCTGAACCCCCGCTCCCGTCAGGCGTCTTCCTGCTCCTCCTCCTGCTCCTCCTCCTGCTCCTCTTCTTCCTCCTCCTCCTTCTGCTCCTCCACCGGGGCCGCCGCCCGCTCCCGCGCGAGGATCGCGTCCCGGTACGCACGGGCCGCCGCCCGCAGCGCCGCCTCCGGGTCCACTCCCCCGGCCTCGGCCCGCGCCGCCAGGGCCAGCAACTCGTACCCCACGCCCTCGCCCACGGGGAGCGGCACGCCGAGGCCCGCCGTGCGCACCCGGGACGACAGCTTCGCCGCCAAGGCCAGGCCCGGCTGGCCTAGCGGCACGCCGTCGGTGACGGAGGTGCGCCGCTTCTCCTCGGCCTTGGTGCGCAGCCAGTGCTCCTTGACCTCCTCGGGCGTCGTCGCCGTCGCGTCGCCGAAGACATGGGGGTGGCGGTGGATCAGCTTGGCGACGATGCCGCCCGCGACGTCGTCGATCGAGAAGGGCTCGTCCTGGTCCTCCTCGGCGATGCGGGCGTGGAAGACGACCTGGAGCAGCACGTCGCCCAGCTCCTCACGCAGCTCGTCCCGGTCGCCGTCCTCGATGGCCTCGACGAGTTCGTACGCCTCCTCAATGCCGTACTTCGCGAGGCCCTTGTGGGTCTGGCGGGACGACCAGGGGCATTCGAGGCGAATGCGGTCCATCACCTGCACCAGGTCGAGGAGACGGGCGCCCGGCAGGTCGTACGAGGCGGGGAGCAGCTCCAGGTCCGGCATGTGCACCCGGCCGGAGCCGGCCAGCCGGGCCAGGCCGTCGGTGAGCCGGGGCTCGCCCTCTCCGGTGGCGACGACGACCAGGGACCGGCCGCCCGCGCAGGCGTCGACCAGGTCCTCGGCGGCCGGGGACACCTCCTCCACGGTGATTCCCGCCTCGCGCAGATACGGCACCTGGGGATGCGCGCCGTCGGCGCACAGCACCCGGTCCGCGCCGTGCAGCGCCTGCCAGGCGGGCCACGACAGCAGTCCGGGAGCGACGCGGTGGCTGGTGGTGAGCAGGACGATACGGCCGGGGTCGGTGGCGGTGGGGCCGCCCTCGGAGCTGCTGGTTGCGTTCACCCCTCGAACGTAACCCACGCCGCCGACGGCCCCGGAAGTTGTCCACAGGCCTGCCGGGGACCGGTGCCGGCCCCCGCGCGGATCACGTCGTCTGCTGGGTCCCCGCCGACGTGACCTCGCGCAGCCACGGGGTCTTCGCGTCGACCCGGCTGCTCTTCTGGACGTCCCAGGCGCCGTAGCGCGGGTTCAGGTCGACGTGGAGCTGCTTCGAGGCGGTGGACATCGCCTTCCAGAAGACGGCCTTGCCGGCGGTGGTGTTCATGTCGGCGCCGAGCGCGGAGGCGAGTTTCTGCGCCTCGATCTCGGTGCGCAGGCTGTCGTCGAGACGCTTGGGCGCGACCCCGTAGTTCTGCAGCCAGGCCGTCTCCAGGGCCTTCGAGCCGCCCGCCTGCTGTTCGAGGGCGGACCGCATCTGCTGCGAGTCCTTGCGGGTCACGCTCACCCCCTCGTTCTTCGCCGCGCGGTCGAGGACCCGGTCCAGGACCATGCCGTGCAGGGTGTCGCGGGTGAGCGTGCCGGTCTTGGCGATGGCCTGCTCGTACTGCGCCTCGTCCTTGGTGGCGGCGCGCTGCGCCGAACGCACCTCGTTCACCCGGCTCTCCAGCTGCGCGACGGTGATCCGCTGGCCTCCGACGACCGCGGCCGCGCCCGGATGGGCGTCACTGCCGCAACCGGTGAGCAGGGGGGCCGCGGCGACGATCGCGGCGGAGAGAACGAGCGCGGTGCGACGGCGGCGGTGCAAGGAAGCCTCCCGAGGAGATTGTGCGGCGGTGCACAAAGTCTTGCGGTGATCGATGGTAGGCAGTGGCTCGCCTCCCGGCCAGCCATTCGACCAACGATTCACGACGACTTCGGGCACCGCCGCACCTCACATCGCGATCAGCCCGTGATCGCGACGGGCGCGTCCCACGCGTCCCGGTCCACGGTGATCGTGTAGGCGCCGCGCGTCTCCTTGCTGTTGACCATGTACTGGTGCGCGCGGCTGTGGTTGGTGAACTGCGTCGAAGCCCACGGCCAGTCGGCCGTCGTGGTGTTGTTCTTGTCCCACAGCGCGTACCAGAGGTTGCCCGGCAGGTCCGTCTTGTCGCTCGCGGTCGCGATCGCCTTGGCGCTGGAGCTGGTGAACCCGTAGTAGCCGGTGCGGTAGGTCTTGGCGTGCAGGGTCTTGTCGAAGGCCCGCACGTACGTCAGCACGGCGTCGTTGCACGCCTTGTTCGTGACGTCGTACGACTCCATGTCGAGGTAGATCGGGCTGCCGGCCTTCATGCCGAGGGCCGAGGCCTTGGCGACCGCGTCCGCGCCGTCGCTCGCGCCGAGCGAGGCGGCCGTCGAGGCGGTCATCTTCTCGGGGCTGCTCCCGGTCTGGCAGGACGGCTGCGCGCCGACGTACAGGGGGACCAGTTTCCAGCCGAGCGCGCTGACCGACTTCACCCAGGAGGCGGTCAGGTTGGGCTGCGCGCAGCCGCGGTTCCTGCCGCCCACGTAGACGGCGGCGGCTCCGTAGAAGCCGGTGTGCCACGCCTTCATCGCGGACAGCGAGGGCGCGGCGCAGGCGTCGAACGCGCGGCCGGTGAAGGTGCGCTGCGCGGGCCACGTGGTCGCGGCCATCGAGGTCTGCGCGGCGATCCCCGCTCCGGCGACGACCGCGGCACCGGCCGCGGCCCAGGCCACGTATCTGCGCCTCTTGGAATGCCGATGACTGGACATGAAAGTTCCCACCCCATGGTTCAACTGAGTCGACCGGTGCGGCCGGCAAGACGGTTCGAGCGGCACGACGGGTACGGCCGTGGGGCCGCCGCGGTGTGCCGGGTGCGTGGGTCGCACGGCCGCGCGGCGCGGCCGGACGGCGGCCGCGCACGCGCGCGTGGCGCACGGAAGATCGCAACCTACCCGGCGCGGCCCCTCCGGCAGGGAAACCCCGCATCCGGATCATCACAAACTTCGGCCAAGGTGGCGCAAAGCCGCCGGTGTACGGGCCCGCTCAGCCCCGTACCTGCCCGAGCCACTGGAGCGTGCGGCGGATCTCCCCCGCCATCGGGTGCCCGGGCCCCCGCAGCCTGTCCACGTCGTGCAGGAGCCGGGCCAGCGTGTCGTGGGCGGCGGCCCGGTCCCCGAGCGCGAGCAGCAAGTGGCCCATCCTGCGGCGCACTTCGAGGGCGATCTCCGGGTCCCCCGCGACGTACTGGTTCTCGTAGTACGGGAGCAGCGCGCGGTACTCCGCCAGGGCCGCGGCGGGTTCGCCGAGCTGCTCCAGGCACTGGGCCGCGTCGTAGCGGAAGCGCAGCGACTGCGGGTCGGCGTGGCCCGCCTCGGAGGCGCGTTCGTCCGCGAGACGCCGCAGTTCGGGCAGGGCGCGGCGGTACTGGCCGTCGTCCATGAGCGTGGCCGCGTACTGCTTGCGCAGGGTGCGCACCACGGGAGAGTGCTCGCCGTGCTCGGCGGCGGCCGCCGGAAGGATCGAGCCGAGGATGTCCACCGCCTGCGTGATGCGGCCCTCGCCGAGCAGCCGCTTCACCTCGTCCACGGCACCCGCCACGTCGGGCTTCTCCACCGCGGGCGCGGCCTGCGGCTGGGACGCGGGTGTCCGCGCCCGGTCCGGCCAGGGGGCGTGCGGGCGCAGGAACGGCCGCGTGGGATCCAGCGGCGCGCCGGTGGGCATGCCGCGCGCCGGCAGCAGCGGAAGGAGCTGCTCGTACGTCTCCTGCGCCGAACCCGGGCGGTGCTGCGGGTCCTTGGACAGCAGGCGCAGCACCAGGTCCTCCAGCGCGGGCGGCACCTCGGGGCGCAGCCTGCGCACCGGCAGCGGCGGCTCGTACAGGTGGCGGTGCAGCACGCCGAGCGCGGTCGAACCGGAGAACGGCACGTCCCCGCTGAGCAGTTCGTGCAGCAGCACACCGAGCGCGTACAGATCGGTGTACGGGCCGACCGCGCCGCCCATCGCCTGCTCGGGAGCCATGTACGCGGGGCTGCCGATGGGCGAGCCGGTGTGCGTCAGACGCGTGGTGTCGGTGTCCATGACGGAGGCGACGCCCAGGTCGAGGACGGTGACCGTGCCGTCCTGCTTGACCATCACGTTCCGCGGCTTGAGGTCGCGGTGCACGATCGGCACCGCGTGCACCGCGCTCAGCACCGCGCACAGCTGGGCGGCGACCGCGACGGCCCACTGCCACGGGTAGGGGTCGTGCTCGGCGAGGTGGTCGGAGAGGTCCGCCCCGTCGACGTACTGCATGACGAGGAACAGCTCCTCGCCCACGCTGCCCGCGTCGTGGACCGTGACCAGCCCGGGGTGGTCGACCTGCGCGGTCACCCGGCACTCGCGCACGAAACGGCGGCGCAGCTCGTCGGCCTCCTGGCCCGCCACCTTGTCCGGGCGCAGCAGCTTGACCGCGACCCGCCGGTCCAGGCGCTGGTCGTAGGCCGTCCAGACCTGGCCCATGCCGCCCTGGCCGATGAGCGTGGACAGTTCGTAGCGGTCGGCGATCACCCGGCCCGTCGCCACGCTCACCTGCCGTCCCCGCCGTCGGTGCGGCCGTCGCGCTTGCGGAGGTAGTCACTGAGCTCGTCGAGCTCGGCACGCACCTGGTCGATCCGCACGGGCGCGGGCCGCTGCGGCGGAGGCGGCACGACGGGCGGCTGCGCCACGGGCGCCTGCTGGTGCGGGACCGGCGTCCCGTACGGCGATGGGGTGCCGGCGGTCTGCGGGTAGCCGTAGTGCGGGCCGGGGTGCGGGGCCTGGTGGAGCGGCACCGGGTAGCCGGCCGGGGTGAGCCGGTTGTAGTGGCGGATGTCCGCGAACAGGAAGTACCCGGTGCAGGCCGCCGCGTTGAGCAGCAGGATGATCATCCCGACGTTGCCGTTCGGGCTGCTGAAGTCGTCGGTGTGGTCGGTGCTGAGGTACGCGAAGCTGATCCCCATCGCCAGAAGCGACCCGAGGAAGATCCACCAGTCCACGGCCCGGCGGGTCACCAGCGCGACGCGCAGCGTGGACCCCCACGCCAGGAAGCCGATGCTCAGGAGCGGCAGCGCTCCGAAGATCACGCGCAGCACGACCAGCAGCCCGGTCGGGGGGCGCTTCGGCGGAGGCGGCGCGTAGCCGTGGCCGTGCATGGCTGCTCCTGGAGGCCTGATGGGGACGGACGTACGAGTTGGAAGTCCGAGCGTATAGGCCGACAAGGACAACCGGTCCCGGGTTGTACCGAACCGTTGTCGCGCTGATCACTTCACGTGCTCCGGCGCTCTCGGCGAGCCCGTGCGGGAACCCGTCGTTCCGCCCGCCGGGGACGGCCGCGCCGTCGCCCGCGCGGGTCAGTCGGGGGCGACCGTCCCGTCCGTCAGGCCGTCGTACATGCCGCGTACGAGCTGCTCCCCGAGTCGGCCCGCGCGCCGCAGCGCGTCCTCGAACTCGGCGAGGGCGCGGAAGCGTTCGCCGTAGCGGAGCTGGTCCTCCAGGGGCAGCCGCGGCAGGTGCAGCCGCCGTACGTCGAGCCGGGTGGCGGTGGACGCGTAGCTGCTGGCCTGCCGGTTGTTGGCGGTGCCGCGCAGGAAGCCCGCCAGGAACCACGGGTCCAGCGCGGCCCGGTCGGGGCGCAGCAGCGTGAGGTTGCGTCCCAGCACCGCCCCCGCCGTCTCCGCGTCGACCACGCGCGCGACGGATCCGCCCCCGAGCACGGGGACCACGACATCGCCCGCCTCGACCAGCACGGTCTCCTCGTCGCCCTCGGGAAGACTGCCGGAGGCGGCGGTCCCGGCGAGCACGTCGTGGTCGGTGAGCACCCTCGCGCGCGCGGGGGCGCTGCTCCCGCCCGTACGCAGCAGAAGGGCTCCCCCGCGCGCGAGTTCGCCGACGGTGATGAGCGGCCAGCGCACGGCGGGCGTGTGCAGCGCCTCGGGGGGCGTGAGGCCGGCGGCGAGCCGCAGGGTGTCACCGAGGTCCTCGCGCACGCTCGCGAGCCGCTCGGAGCCGCCTCCCGCCGCGGCCGGCGGCAGATGGCGGGCCGGCGCCAGGTCCACGTCGTCGTCGAGGAGTTCGATGACCGGCACCGAACGGCTGAACCCGGGCTCCTCGCGCGCGCTGCCCGCGCGCTCGAAGGGCCGCCAGGCGTCGAGCACCGCACCGCGCACGGCGGCCCAGTCGAAGGTACGGCCCTCTCCGGCGGCCGCCCCTGTGTCCACGAGCAGCAACTCGGGCTGCGCGGGCGCCTTCTCGGGCCGGCGCAGCACCCAGACGTGCAGGGGGATGTTGTACGGGGGTGCCGCGCCGATCGGCAGCGCGATCACGGCCCGCAGGGCGCCCCGGCGCAGCAGGTCGGCGCGGATACGGCGGCCCGAGCGGCGCGAGGCGGCGGCGGGCGGCATGAGGACGACGGCGGTGCCGCCGTCCTTGAGGTGCGCCAGCGCGTGCTGCACCCACGCCAGTTCGGACTCCGTACGGGCCGGGAAGCCGTACTCCCAGCGGGCGTCGTAGGCGAGTTCGTCGTGTCCCCAGTTGCGTTCGTTGAACGGCGGGTGGCACAGCACGACGTCGGCGCGCAGGTCGGGGTGCGCGTCCGCGCGGAGACTGTCCCCGGCGGCGGTGCGCACGGCGGCCTTGCCCTGGAGCGCCAGCCGCAGCGCGGAGAGCGCCGCGAGCTCGGGCGCGCTGTCCTGCCCGAACAGCTCCTGTCCGGGGCGGGCGGCCACGGCGCGCAGCAGGGCGCCGGTGCCGCACGCCGGGTCGAGCGCGGTGCGCGCCGGTCCCGCGAGTTCCGCCATCAGCGTGGCGAGGCCGGCCGGAGTGAGCGTGTACTGACGGGGGTTGGCGTCGAGGTGGCGTCCCAGCAGGAACTCGTACGTCTGCCGCGCGCCCAGCTCGGCGGCCAGTTCGGCCGCGCCGCGCAGCAGGGGGGCGGAGGTGAGCAGCTCCGGGCCGGCCGGGGTGTTCACAGCGCGTTCGCGCGGGGGGCCGAACCTCGGGGTGATCACCTGGTCGAGGGCGGCGGGCAGCAGCGCGGCGAGCCGTTCGTCGGAGCCCGCGCTCAGTTCGAGCCAGTCGGTGGGGCGGTCGTGGATGAGCAGGAGCACGCAGCCCGCGTGGACCAGGGCGGCGACGGGGCCCGCGGGGTGACCGGCGAGTTGTTGCCAGACGCGTTCGCGGAGCGGGACCTCGGCGAGTTTTCCCTGGTCGCGTAGCCAGGCCTCGACATCGGTGAGGGCGAAGGAGGGGCTGGCCTCGGTGCCGCCGACCGGTTTGGGGAAGTCGGCGTGGCGGCGGCGCCAGTTGCTGACGGCCGCGCGTCCGACCCCGGCGAGCCGTGCGATTCCGGCGGCGGTCACCTCTGTCGCGTTGTGCTGCACCCGCCCGGCTCCCCTCGTTCTGGTCGGCGCCCCCTGTGACCCCGGTGGCCCGTCGTCGCCCCCGCACCGCAGTCCCGTTGTTCCGGTGTTTCGGTGTTATCGGTGTGTGACGCCGAGCATACCGGCGCATGCAAGATCTACCCCTTCACAGGCGTGTACACAACCTCTTCCGTGAACCGTGTTGACTCAGTTCACAGGCTCTGCTGTTATTGACCCATCGAACGGACAGGCCGCCGGAGTGATCCGGTCGCCCCTGCCTTTGCCGACAGCGCCACCCACACCACGCCAAGGAACTCTTATGCGTCGCACCGCACTTGCCGCTCTCTGCCTCGCCGCCGCGGCCACCGCCGGTCTCACCGGTTGCCTGTCCGGCGAGACCAAGGCGGACAGCAAGCCGAAGGGTCCGTTCGCCGGTCTGTCCGGGGGCGAGATCGCCGACCGGGCCGTGAAGGCCACCGACGGCGCCGCCTCACTCCGGATGAAGGGCGACGTGCCCGACGACGAGGACGGCGGCACCATCCGTATCGACATGGCCCTCAGCAAGAAGGGCGACTGCGCCGGCACGCTGGGCATGGGCGGCCAGGGCAAGGCCGACCTCATCAAGACCGGCGACACCGTCTACATGAAGTACGACGAGGCGTTCCTGCGCGCCCAGGGCAAGGGCGACTCCAAGGCCGACACGGACGCGGTCGTGAACATGCTGGCAGGCAAGTGGACCAAGATGTCCGCGACCGGCGCCGACGCCAAGGACATCGCGGGCTTCTGCGACCTCGACTCGGTGCTCGCCGGCGCGGAGGACGTGAACTCCAATGCCACGCGCGGCAGGACGACCACGGTCGACGGGACCGAGGCGATCATCCTGCACGAGAAGGACGGCAAGGACCGGTACACCCTGTACGTCGCCACGAAGGGCAAGCCGTACCTGCTGCGGGTCGACAGCACCTCCGCCAAGGACCCGGGCACGATCACCTTCGGCGACTACGACAAGCCGGTGCCCGCCGCCAAGCCGACGGGCACCGTCCTCGACATCGACAAGCTCGGCAGCTGACCGGCCCGGACACCAGGTGCGGCAGCCTGCCCTGCACCCGGCCGGGGCGCACCCGGGGCGGCGTCCGGCGCGACGGCTAGTTCGCGGTGAACCTCTTCGGGGCGTCGGTCGGGTTGCCGCCCGAGGGGAGCTTCTGGCCGGGACAGCCGGACAGGACCTTCTTCATCGCGGCCTTCTCGGAGCCGGTGACCCACAGCCCGTACTTCTTCTTCACGGCCACCTGCCCCGCGACGTACGTGCAGCGGTAGTTCTTGTTCGGCGGGAGCCAGGTCGCCGTGTCGCCGTCGCCCTTGCTGCGGTTGGCGCTCGCGCCGACCGCAGCGAGGTTGAGCGGGTCGTTGGCCATCGCTATCCGCTTGCTCGCGTCCCAGTACTTGGCGCCCTTCTGCCAGGCGTCCGAGAGGGCGACGAGGTGGTCGATGTCGACCAGGCTGCGCCCGCGCGTGAAGGTGACGTCCTTGCCGCCGTAGGGGTCCGGTTCGAGGACTCCGTGCGACACCCTGCACTTGCCGTCGCTGAACTTCACGTCCTTGAGGTCCCGCTTGAGGATGTCGTCGCGGGTGTCGCACCGGTTCGAGTCGGTGTCGGCCCAGGCCGTACCGAACCGCTCCCGGCTGTAACCGGTCTTGGGGGCGCGCCCCTTGACGGTCAGCGAGTCCACCGCGGAGAGCGCGGCTCCGCCGCCACCGCCACCGCCGCCGCCCGCCGTCTCCTCCGGTCCCGCGGAACCGATGGCGTCCTCCTTGCAGCCGCTGACCCCGGCACCGAGCACGATCAGCACCGCAGCGGCAGCAGCCGCCCCACCCCTCATACGCACGACAAACGCCCTCCCCTTCGCCACCCCGGGTCCGCCCCGCCCGGACGTGCTTCCCCTCTGCCCAACCTATCGGGGCCTACTCCCGGGTCATACCCGACCCAACGGGCAATTGGCGCACGCCCGGCGTATCGTCGGTGGTGAGTCACCCCCGGAAGGAGCTCTGGATGGGCATCTTCGACAGGTTCAAGAGCAACCGCGCGGCGCAGGACAAGGCGAAGGACGTGTCCGACGCCGCGGAGAAGCAGGTCAACAAGAAGACCGGCGACAAGTACACGGACAAGGTCGACGACGCGCAGGGCAAGGCCGAAGGCGCGATGGGTATGGACCGTGACCGCGACCGGCCTTGATCGGTCTTGACCGGCCCGGACAGCCATATCCGGAGCGGTGTCCACCCGGGCACCGACGACCTCCACAGTCCGCCGCGCTCCGAGGTGACGGTGTCTCACAGGACGCCGACAGGTCAGTGATCCCACGTCCGGCGTGAACCGGCCGGTGGCCCCGACCCGCCTCCCGCGCCTCGCACGTCCCGCCCCACCACGGTGTCCCACCGGGTGGGGCCGGCGCCGTCATGGCCCGTGCGCGGCACGGGCCCCCGGGTGGCCCACACGTCTCACACCTTTCCTATCCCCAGCGTCGTCTCCGAGGGCAGCAGCCCCGAGCCGATGACGGCCACCCAGAACTCGCCCAGCGCCGACGCGAGACGCTCGACGGCGTCCGGACCGATCGACTGCCATGGCCCGGCGGCCAGTTGGTCGGTGCGGTCCTCGACCCGGCGGCGCAGCGCGCGGCCCGCGTCGGTCGCGGCGCCCTTTCCGTCCACCAGGCCGCGAGCCGCGAGCCGCTCCCGGCCCGCGGTCCATTCCCGCGGGCTCCAGCCACGGCTCTCGAAGCGCTCCACCGAGGCCGCGCCTATCGCGGCGAACGAGACGAGGGACTCGACCGGATCGAGACCGGCGACCAGCAGGGCCGCGAGATGGCCGTCGCCGCGGTGTTCGCGCAGGATCGTCGCCGCGTGCCACAGCTGGAGGTGCGGGGCCTCGGGCCAGTCCAACGCGGCGTTGGCCGCGGCGAGCGGCCGCCCCTCCGTGCCGGCCGCCTCGGCCGCGCGCCGGGCGAGAGCCGCCGCCTCGACCATGACGGGCCCGGCGACACCGTCACCCAGCAGGGCGCGGTAGGCCCGGTCGACGGCTCGCTCCCGTGCGGCGAGCACCTCCTGCGGACTCGCCGTCCGCCAGGCCGGCCCGACGTGTTCGTCGACCATGCGGGGGCTGAAGCTGTAGAAGGCGGAGGCCACCCGCTCCGTCCCGACGGGGCCCAACGGAGCCGCGCGGTAAGGGAAGTAGCTGGGCCAGCGCTCCTCGGTCCCGAACCCGAGCGCGGCCGCCTCCTCGAAGCTCTCCGGCGCGTAGTAGAGCACCGCGTGCAGGGGCTCCAGCAGGTGCCACAGCCGGCGCACCTGGCCCGGCTCGACCCCGCCCGGGCCGGCACTCCCCTCCGCCGCGGCCACCGCGCCGCCCCCGGCGCTCCCCCCGGAGCGATCCGCCCCGCCGATCCCGCTGACGTTCCCCGACATGACCGCACCCCTTGTCACGTGACGACACGCTCCACAACTTGACACCGACAAGATTGCCCGACCGCGCCACAACTTGTCAATGACTAGATTCCGCGTACGCTTCTGCCCATGAATCCCGCCCCGCCCAGCGACTCCGCGCGCCCGTACCACCACGGGGACCTGCGGCGCGCCATCCTCGGCGCCGCGCTCGACGTCATCGCCGCCGAGGGGCCCGCCGCGCTCAGCCTGCGCGACCTGGCGCGCCGCGCGGGCGTCTCGCACGCCGCCCCCGCGCACCATTTCAAGAACCGCACCGGGCTGCTCACGGCGATCGCGGCGGAGGGCTACGCGCTGCTGGCGGCGGCGCTCGACGCGGCCGGAGACCTGCGGGACGCGGGCGTGCGCTACGTCCGCTTCGCGCGGGAGCATCCCGCCCATTTCCAGGTCATGTTCTCCCCGGAGCTGCTCCGTGGGAACGACCTGGAGCTGACGGCGGCCAGGACCCTCGCGGGCGAGCGGCTGCGCGCCGCCGTCTCCGCGATCCCCGCCGAGGGCCGGGGGGACGACGCCGGGCTCGCCGGCGTCGCGGCCTGGTCACTCGCCCACGGTTTCGCCACGCTCCTGCTCAGCCACAACCTGGACGGCCCGATGGGCGACCGGGACCCCGACGAGGTGTTCCACGCCCTGGCGGGCATGCTGTTCCGCCCCTCGCAGCCCTGAACCGGCCGCGAGACCGACGGGCCCGGGGCCGACGGGTGGCGGGAGCCCCGCCGTCGGAGACCGCCGGCCGCGCGCTCCCGCCACCCGTGCCGGGCTACGACCCGAGGATCGTGGCGAGGAACTCGCCGGTCCAGCCGAGGAGTTCGCGGCCGACCAGCGGCTTCCCGCCCACCCTCGCCGTCTTCGGGCGGGGCACCAAGAGCTGGCGGGCGGCCGGCTTGATGACCGTCCCCGGGTAGAGGCGCTGAAGACGCAGCTCCTGGGACTCCCTCAACTCCACCGGCGCGAAGCGGATGTTGTTGCCCTGGAGGACGATCTCCCCGACCTCGCAGCTCCGCGCCAGCATCCGCAGTCCCGCGACGAGGAGCAGGTTCTCAACCGGCTCGGGCAACTTGCCGTACCGGTCGACGAGTTCCTCGCGTACGGCCTTGACGTCCTCCTCGGTGTTCGCGGAGGCGATGGACCGGTACGCCTGCAGGCGCAGCCGCTCGCCCGGCGCGTAGTCGTGCGGGACGTGCGCGTCGACCGGCAGCTCGACCTTGACCTCCAGCAGCGGCTCCTCCTCCACCCCGCCGTCCAGCGCGGCGCGGTAGTCCGCGACGGCCTCGCCGACCATGCGGACGTACAGGTCGAAGCCCACGCCCGCGATGTGGCCGGACTGCTCACCGCCGAGCAGGTTGCCCGCGCCGCGGATCTCCAGGTCCTTCATCGCCACGTACATGCCCGCGCCCATCTCGGTGTGCTGGGCGATCGTCGCGAGCCGCTCGTGCGCCGTCTCGGTCAGCGGCTTCTCCGGCGGGTACAGGAAGTAGGCGTAGCCGCGCTCGCGGCCACGGCCGACACGGCCGCGCAGCTGGTGCAGCTGCGAGAGACCGAAGTTGTCGCCGCGCTCCACGATCAGCGTGTTCGCGTTCGAGATGTCGATGCCCGACTCGACGATCGTCGTGGAGACGAGCACGTCGAACTTCTTCTCCCAGAAGTCGACGACCACCTGCTCCAGGGCCTGCTCCGACATCTGGCCGTGGGCCGTCGCGATCCGCGCCTCGGGCACGATCTCGCGCAGCCGGGCCGCCGCGCGGTCGATGGACTCGACGCGGTTGTGGATGTAGAAGACCTGTCCCTCACGCAGCAGTTCACGGCGGATCGCCGCGCCGATCTGCTTCTCCTCGTACGGGCCGACGAAGGTCAGCACGGGGTGCCGCTCCTCCGGCGGGGTGGTGATCGTCGACATCTCGCGGATGCCGGTGACCGCCATCTCCAGGGTGCGCGGGATCGGGGTCGCGGACATCGTCAGGACGTCGACGTTGGCGCGGAGCTTCTTGAGCTGCTCCTTGTGCTCGACGCCGAAGCGCTGCTCCTCGTCGACGATGACCAGCCCCAGGTCCTTGAACTTGGTCTCCGAGGAGAACAGGCGGTGGGTGCCGATCACGACGTCCACCGAGCCCTCGCGCAGCCCTTCCAGGGTCGCCTTCGCCTCGGTGTCGGTCTGGAAGCGGGACAATGCGCGGACATTGACCGGGAACTGCGAGTAGCGCTCGGAGAACGTGCCGAAGTGCTGCTGGACCAGCAGGGTCGTCGGCACCAGGACCGCCACCTGCTTGCCGTCCTGGACCGCCTTGAACGCGGCGCGGACCGCGATCTCCGTCTTGCCGTAGCCGACGTCGCCGCAGATCAGGCGGTCCATCGGGACCGTCTTCTCCATGTCGTCCTTGACCTCGGCGATCGTGGTGAGCTGGTCGGGCGTCTCCACGTACGGGAAGGCGTCCTCCAGCTCGCGCTGCCAGGGGGTGTCGGTGCCGAACGCGTGCCCGGGGGCGGCCATCCGCGCCGAGTACAGCTTGATGAGGTCGGCGGCGATCTCCTTGACGGCCTTCTTGGCGCGCGCCTTGGTCTTGGTCCAGTCGGCGCCGCCGAGGCGGTGCAGGGTCGGGGCCTCGCCGCCGACGTACTTGGTGATCTGCTCCAGCTGGTCGGTGGGGATGTAGAGACGGTCGCCGGGCTGGCCGCGCTTGGCGGGGGCGTACTCCACCACCAGGTACTCGCGGGTGGCGCCCTGGACGGTGCGCTGCACCATCTCGATGTAGCGGCCGACACCGTGCTGTTCGTGGACGATGTAGTCGCCGGCCTCCAGGGTCAGCGGGTCGATCGTCTTGCGGCGGCGGGCCGGCATGCGGGCGCCGTCCTTGCCGGCCGCCTTCTGGCCGGACAGGTCGGTCTCCGTCAGCACGGCGAGCCGCAGCGCCGGGTCCACGAACCCGTAGTCGATGGAGCCGCACGACACGTGCACGACCGAGGGGCCGATCTCGGTGAGGTCGATGTCCAGGCGGGCGGCGATGCCCTCGCCGCCGAGCACCTCGGCGGTGCGGGCGGCCGGTCCCTGCGCCTCGGTGACGTAGACGGCGCGCCAGCCCTCGGCCAGCCAGCCCTTGGTGTCGGCGAGCGCGCGGGCGGTGTCGCCGCGGTAGGTCTCGGTGGCGTGCATGCCCAGCTTGAGGGTGTCTCCCGCCGCGCCCGGGGCGAAGTCGGCGAGTTCCCCGTCGGCGGAGAACGGCGACACCGACCACCACATCATGTCCAGCTCGCGCGCCCGCTCCCGTACGTCGGCGATGGACCGCAGCGAGGCGGCGCCGACGTCGATGGGTGCCTCGCCGCCCCCGGCGGTGGCCGCCCAGGACGCCTGGAGGAACTCCTGCGAGGTGGCCACGAGGTCCGCGGCGCGGGTGCGTACCCGCTCGGGGTCGCAGACGACGGCCATCGAGCCCTTGGGCAGGACGTCGAGCAGCAGCTCCATGTCGTCGACGAGGACGGGGGCGAGGGACTCCATGCCCTCCACGGCGATGCCCTCGGCGATCTTGCCGAGGAGGGCGCCCAGCTCCGGGTGGGCCTCGGCGAGTTCCGCGGCCCGTCGCCGGACGTCCTCGGTGAGCAGCAGTTCGCGGCAGGGCGGCGCCCACAGGCCGTGTTCGGCGACCTCCAGGGACCGCTGGTCGGCGATCTTGAAGTAGCGGATCTCTTCGATGTCGTCGCCCCAGAACTCCACGCGCAGGGGGTGTTCCTCGGTGGGCGGGAAGACGTCCAGGATGCCGCCGCGGACGGCGAACTCGCCGCGCTTCTCGACGAGTTCGACTCGGGAGTACGCGGCTGCCGCCAGCGCCTCGACGGTCTCGCCGAGGTCGGCGGTGCGGCCGGTGCGCAGGATGACGGGCTCCAGGTCGCCGAGGCCCTGCACCTGCGGCTGGAGCACCGAGCGGACGGGCGCGACGACGACGGACACGGGGCCGGTCTCCGGGTCGTCGGGGCGGGGGTGCGCGAGCCGGCGCAGCACCGCGAGGCGGCGGCCGACGGTGTCCGACCGGGGTGAGAGCCGCTCGTGCGGCAGCGTCTCCCACGAGGGGTAGTCGACGACGCCCTCCGGGGGGAGCAGGGAGCGCAGGGCGGCGGCCAGGTCCTCGGCCTCCCGGCCCGTCGCGGTCACGGCGAGGACGGGGCGCCCTGCCTCCCGGGCCAGCGCGGCGATCGCGAAGGGCCGCGCGGCGGGCGGGCCGACCAGGTCGACGTGCATCCGGTTGCCGTCGGTGGCGGCCTTCACCGCTTCCGTGAGGGCGGCGTCCTTGACGACGGCGTCGAGCAGACCGTGCAGGCTCATGAAGGGCTTCCATCCCGGGGAGTGGGCAACGCGAGGCGCCCGACACGTGGGACGGGCCGGGGCTATCCAGCCTACGACTCCGCGCCGACTCCCGCGTGGCCGTTCATCGCGGGGCCCGTCACCCAGCGTGACGCACACCGGGCGGGCAGGGCGCTTCCCGGTGTCCCCGCCCGGCGAGCGGGCCTGTTCGGTGGGCCGGGCGCCGGTCCCTCCGGCCGACGAGGAGGCTCCGGACGGACCGAGGGCCCGGTCCGAGGAGCGTGCTGCTCCTCGGACCGGGCCCGTCCGCCGCGACCCCCGTGCGCGGTGGTCCGGTGCGGCCGTCTCCGGCCGTGATCGCCTGGCTACTCGGTGGCGATGGCGTTCAGGACGTTCATCCGGCCAGCCCGGAACGCCGGGATCAGGGCGGCGAACAGACCCACGAAGGCCGAGCCGATGAAGACCCCGATGATCGTCGGCCACGGGATGTCCAGCACCTTCAGTCCCTCCAGGGCGAGGAGCTTCTGGGCGGTGGCGCCCCAGCTCATGCCGAGCCCCAGTCCGAGGAGGGCGCCGAAGAGGGCGATGACGACCGACTCCAGGCGGATCATGCGGCGCAGCTGGCGGCGGGAGAGACCGATGGCACGCATCAGGCCGATCTCGCGGGTCCGCTCGACGACCGAGAGCGCCAAGGTGTTGACCACTCCGAGGATCGCCACCACGATCGCGAGGCCGAGCAGGCCGTAGACCATGTTCAGGAGCTGGCCGACCTGGTCCTTGAGCTCCTGCTTGTAGTCGGTCTGGTCGCGCACCTGGTACTGCGGGTACGGCTCCATGGCCTTCTTCAGGGCGGCGTAGGCCTGCTTCTGCTGCCCCTCCTTGGCCGTGGCGAACATGATCTCGTTCGGCGGGATCTTGCTCGCGGGCACGTACTTCTTCATCGTCTCGATGCTGGTGTAGCGGGCGCCCTGGTCGATGGCGACGTCGTCGTCCGTGATGGCCGCGACCTCGAGCTTCGCCGTGGAGCCGCCCTTGAAGGCGACGCTGATGGTGTCGCCGACCTTGACGTGGTGCTTCTTGGCGTAGTCCGAGCCGACCGACATGGCGTTCGTGCCGTACGCCGCCGACAGCTCACCGGCGGTCGTCTTGCGCCGCAGGTCCTGGGCGTACGAGGGGTCGGCCGCGGTGATCTCGTAGTCGTCGACCTTGCCGTCAGGCGAGGTCATCTTGGCCGCGAGGTCCTTGTAGCGCGTGACGTGTTCGAGGCCCGGGGTGTCCTGCATGGCCTTCTCGGCCTGCGGGACGATCCGCTGCTGCCCCTGGACGATGAAGTCCGCGCCGACCGACTTGTCGAGTTCGTCGGTCGCCGAGGCCACCATGGACGAGCCGACCACCGACAGGCAGGCGACCAGGGCCAGGCCGATCATGAGGGCCGCGCCGGTGGCGCCCGTGCGGCGCGGGTTGCGCAGCGCGTTGCGCTCGGCGAGCCGGCCGACCGGGCCGAACATCCGCAGCAGGACCGCGCTGATCACCCGGACCACGCCGCCGGCCAGCAGCGGGCCGACGATCACGAAGCCGATCAGGGTGAGGACGACTCCGGCACCGAGCACGAGCGAACCGTCGCTCGCCTTGTCCGCGGTGGCCGCCAGGTAGAGGGCGAACGCTCCGGCGCCGGTCAGCACCAGGCCGATCAGGCCGCGGACCAGTCCGGCGCGGCCGTCGGCCGGGGTGCCGGCGTCGCGCAGCGCGGCCATCGGCGAGACCTTCCCGGCGCGCCGGGCCGGGAGGTAGGCGGCGAGGACGGTGACGACGACGCCGAGGATCATGCCGATGACGGGGGTGGCCGTCTTGACGGTCAGGTCACGGGTGGAGAGGTCCATGCCCATGGACGACATGAGCTTCATCAGGCCGACCGCGAGGCCGACGCCCGCGGCGACGCCGAGGACGGAGCCGATGAAGCCGAGCAGCAGCGCCTCGACCAGTACGGAGCGGTTGACCTGCTTGCGGGAGGAGCCGATGGCACGCATCAGGCCGATCTCGCGGGTGCGCTGGGCGACGAGCATCGAGAAGGTGTTGATGATCAGGAAGATGCCCACCAGGAACGCGATCCCGGCGAAGCCGAGCATGGCGTACTTGATGACGTTCATGAACTCGCCGACGCCCTTGCGGTTCTCGTCGGCGTTCTCCTTCTGCGTCTGGATCTTGTAGGACCCGTCGAGCGCGGTGGAGACGTTCTGCTTGAGGCGCGCGTCCGAGACGCCCGCCGCGGCGGTGACGTTGAGCTGGGTGAACCGGCCGGTGGAGCCGAGGAGTTCGCGCTGGGCGGTCGCGGTGTCGAAGTAGACGACGGCGGCACCGGGGTTGGTCACCTTGAAGGTGGCGATGCCGACGATCCTGGCCTTGAAGTCGCCGGTGACGGCGATGGTGCGCAGTTCGTCGCCCATCTTCAGGTGGTGCTTGTCGACGGTGTCGGCGTCGACCATCACCTCGGTCGGTCCGCGCGGGGCGTGGCCGGAGGTGATCTCCATGGAACGCAGGTCGTTGTGCGTCCAGTTGCCGGCGATGGTCGGGGCGCCGGTCGTGGAGCCCATGTTCTTGTTGTCGCTGTTGACGACGGTCACGTTCATCGAACTGACGGCGCCCTCGGCCGACTTGACGCCGTGGGCCTGCCTGGCCTGCGCCAGGGTGGAGGCCGGCACCGACTCGGGCTTGCCGTTCTGCGGGGTGTCGTCGCTCTTCGCCGCCTTCGGCAGCACTGTCACGTCGGAGGAGGTGACCGCGAAGAGCTTGTCGAACGTCGTGTTCATCGTGTCCGTGAACACCAGGGTGCCGCAGACGAAGGCCACCGACAGCAGGACGGCCACGGCGGACAGTGCCATGCGTCCCTTGTGCGCGAAGAAGTTGCGCATCGAGGTCCTGAGGACGGTCATGACGTCCGCCCGCGGGAGTCGAAGTCCTTCATGCGGTCGAGGACCTGGTCGGCCGTCGGCTGGTGCATCTCGTCGACGATCCGGCCGTCGGCGAGGTACAGCACGCGGTCCGCGTACGAGGCGGCCACCGGGTCGTGCGTGACCATCACGATGGTCTGGCCCAGGTCGTCCACCGAGCGGCGCAGGAAGCCCAGCACCTCGGATCCCGCGCGGGAGTCGAGGTTTCCGGTCGGCTCGTCACCGAAGATGATCTCGGGGCGGGCGGCCAGTGCCCGGGCCACCGCGACGCGCTGCTGCTGGCCGCCGGAGAGCTGGTTGGGGCGGTGCTTGAGGCGGTCCGCGAGTCCGACGGTCTCGACGACCTGGGCGAGCCACGCCTTGTCGGGCTTGCGGCCCGCGATGTCCATCGGGAGCGTGATGTTCTCCAGGGCGTTCAGCGTCGGCAGCAGGTTGAACGCCTGGAAGATGAACCCGATCCGGTCCCGGCGCAGCTGCGTCAGCTTCTTGTCCTTGAGGCCGGTGATCTCGGTCTCGTCGAGGAAGATCTGGCCGGAGGTGACGGTGTCGAGGCCGGCGAGGCAGTGCATCAGCGTGGACTTGCCGGACCCCGAGGGGCCCATGATCGCGGTGAAGCGGCTCCGCTCGATGTCCACGTCGACGTGGTCGAGGGCGACGACACGGGTCTCCCCCGACCCGTACGCCTTGACGACCTGCCGCGCTCGCGCGGCAACGGCCGTACGCCCTCCAGTGCCCCCGTGCCTGGGAATGGTTACAGCCGATGTCACGGTATGTCTCCTATGTCGGCCAGCAGGGCGAGCTGCTGAGCTGCGAAGGTCTCGAACGGTCGGGAAGGGCGGCGGTGTTCGCGCTGCCCTCGGTGTGGTGCGCCGCCGAGGTCCGGCGGTGCGCTGCCCACGTCCGTAAGTCTGGTGCCGGCGGAGGGTCGGGCGCGCTGGTGCACGGCCCCGTCTTCTGCTGGGGAAAACCCCACCCCCCAAGGTGTGGTCCGTACGAGGCGAACCCGCCCTCCGACGACGTAAAGCCAGGTTAAGGAAGCACCCCGGCCCGTCTCGTCCTCCGCCGGGACGAACCCTCCCCGACCCGTAGTAAGGAGGTCCCCCTAGGGGACCTCCACCCTTCGGTGGACAACTCCTCGGGGTCGCCTCCACCCCCGGGCCCCCGGTGCCCGCCCTCCCGCGACCCGGTCCCCCGGTGGCAAGCTGGTCCCGGCAGACGGACGCAAGGGGAGGGAACCCCGTGGGCGAGGGGGACACCGGGATACCGGTCGTACAGGAGAAACAGCCCGTCAGGGACCGTGCGGACGACCGGCGCCGGCGTGCCGTCGTCGCCGCGCTCATGCTGGCGATGGGCCTGGCCGCACTCGACTCCACCATCGTGTCGACGGCCGTCCCGCAGATCGTCGGCGACCTCGGCGGGTTCTCCGTCTTCTCCTGGCTGTTCTCGGGCTATCTGCTGGCCGTCACGGTCACGCTCCCCGTCTACGGCAAGCTGTCCGACACCTTCGGCCGCAAGCCGGTCCTCGTCGCGGGCGCCGCCGTCTTCCTCCTCGGCTCGCTGCTCTGCGCCACCGCCTGGAACATGGCCGCGCTCATCGCCTTCCGGGTCGTGCAGGGCCTGGGCGGCGGCGCCCTCCAGGGCACCGTGCAGACCCTTGCCGCCGACCTGTACCCGCTGAAGGAACGCCCCCGGATCCAGGCCAAGTTGTCCACGGTGTGGGCGACCTCGGCGATCGCGGGCCCGGCTCTGGGCGGAGTCCTCGCCGCGTACGCCGACTGGCGGTGGATCTTCCTCATCAACCTGCCCGTCGGCGCCGTCGCCCTGTGGCTGATCGTCCGGCACCTGCACGAACCGCAGCGGGCCCCGCTGACCCGGCGGCCCCGCGTCGACTGGGCGGGTGCCCTCGCCGTGTTCGCCTGCGGCGGCGTCCTGCTGACCGCCCTCGTGCAGGGAGGTGTCGCCTGGAGCTGGCTGTCGGCGCCCTCGCTCGCCCTGTTCGGCACCGGACTGGCGCTGGTCGGTGTCGTCGTCGCCGTCGAACGGCGCGCCGCCGAGCCGATCATCCCGGGATGGGTGTGGCGCCGCCGGACGATCGCCGCGGTCAACCTGGCCCTCGGCGCGCTGGGCCTGCTCATGGTCGCGCCGACGGTCTTCCTGCCCACCTACGCGCAGGCCGTCCTCGGTCTCGCCCCGGTGGCCGCCGGATTCGTGCTCTCCGTATGGACGTTGAGCTGGCCCGTGTCCGCGGCGCTCAGCCAGCACGTCTACCGCCGGATCGGCTTCCGCAACACCGCGATGCTCGGCATCGGCACCGCCACCCTGCTCCTGCTCGCCTTCCCCTTCCTCCCCTATCCCGGCGAGCCGTGGCAGCCCGCGCTGCTGATGCTGCTGCTCGGCGGCGCGCTCGGGCTCTTCCAGCTCCCGCTGATCATCGGCGTCCAGTCCACCGTCGGCTGGGCCGAACGCGGGACGACCACCGCCTCCGTCCTCTTCTGCCGCCAGACCGGACAGACCCTGGGCGCCGCCCTGTTCGGCGCCGTCGCCAACGGAGTGCTGGCCGCGCGGCTCGGCGGCGCCGGAGACCTCGACGCGGTGACCCGGGCCCTCGACTCGGGCGCACCGGCCGGACATCTGCGGCACGCGGTCGCCGACGCCGTCCACGCCGTCTACCTCGGTGCCGCGGGCGCCGCCGCCCTCGCCTTCCTGGTGCTGCTGCTCGTCGCGCCGCGCCGCTTCCCCGTCCTCAAGGACGCCACGGACTGAACGGGGGCCGGCACCGGGGCGCCCGGGGGCCGGTCCGGACACCGCCGCGCACTCCGCCCTCCGCGCGCTCCGCCCTTCGCGCAGCCGCCGGAGCGGGCACCGGCCCCACCCGGAGAAAGCGCGTGCGCATCCCACCCCTCACTCGGCGCACTCGGGCCCCACACGTGAAGGCCGCCGAAACCCCTCCGGAACTCCGGCGGAACTCCACAGGTGAACGCGGGTAACACCCCAGGTCACCGAAGTAAGCGCATACCGACCGACCAGTTCGGTGAAACCGCTACGCACGCGAGCTACCTACGAGTAGCGTGCGCTGCTCACCCCCCAGCTCCCTGCGGTCCCCGCACCGGACCCGAGCCACGCAAGGAGAACCGGGATGCCCGACGCATTCTCGTCCCCCGAGCACCCAAGGCCACGTCGACAGCACCCGCATCAGCCGTACCGGCAGAACCCGCCGTACGGACAGAGTCCGCCGAACCCACCTGCCCAGCCGCCGGGAAACCCCGCGTATCCGGCGTATCCCCCGTACCAGCCGCCTCGGACTCGGCCCCCGCACGATCCGTACCAGCCGGATCAGCCGGACCAGCCGGACCAGCCGCACCTGACCTATCCCTGGCAGCCCCGGCCGAAGCCGCCCGAGCCGGTCCGGCGGCGGGTGCCGCGGCATCGCGCGCTCGGACAGCACAGCGACATCAGGGTGCTGCGCGGCGCCTACCGCCGGCAGCGCCGGGTCGCGACCCTCACCGCGCTCGGCTACTTCACCCTCTTCCTCGTCCTGTCGGCGTTCGCCCCGTCGCTGATGACGAGCACGGTGTCCGGCGGACTGTCGACCGGACTGCTCCTCGGCCTGCTCCAGGTCCCCGTGACCTGCGTGGCGATCGGGCTCTACGAGCACACCGCGCGCCGGAGCGTCGACCCGATCGCCGACCGGATCCGCCAGCAGGCCGAACTGGACGCACGACGGGAGGCCGCACGATGACCGGGTTCAGCAGTTCCGCGCAGACGATGTCACTGGTGGCGTTCACCGCCGTGGCCACGATCACGCTCCTGCTGTGCGTGATGACCGGCCCGGACCGCGACGACCTCGACGAGTTCTACACCGGGTACGGATCGCTCTCCCCGATGCGCAACGGCCTCGCGATCGCCGGCGACTACATCTCCGCGGCGACCGTGCTCGGCACCAGCGGCGTCATCGCCCTGGCCGGCTACGACGGAGTCGTGCTCGCCCTGAGCACCGCCCTGTCCCTGATGCTGCTGATGTTCCTGCTGGCCGAACCCCTGCGCAACGCGGGCCGGTTCACCATGGGCGACGCCCTCGCCCGCCGCACCCCGGGCCGCGCCGTCCGCAACACGGCCTGCGCGGTGACCATCATCGCGCTGCTGCCGCTGATGCTCGTCCAACTCGCGGGCGCCGGTGACCTGCTGGCCTTCATCCTGGGCTTCTCCAGCGACTCCCTGAAGACCGGCTGCGTCATCGGCCTCGGCGCGCTGATGATCAGTTACGCGGCGATCGGCGGCATGAAGGGCACCGCCCTCATCCAGATCCTGAAGATCGTGATGCTGCTCGGCTCGGGCGCCGTGGTCGCCGCCCTCGTCCTGAACCGCTTCGACTGGAACCCCGGCACGCTCCTCGACAGCGCCGCCGCCAACAGCGGCGTCGGCACCGCCTATCTGCACTCCGGGCTCCAGTTCGCGGGCGGCTCCAGCCCCCGCCTGGACATGATCACCTCGGAGCTGACGGTCGTCCTCGGCGGCGCCTGCCTCCCGCACGTCACCATGCGCATGTACACGGCCAACAGCGCCCGGCAGGTGCGCCGTTCGCTGTCCTGGGCGGTGCCGTGCGTGGCCCTGTTCGTCCTGATCATCAGCGTGATCGGGTTCGGCGCGACCGCCCTGGTCGGGCGGGACGCGATCGTCGCGGGCGACCCGCAGGGCAACACGGCCTACCTGCTGGGGTCCAGGGGCGTCTTCGGCGCGTCCGTCTCCACCGCCGAGACGCTGCTCTTCACCACCGTCACGACGGCGATCTTCCTGACCCTGCTCGCCTCCGTCGCCGGGATGATCCTGGCCTGCGCCAACTCGCTGGCCCACGACGTGTTCGCGCACAGCCGGCTCTTCCGGGGCCGCCGCCGCGACGACGAACTCTCCCCGCGCCGCGAGATGCTCCTCGCCCGCCTCTCCGCGCTGGCGGTGGGCGGACCGGCCATCCTGCTCGCCACCCTCGCCCAGCACCGCAGCCTGCAGCCCCTGATCACGCTGTCGTTCTGTCTCGGCGCCTCCGCGATAGCGCCCGCGCTCGTCTACAGCCTCTTCTGGCGCCGCTACACCCGGACCGGCCTGCTCGCCACCCTCATCGGCGGCACGCTCACGGTCCTGTTGCTGATGCCCGGCACCAACCTCGTCTCCGGCTCCCCCACCGCGGCCTTCCCGGACGCCGACTTCAACTGGTTCCCGTTCACCACCACGGGCATCGTCTCGATCCCGCTGGGCTTCGCCTACGGCTGGCTCGGCACGGTGGTCTCGGGCCGCCGCAAGGCGGAGGAACAGCGCCGGCAGTACGAGGCGGTGGAGGGCTGGATCCTGGCGGGGGCGGTGCGGAGGGGGAGGTGAGGGGTTCCGGGACGCTCCGCTCCGGGACGGGCGGACCGGGGGGAAAGCCCGCCCCGGAGCGGCCAGGACGGCCCCCCGGAGCGGCGGAGACAGCGGTGACCGAGCAGCCCGGCCCCGGGGCTACTCGGCGGGGGCGCGCCCCGTCAGGGAGGTGAGGCTGCTGCGTACGTGGTCCATGTGGGCCCGTACGTCGTCCCACCGCTCCCCGTGCTCACGCAGTACCCGTTCGGTCTCCCGGGCGATCCGTTCCTCGCGGACCCGCGCCTCGGCGAGCACCTCGGCCGCCCGCGCCTCCGCCTCGTCCTGACGGCGCCGGTCCGACTCCTCCGCCTCGGCGAGGACCCTCGCGGCCTCGGCGAGCGCGGCCTCGGCGCGGGCCGTCCGGTCGTCGTGACGCGCCTCGAACGCGGCCTCCCTCTCGGCGGCGGCCCGTTCGGCCTCCGCCAGGCGCGCCGCCTGCTCCTTCTCCTGCTCGACGAGGAGCCCCTCGGTCCGCCGACGCACCTCACGCAACGCGGCCAGTGCCTCGCCCCGGTTCTCCTTGACCTCGCGCCGCGCGGAGATCCGTACCTCGTCGGCCTCGGCCCGTGCGGCGAGCAGTCGTTGCCGGGCGCGCTCCTCGGCCTCGGCGCACACCTCGTCGGCGTACGCCCGTGCCGCCTCCCGTAGCGCGCGGTCCGCCGCCTCGGCCTCCTCCAGCGCCGACCGGGCCTCCTGCCGTGCCGCTTCGCGCAGCGCCTCGGCCTCCTCCTCGCCGAGCAGGAAGATCCGCCGGGCCCGCTCGCCGAGTTCGTCGTACGTCTGCGGGACGAGTCCGGCCACGGTCTTGCGCATCCGCTCCGCCTCGGCCTCCATCTCCTTCTCCAGCACGGTCAGCCGGGCGGCCCGCTCCCAGGCGGCGTCGCGGTCCCCGGAGAGCGCCGCGGCGTACGCGTCGACCTGTTCGGGACGGTAACCACGTCCCCGTACGGCCATGAAGCCGTGCGGCGACACCGATGTGCTGCTCATCCTTTGACCCCTCTCCGCCGACCCACACAAAATGACGATTTGGCGCACATCTTGATGGATCACACGGAAGTGTTCATAACGCGACACTCCGCCCGCAGGTTCGGACACGAAGGGGTCGTTCACACGTCATTTGAGGTCAGGGGCCCGCGGTGAGGCAGCGCGCCGGGCGCGGAAGGAGGACACCCGACCCTTCGTACGGACCCCTGCGGCAGCGCGTTCCGCACACCGCGCGCCCCCGGCCCGCACCCTCGCGGGCAGCAGGGGAACGCCCGCCCACGCGACGAGGCGCCCGCCCCGTCACCGGGCGGACGCCTCGTCCCTTCGCGCAGCGGTCCCGCCGCCGCCCCTCCACTCCCTGCCGCGGCTCCGCGGCTACAGGAGTCCGTCCCACATCTGCTCCAGCAGGACCGACCACCAGCTCTCGGGCGAGCCGAGCGCAGCGGGGTCGAGCGCGGCGAGCTGGGCCTGGAAGTCGACGGTCCAGCGGCCCGCCTGCTCCTGGTTGAGCCCGAACCGGAGCCGCCACATCCGGCCGAGCAGCGCGAGGCAGCGCGCGAACTCGGGCAGCCCCGTGTTCACGAACTGCGGCGGCACCGGAGCACCGCCCGGACCGGCCTCCACCGGCACCGCGACGATGTTCGCCGTGCCGTACTGGACACAGATCGCCTTGCCGAAGTCGCTGCCCATGACGAGGTACGAGCCCGCGTCGAGACCGGCCGCCACCCCGCGCTCCTGCGCCAGCTCGGCGAGCGTCGGCACGGGCCGGCCCGGCTGGGCCTGCGCCCAGAAGAACGGCCCCATGTCGAGCGGCAGTCCGGCCACGACCAGGGTGTGCGCCACGATGTCGGGCACCCCCTGCCGCGACACGGCACCCTGGTCGAACCGGAACACGCCGGGCCCGAACGCCGCCGCCAGCTCCTGCCCGATCGCCTCCGGCGGGACCGGCGGCGCGGGGTGCACCGGCGGGATCGGCGCCCGGACCGGCGCGGGACGCGCGGGCCCGTCCGCCACCTGATGCAACTCACCCTGATGCGACAGGAGTTGGTGCATCCCCTGCTGCCGGCTCGCATGGTCGGTGCCGTACGGCGCGATGCTCGTGATCCGCGCCTGCGGCCAGGTCTCCCGGATCATCCGCGCGCAGTAGGCGCCCGGCAGTTCACAGGACTCCAGCTCCGTGTGCAGCTCCAGCACCTGCTGCGGCGGCACGTTCATCGCACGGAGTTCGTGCAGGATCTGCCACTCCGGGTGCGGAGTGCCCGGCGCGGACCGGCGGATCAGCTGCTGCTCCGAACCGTCCTGCGCGCGGTAGCGCAACACGGCCTGGTAGCCGGGTCCGACGGTCGGCTGCTGCGCCTGCGGATAGCCGTACGCGGGCGGCTGCTGACCGGGCAACGGCCCGGGCACGCCCGGCGGCGTGCCGGGAGACTGCGGCGGGAACGGCCCGCCCGGGCCCCCCGCCGGGGGACCTCCGAACACCGTCGCCGCGTGGTGCGCCCCGCCCGGAGGCACAGCCCCGGGAGGCTGCGGCGCACCGGGAGCACCCGGCGGCTGCGGAGCGCCCGGGCCGCCCACCGGCGGCCCGGCGAACATCGTCGCGGCGTGGTGCACACCGTCACCGGGAGGCGTACCGCCCGGCGTGTTCGGCGCGCCCGGTCCGTTCTGCTGCTGCCAGGGAGCGCCCGGCGCACCGGGTGCGCCCGGGGCGGCCGGCGGCTGCGGAGCGCCGGGACCGCCCACGGACGGCCCCGCCAGCATCGTCGCGGCATGGTGCACACCGTCGCCCGGAGGCGTGGCTGCGGGCGGCCGGGGTGCGCCCGAGGGGCCCTCCGGCCCGTCGGGACCGAGCTGCGGCACGAGACTCGTCGGCACGTACCCGCCCGCGGGAGCACCGGGTCCGGGGGGCGGCGGCACGCTGCCCGGCCGTGCACCCGGCACACCCGGAGCGCTCGGCGGATGCGGTGCCCCCGCACCGGCGGGGCGGGCCCCGCGCGGCGGCTGGGCCTTGCTGGTCGCCGCGTCGGCGATGTCACCGGCGTGCGGCGGCAGCGGCCGGCCCGGCGCCGCGGGCGGCGTACCGGGAGCACCCGGAACCGGCGGAGCGGCGGGCGGCGGAGTGCCGGGCCCCTGCGGGAACCCGTACGCGGGCTGCGTGCCCTGCGGACCACCGGGAGCGGGCGCAGCGGGCGGCGGCGTGCCCGGACCCGCGCCCGGGCCCTGCGGATAGCCGTACGAAGGCGCCGCGGGCGGCGGACCCGCGGGCTCACCGTGTCCCTGCGAGGAGCCCGACGGCGCACCGGAACCGGGCTCCTCGACCTTCGGCGCCATGGCGGTGCGCGGAAGCCGGCTGCCCCCGGACATCAGGGCCGTCTTGGCCTCCGGCAGCGCGGTGGGCGGCGGGGTGCCGGCGTCGTCGGAGCCGGTCAGCGGCGGCGCGAACACCGTCGCCGGCAGCGGCACCGAACGGTCGTCCCCCGCATCGGCGTTCGTGTCCGTACCGGCCCACGGCGTCGCGTCGGCGGGCACGCCCGGCGTCGTGTCCCGCAGACCCGGATCCGCGTCGTCGCCGGCCGCGGCGGCCGGCCACGGCGTGGCACCACCCGGAGCGGACGGCACACCCGGCGGCGGAGTGGCCGACGAGGGAGAGGACGGCGGAACCGGAGCCGACGGCGCGGAAACAGCACGCTCCCCCGGCGCGAAAGGAACGCCGCGCGCCCCCGAATGCCCCGATGCACCCGGAAGCGAACTCCCGCCCCCCGAAGCACCGTTCACGGACCCGTCCCCCGAAGCCTCGGCAGCGGCGGCAGCGGCGGCCGGACGGGAACCCGCCCCGTCCGACACCGACGACCCCGCCCCCGCACGCCGGTCCGGAATACCCATCCGGTCCGCGGCCTCCTGCAACCACTCCGGAGGACTCAGCAGGAACGACGTCTGGTTCAGATCCACCCGCGCCGCAGGCTCCGGCGCCGGTTCCGGAGCACCGTCCGGCACCCCGTACTCCTCCTCGTACCGGCGGATCACCTCACCCACCGGCAACGCAGGCCACAACGTGGCCTCCCCGCTGTCCCGGGCGATGACCAGCCGCTGCGCGCCCCCGTCGGAACGCGGCCCCTCGGCCCGGTCCTCCGCCCACACCACGAAACCGAGCTCGAACTCCCGCACCCGCACCTCACGATGCTGGTACCCGGGCACATCCCCGTTGATCCACTCCTCGGCGCGCTCCTGCGCCTGCGCGAACGTCACCATCGCAAGCTCACTCCCCCACCGAAGAAACGGAGGACACCGAAGCCGCCGGCCCCTCGGAGTCCGACGCGACGGGCACCGCGTACGCGAAACCGCCGTCCACCATCAGATTCGCCACCGTCTCCAACTCCGGCGGATTGCCCGCGAGCCGGGACAGGAACACGTCGAAGTCCTCACCGCACGGCAGCAACAACCGCTGCACCCGCTCGGCCGGCGGCCACGCGTCCTCGTCACGGGCATCGTCGAACGCGCAGAACCAGACCGAACCGATCCGGTCACCCTTCACCTTCACCGCCAGCAGACCACCCTGCACGAACCCCACACCCAGGTAGTCCTTGGTCAGATGGTCGCGCAGACACTTGTTGACATACACCAGGTCGTTCACCGCGGCCTCGTCCCGCACCGTGAAGAACGGCTGGTCCACCAGCAGCCCCAACTCCGCGTCGAGCGCGGCACCCACCGGCGCACAACCGCCCGCCGCCTTCAGGAACGACCGATAGGCGCCCGGCAACCGGTAGCCGAGATCCTCCTCGACCCCCTGCACCTGCTCCTCCGTCACCGCCACCGACGACCTCGGCAGCCCGAAGTGCGCGGGCCGCGTCTCCTGCAAGGGCCGCGTCCCCCGCTTCTCCTGGTCCACGGCCGTCGTCGCCACACCACCGTGATGCCGCAGCAACGCCTTGACCTCGACCGGCACCAGCTCCAGCCGCCTGGTCCCCGCCACGTGGTGCCACGTCCACCCGTGCGGCGTCGCCACCGACGGAATCGTGTCCCACAGATCGTGCCCGGCCGCGGCCAGCGCCGCGTTCGCCGAGACATAGTCCGTCAGCCGCAACTCGTCGACACCGAACCCCTCCGGGGGCTCGGCGATCTCCGCCGCGGCACGCGCGTAGAGCGAGAAGTCGGGATAACCGTGCTCGTCGATCCGCACACCCCTGGGATGGCGGGACGCCCGGACAGGATCCGGAAAATGCACGACTTGCCCGGCATAGGCCGCGTTCGGCGGCACGGCTTGCCCCCCGGCCTGGCGGCTGGGAGGTGCCCCCAGCCCGAGCCGACCTGTCGTCATCGCTGTTGCCCCCTGCGGCGTTCTCAATAGCTGGATGGAGCCCGGATGTCGACAGCCTATGCGGTCGTACGACACCGGTCACCGGGCCTCCGCTTCCGTGACCAGCCGTCACCCCGCCGTGACCCACAGCCGAAGACCGGGCGTGTCGCGACGCCCCAGCTTCCGCACACGCCACGGCATTTGGCAGTCTGTCTCCGCACCGGGGGATGCACGGGAGGGAAAAAGATCATGAGCGCGACGCATACGGGCACGTCCGGGGATCCCCGGGTCGGCTGGAGCAGCACCGAGGCACCGCACACCCCCGCCCTCCTGCACCGACGCGACGGCATACTCCCCACCGTCGCCGCCGCCCTCTCCGTCCGCGGCGCCACCCTCACCGGCACCGCAGCCCGCGGCGACCAGCCACCCGCCCTTCACCCACTGGTCCAGGACTTCCTCGACACCCTCACCAACGCCCAGCGCGACCGCTTCACCGGCCGCTGCGCCGAGGCCATCCTCATCTCCCGGCACATCGCCTCCGCCGACGCCGACCGCAGCAAGCGCGCCGCCCGCAAGCCGATGACCAACGGCGAAGCCCGCAAGGCCCTCAAGCAGGCCAAACTCACCGCCCGCCGCATCCGCGAGGACGGCGACCCCCTGCACGGCAGCTTCGCCGCCCCCTGCCGCTCCTGCACCGCACTCAGCGACCACTTCGGCGTCCGCATCATCGACCCGTCGGCACAGGACGCCTGAACACCCCCCACCCCCGCACACGTATTCAGCAACGGCGTCCCGCGACGCCGCCGTCCCATCCCCCGACGAACGAACGGCAGATGCAAGCAGAACGCTCCTCCTCCAAGCTCACCGCTCCCCCCGGGCCCGGGGGACCCACCTCGACACGCTTCCCCGAACCCGTGGACTCCGCGCTGCGCTCCGCGGGATGGCAGCCCGGACGCTGGGACATAAAGCAGGCCGAGTACTGGGCGGACGCCCTACGAGGCCACGCGTCGCCCGCCGGACACCGGCACGCCGTGTTCCCCGCGGCGGTCGAGGCGTGGGCGGAGTTCGGAGGACTGCACATCACCGCCCCCGGCCCCGGACGACAGGTCGCACCCGCCGCACTCGACCTCGACCCGCTGCACGGCCTCCACCTCGCCCGCACCCTCGCCGACCTCGGCCGCGCCCTCGACACCGAGGTCTGCCCCCTCGGCGAGGAGTCCGACTCCCACGCCCTCCTCGCCATCGACGCCGAGGGCCGCGTCTACGCCCTCGACCACACCGGCGACTGGTACGTGGGCGCCCACATCGACGCGGCGCTCACCACCCTCCTCACCGGCACACCCCCCATCCGCCTCACGACGGCGTAACCCCCAGGCTCCTCCCGCCCCCTCCGCCCCGAACCCGGGGCGCCGCCCCGGACCCCGCTCCCCAAACGCCGAAGGGGCCGAAATTCCCGCACCCGGCGTCCGGCGGAAGGGGCCGTGCCGGCACATCAGACGCCCGTCGCACACGCCAGGATCGAGCGGCGTTCCCAGTGGCCCACGTCTGATGCGACGCCGACGCGCGGACGCACCCGCGCGGCGCCGACCCCTCACCGGACCGGAGCCGCGACAGCCGACACAGCGAACCCGCTACGCCGGGATGACCGCCGACACCCGGAATCCCCCCGCGTCCGTCGGACCCGACACGAACGCGCCCCCCAACGCCGCCACCCGCTCCTTCATCCCCAGCAACCCGTTGCCCCCACTCGGCAACCGCACCGACGACCCCGACCCCACCTCAGGCGGACACTCGTTCTCCACCTGCATCGCGATCTCCGACATCCGATGCGCCAGCCGCACATACGTCTTCGCACCCGCCGCGTGCTTGTGGACGTTCGTCAACGCCTCCTGCACCACCCGGAACGCGGTCTGCTCGATCTCCCGCGCGTACGCCCGCACATCCCCCTCGACCGACAGCGCCACGACCATCCCGGCCGCCGCCGACTGCCCGATCAGCTCGTCGAGCTCCGCGAGACACGGCCCCTCCACGACACCACCGGCACCCGGCCCCGCACCCGCCCCGGACCCGTCCGCCGCCCGCGAGGCCGCCACGGCCGCCGCCGCACCCACCGCCGCCAACGGCACCGCCGCGGTCGCGGGCACCGAAGCCGCCGAGGCCGAGGAGGAGAACGCCACCCGCGCGTCCGACCCGCTCCCCGTCCGCAGCACACCCAGCATCTCCCGCAGCTCCGTGAGCGCCTGCCGCCCCATGTCCCCCACCAGCGCGGCGTTCTTCACGGCCTTCTCGGGATCCTTCCGGGCGATCGCCTGAAGCGCCGCCGCGTGCACGACCATCAGGGACACCCGATGCGCGACGACGTCGTGCATCTCCCGCGCGATCCGCGTGCGCTCCTCGTTACGCGCCCACTCCGCCCGCTCCTCCGCCCGCTCGGCGAGCAACTGCAGCTCACGCTCCAGCGAGTCCGCCCGCTCCCGCAGGCTCTCCATCAGCCGGCGCCGCGCCCCCATGTACAGACCGAGAAGCACGGGCGGCGCCGTCATGCCGATCGCGGTCGTGATCGAGGCGAAGGGAACGAACCAGTCCCCCATCGTCACGTCGCCGCTCATCACACCCTGATGCGTCCGCACGAACGTCACGATCAGCATGCCCGCGAAGGACATCGCCGCGAGCGCGGCGGTGATCCGGCGCGGCAGCTCGGACGCGGCGAGCGTGTACAGCCCGACGAGGCCCATCAGGAACCCCATCTGGGCAGGCGTGATCGCGATCGACACCAGCACGACCGCGATCGGCCACTTCCGCCGCACCAACAGCATGGACCCGGCGATCACCCCGAAGACGACACCGATCGGAACGGGCAGCCCCGCGTCGTGCGCGAACCTGACCCCCTCGCCGCCGCACTCGGCCGCGGACGCCAGCGCGAGCCCCGCGTCCAGCACGGCACTGCGCCACCTGACCCACCACCACGGGCCGGTCCCGGCCGCGGTGTGCTCTTCCCCCGTCGTGGTCATGACTCCAGCCTACGGGCGGGCCCCGCCCCTTTTCCGGTGAGTTTCACCTACTGGCCTACACCACCCACCCCCTCGAACAGAAGCGAAATCAGCAGTTATCCCTCGAACTGTTGACTGACTCACTGTTCGGCCCCGGAAGGTCCGATTCCGTCCGGACGATATGCCCATGGCACATGCACAGCGCGGATACGACGACTTCGAGGCACTCCGGGAACAGGCGCAGTCCCTCCGCAGGGCCGGCCTCAGCCGTCGCCGGATCCGGGACCGCATCCAGGTCCACAACAACGACATCCTCAACCGCCTGCTGGACGGCGATCCCCCTCCCGACCGCCCCCGGCACCCGCGGGCGAGGGACGACCTCCGCGCGAGGGCCCGCGAGCTGCGCCTCCAGGGCTGGACCTACGACCGCATCCAGATCGAACTGGGCTGCTCGAAGAGCTCGATCTCGCTGTGGGTGCGGGACCTGCCGCGCCCCGAGCGGCGCGACCCCACCGAGCAGGCGAAGCTGGCCGCGAGGAAGCGCTGGGAGCACGAGCTGGCCTTCAGGGACGAAGACCGCAAGCGCACCAAGGCGACCGCCTCCCACGAGATCGGCGCGATGAGCCGGCAAGAGCTACTGGTCGCCGGCGCCGCTCTGTACTGGGCGGAAGGGACGAAGGACAAGCCATACGCCCGCCGGGAGACGGTCGCCTTCGTCAACAGCGACCCGGGCGTGATCCGGTTCTACTTGGCATGGTTGGCCCTCGTCGGCATCGAGCCCGAGCGTCTCCAGTACCGGGTCATGATCCATGCGACAGCCGAGGTGGACGCCGCCGAACGCTTTTGGGCCGAACTCGTCGGCGTCGATGTCACCGAGTTCCAGAAGACGACCATCAAGAAGCACAATCCCAAGACCGTCCGGAAGAACGTCGGCGACAACTACCGTGGCTGCCTCGTCATCCGCGTAACCAAGAGTGCCGAGCTGTATCGCCGCATCGAGGGATGGTGGTCGGGCATGGTGGAGTCCGCCCTGAGGGATCATGCGCCGCCCCTCCTCCGGTAAGGTCTATGGCAGCAATCCGCCGTGGGGTAGCGGCATCCCGCAGGCCTTTGGAGCCTTGAGACGCTGGTTCGAATCCAGCCGGCGGAGCTGCTCGACTCGGGCCCTGACACCACTGTCAGGGCCCGCTCTCATATCCCTCCTGATACGCCCCGGTATCCTGCGGATGTCCACACCCCAAGCATCCGAAGCCGAAGGGCATTCCCGTGAGCGCCAATCGCCCGGCAGCCGTCGTCGTTCTCGCAGCGGGTGAGGGCACCCGTATGAAATCGGCCACACCCAAGGTCCTGCACGACATCTGCGGCCGTTCCCTCGTCGGTCATGTGCTCGCCGCGGCAGGCGAGTTGGACCCCGCGCACCTCGTCGTCGTCGTGGGTCACGCCCGCGAGAAGGTCGTCGCCCACCTCACGGAGATCGACCCGGCCGTGCGGACCGCCGTGCAGGCCGAGCAGAACGGCACCGGGCACGCCGTGCGGATGGGCCTGGAGGAGCTGGGCGGCGTCGTGGACGGCACCGTCGTCGTGGTCTGCGGCGACACCCCCCTGCTCAGCGGCGGGACGCTGCGCGCGCTCGCCGAGACGCACGCCGCCGACGGCAACGCCGTGACGGTGCTGACCGCCGAGGTCCCGGACGCCACCGGCTACGGCCGTATCGTGCGGGACGGCGCCAGCGGCGCGGTCACCGCGATCGTGGAGCACAAGGACGCGAGCGACTCGCAGCGCGCGATCCGCGAGATCAACTCCGGCGTCTTCGCCTTCGACGGGCAGCTCCTCGCGGACGCGCTGGGCAAGGTGCGGACGGACAACAGTCAGGGCGAGGAGTATCTGACGGACGTCCTCGGGATCCTGCGCGAGGCGGGGCACCGCGTGGGCGCGGCCGTGGCGGGCGACCACCGGGAGATCGCCGGCATCAACAACCGGGTGCAGCTGGCCGAGGCGCGCCGCATCCTGAACGACCGGCTGCTCACCGAGGCGATGCTGGCGGGTGTGAGTGTCGTGGATCCGGCGACGACGTGGGTGGATGTGACGGTCACGTTCGAGCAGGACGCGATCGTGCACCCGGGGACGCAGTTGCAGGGTGCGACGCATCTGGCGGAGGGTGCCGAGGTGGGTCCCAACTGCCGTCTGAAGGACACCACGGTGGGTGCGGGTGCCCGGGTGGACAACACGGTGGCGGACGGTGCCGAGGTGGGTCCGCAGGCGTTGGTGGGTCCGTTCGCGTATCTGCGTCCGGGGACGAGGCTGGGCCTGAAGGCGAAGGTCGGCACGTACGTGGAGACGAAGAACGCGACGATCGGTGAGGGGACGAAGGTTCCGCATCTGTCGTATGTCGGGGACGCGACGATCGGCGAGTACTCGAACATCGGTGCCGCCAGTGTGTTCGTGAACTATGACGGACAGGACAAACACCACACGACGATCGGCTCGCACTGCCGTACGGGTTCGGACAACATGTTTGTGGCTCCCGTCACGGTCGGGGACGGCGCGTACACGGCGGCGGGGTCGGTCATCACGAAGGATGTGCCGGCCGGTTCGCTGGCCGTGGCCCGTGGCCAGCAAAGGAATATCGAGGGTTGGGTGGCCCGTAAGCGTCCCGGGAGCGCGGCGGCGAAGGCCGCGGAGACGGCTGCCCGGGGGACGGAAAGCGAAGGCTGACCGGAAAGCGGTGCCTCTGCGACGGCGTACCGTGATAGGTGCACACCCCAGCTGAGACGTCCTCTCGCAGCCCAGCTGAGACGACCTCTCACGCCCACTGAGTAGACCTCTGAGGAGACAGTGCTGTGACCGGGATCAAGACGACCGGCGAGAAGAAGATGATGTTCTTCTCCGGCCGCGCCCACCCCGAGCTTGCCAAGGAGGTCGCCCACCGGCTGGGTGTCGCGGTCGTCCCGACGAAGGCCTTCGACTTCGCGAACGGCGAGATCTACATCCGCTACGAGGAGTCCGCCCGCGGCGCCGACTGCTTCCTGATGCAGAGCCACACGGCTCCGATCAACAAGTGGATCATGGAGCAGTTGATCATGATCGACGCTCTGAAGCGGGCCTCCGCGCGGAGCATCACGGTGATCGTGCCCTTCTACGGTTACGCGCGTCAGGACAAGAAGCACCGTGGACGTGAACCGATCTCGGCGCGTCTGATCGCGGACCTGATGGAGACGGCCGGCGCGGACCGGATCCTCACGGTCGATCTGCACACGGACCAGATCCAGGGCTTCTTCGACGGCCCGGTGGACCACCTGTTCGCGCTGCCGATCCTGGCGGACTACGTGGGCGCCAAGGTCGACCGGTCCAAGCTCACGGTCGTCTCCCCGGACGCCGGCCGGGTGCGGGTCGCGGACCGCTGGTGCGACCGTCTCGACGCTCCGCTGGCCATCGTGCACAAGCGCCGCGACAAGGACATCGCCAACCAGGTCACCGTTCACGAGGTGGTCGGTGACGTGAAGGGCCGCGTGTGCGTGCTCGTCGACGACATGATCGACACGGGTGGCACGATCTGTGCCGCGGCGGACGCGTTGTTCGCGCACGGTGCGGAGGACGTCATCGTGACGGCGACGCACGGTGTGCTGTCGGGTCCCGCGGCGGACCGTCTGAAGAACTCGAAGGTCAGTGAGTTCGTGTTCACGGACACGCTGCCGACGCCGGGTGAGCTGGAGCTCGACAAGATCACGGTGCTGTCGATCGCGCCGACGATCGCGAACGCGGTGCGTGAGGTCTTCGAGGACGGTTCGGTGACGAGCCTGTTCGAGGAGCAGTAGGCCTCGGTTCCGCCGGTCCTCTAGATCGATTTCTTGTACGGCCTCCCCGCCCCGTAAGCTGTCACAGTTGCTCGGCGAGGGAGGCCGTTCCGCTGTCATCGGCGGGTACGGCGGTCCGTTATCGACGCGCTCTTCGTAGCAGGCCGATGGTTTGGCCGGGTGACCTTTTCCCCAGGCTTTCCAAGTTTTCGCCAGTTCTACGAGGAGTGAACATGTCCGAGGTCAAGCTCGCCGCCGAGAACCGCACCGAGTTCGGCAAGGGTGCCGCCCGTCGTATCCGCCGTGAGAGCAAGGTTCCCGCGGTCGTCTACGGTCACGGCACGGAGCCGGTCCACATCACGCTGCCGGGTCACGCGCTGCAGCTCGCGCTGCGTACCCCGAACGTCCTGCTGAGCCTGGACATCGAGGGCAAGACCGAGCTGGCGATCCCGAAGGCCGTCCAGCGTGACGCCATCAAGGGCTTCCTCGAGCACGTCGACCTGCTCCTCGTGAAGCGCGGCGAGAAGGTCACCGTCGAGGTGTTCGTGCAGACCGAGGGCGAGCTGGCCCCGGGCAGCTTCCTGCTGGAGCACGTCCTGAACACGCTGACCGTCGAGGCCGAGGCCACGCACATCCCGGAGTCGGTCACCGTCTCGATCGAGGGCCTGGAGGCCGGTGCCTCCATCCACGCCAAGGACATCACGCTCCCCAAGGGCACCACGCTGGCGATCGACGAGGACGCGGTCGTCCTCCAGGTCCTCTCCGCGCAGGCCGAGGAGCCGGCTTCCGAGGACGACGCCGCCGCGGACACCGCGTCCGTCGAGGCCTGATCCTCGCCGCCATCCGCATCTGTGCCGGCCGCCGCTCCTGTCAGGGGCGGCGGCTGTCGCGTATCAAGGACACATGGGAGAGACGGACGTGACGACCGACGCCACCGGGCCGTGGCTGATCGTGGGCCTGGGCAATCCGGGCCCGGAGTACGCCATGAACCGGCACAACGTGGGCTTCATGGTGGCCGATCTGCTGGCGGGGCGGATCGGGGGGAAGTTCAAGCGGGCGGGCAAGGCGCAGGCGCAGGTGATCGAGGGGCGGATCGGGCCGCCGGGTCCGGCGAACCGGCGGGTGATCCTCGCCAAGCCGATGTCGTACATGAACCTGTCGGGTGGTCCGGTGACGGCGTTGCGGGACTTCTACAAGGTGCCGACGGGGAACATCGTGGCGGTCCATGACGAGCTGGACATCGACTACGGGGTGCTGCGGCTGAAGCTGGGGGGCGGCGACAACGGTCACAACGGGCTGAAGTCGATGACGAAGGCTATGGGCGCGGACTATCACCGGGTGCGGTTCGGGATCGGGCGGCCGCCGGGGCGGATGCAGGTGGCGGATTTCGTGCTGAAGGATTTCGCGTCGGCGGAGCGCAAGGAGCTGGACTACTTCGTGGACCGGGCGGCGGACGCGGTGGAGGCTCTGGTGATCGAGGGTCTGGAGCGGGCGCAGGGCACGTACAACTCCTGAGGCCGGGGGTGGTGCCCGCACGGCTCGGTGGGGGGTCGTTGTGCGGGTACAACTGTGGACTTGTCCCCGCCGGAGTTGACCGAGTGCTCAGCCATGGCCAATGATCCCCGCCATGCCTGCTGTCACCTCCCGTCAGAGCGCGTACGCGGCGCTGCGTCTCGGGCGGCTCGCGGCGATGGGCGCGGTCACGCTGCTCATCCTGGTCGCGGGTGTCTGGGCCTCCTGGGGCACCGCTCAGCACGTGATGCTGGGCAAGGGGCGGGAGCGGGGCACGCTGGCGGTGGTGTCGTGTGCGGACGGGACGTGCTGGGGGCCGTTCACTCCGCTGTCGCCGGGTTACCGGGCGCGGGACCGGGTGAGTATCGGCCAGGAGCCCGCGGTGCGGAAGGGCCGGTCGTACACGGTGACGGTGAAGCCGGACAGTGACGAGGTGGTCCGCAGTGGTCCGGCGGGTCTGCTGTACGCGTGGTCGCCGCTGGCCGGTGCCTTGTTGCTGGCGTCGGTGGTGGTGGCGGGCGGGCTGCGGCTGACGCGGCTGGGCTGGGTGATGGCGGGTGCGGGTCTTGCCCTGCTGACGGCGGCGTTCGTGGCGCTGTAGCCGCTCCGAGAGCTGTCCACGCCCGGTTATCGCTTCCCAGGACGCCGAAGGCGCCCTCCCCGTGCGGACGGGGAGGGCGCCTTCGTGTTCGCCGGGCTGTGCCGCCCGGCGAGAGGCTCAGCCGGTGTTGCGCAGGCCCGCGGCGACGCCGTTGACCGTCAGGAGCAGGGCCCGCGAGAGCAGCGGGTCGGGATCCTGGCCGGCGGCGGCCTCGTCGCGCTGGCGCTTGAGGAGGGCGACCTGGAGGTAGGAGATGGGGTCCAGGTAGGCGTCGCGGATGGAGAAGGTCTGCTGGAGCACCGGGTTGGTGTCGAGCAGCTTCTGGCCGCCGGTGATGCGGAGCACCTCCTGGACGGTGAGTTCGTGTTCGGCGCGGATGGTGTCGAAGATGTGCTTGAGCTCGTCCGGTACGAGGGTGTCGACGTAGTGGCCGGCGATGCGCAGGTCGGTCTTCGCGAGGGTCATCTCGACGTTGGAGAGGAAGTTGCGGAAGAAGTGCCACTGCTCGTGCATCTCGTCGAGCATGGTGTCCAGGCCGGCTTCGCGCAGGGCCTTGAGGCCGGAGCCGACGCCGAACCAGCCGGGGACGATCTGGCGGGACTGGGTCCAGCCGAAGACCCAGGGGATGGCGCGCAGTCCGTCGAGCGAGACGCCGGAGCCGGGGCGGCGGGAGGGCCGTGAGCCCAGGTGCAGGTCGGCGAGCTGGTCGACCGGTGTGGAGGCGAGGAAGTACGTCGGGAGGTCGGGGTCCTCGACGAGGCGCCGGTAGGCGGAGTGGGCGGCGTCGGAGACGACGTCCATGGCGGCGTCCCAGCGGGCGAGGGCCTCGTCGGACTGGCGCGGCGCGGTGTGCAGGGCGGATGCCTGCAGGGTGGCGGCGACGGTCAGTTCGAGGTTCTCGCGGGCGAGGGAGGGGACGAGGTACTTGTCGGAGATGACCTCGCCCTGCTCGGTCACCTTGATCTCGCCTTCGAGGGTGCCCCAGGGCTGCGCGAGGATCGCGTCGTGCGAGGGGCCGCCGCCGCGGCCGACGGTGCCGCCGCGGCCGTGGAAGAGGCGCAGGCGGACGCCGTAGCGGTGGGCGACGTCGCGGAGCCGGCGCTGGGCGCGGTGGATCTCCCACTGGGAGGTGGTGATGCCGCCGAACTTGGAGGAGTCGGAGTAGCCGAGCATGACCTCCTGGACGTCTCCGCGCAGCGCCACGAGGCGGCGGTAGGAGGGGTCGGAGAGCATGTCCTCCAGGATCGTGTCCGCGGCCTTGAGCTCGTCGGTGGTCTCCAGGAGCGGCACGATGCCGATCTTCGCCCAGCCGGCGTGCAGGTCGAGCAGGCCGGCTTCGCGGGCGAGGACGGCGGCGGCGAAGACGTCGTCGGCGCCCTGGCACATCGAGATGATGTACGACTCGATGACCTCGGGCCCGAAGATCTTCAGGGCCTTCTTGACGGTCTCGAAGACGCCGAGCGTCTTGTTGCCCGCGGCGTCGAGGGGGGCCGGGGTGGGGGCGAGCGGGCGGCGGGAGCGCAGTTCCTTGGCGAGGAGCTTGGCGCGGTAGTCGCGCGGCATGTCCACGTAGCGCCAGGACTCCTCGCCGAGGCGGTCGAAGAGCTGGCCGAGGGCGTGGTGGTGGGCGTCGGCGTGTTCGCGGACGTCCATGGTGGCGAGCTGGAGGCCGAAGGCGGCGAGGGTGCGGATGGTGCGGTTCATCCGGCCGTCGGCGATGAGGCCGCCGCGGTGTTCGCGCAGGGAGGTCTGGATGAGGATGAGGTCGCGCAGGAGTTCGGCGGTGCCGAGGTAGTCGCGGCCGTCCTCGTGGGCGGTGCCCTTGGCGAGGCGGAGCTTGGTGTTCTCCAGCTTCTGGCGGATGCAGGTGGCCTTGAGCCGGTAGGGCTCCTCGGCGTTGAGGCGCTTGTAGCGGGGGCTGATCTCCGGGAGGCGTCCCAGGTCGTTCTGGAGGGATTCGAGGAGGTCGTCGTTGGCGCCGGTGTAGCGGATGGAGTTCGAGAGGAAGCCGCGGAGTTCGTCGATGAGGTCCAGGGCGTCGTTGATGCCGTGTTCGTGCTGGAGGATCAGGACGTCCCAGGTGACCTCGGGCGTGACGTTCGGGTTGCCGTCGCGGTCGCCGCCGATCCAGGTGCCGAAGGTGAGGGGGCGGGTCTCGTCGGGGAGGACGACGCCGACGCGTTCGAGTTCGGCGGTGAGGTCCTCCAGGACGTCGCCGACGGCGCCGGCGTGCAGTTCGTCCAGGTAGTAGATGGCGTTGCGGGCCTCGTCGGCGGGTTCGGGGCGGACGACGCGGAGCTCGTCGGTCTGCCAGACGAGGTCGATGTTCTCGGCGAGGCGGGTGTCGTGGCGGCGGCGGTCGGCCTCGATGACCGGGGTCTCCAGGAGGGCCGCGATGCGGCGCAGCTTGTTGAGGACCGAGCGGCGGGCGGCTTCCGTGGGGTGTGCGGTGAAGACGGGGCGGACGTTGAGGTTCTTGACCGTCTGGCGCAGGTGCTCGGGGTCGGCGTCCTTGAGGCGGTCCGCGGTGCGGGCGAGGAGGCTGCCGTCGGCGGCGCGCCGGGCGCGCAGCTCGCGGCCTCGGTGGACCTGCTCGGTGACGTTGGCGAGGTGGAAGTAGGTCGAGAAGGCGCGGACCAGCTTGGCGGCGGTCTCCAGTTCGGTGCCGCGCAGCAGCTCGGCGGCGGCCTCGCCGTCCTCGCGGGTCAGGCGGCGGACCTTCTCGACCAGTTCCAGGAGCTCGGTGCCCTCCTGCCGTACGAGGGTCTCACCGAGCAGGTCGCCCAGGCGGCGGATGTCGGCGCGCAGCTCGCTGCTGGTCGTCGTGGTCTGGTCGTCGGCACTGCTCACAGGTGCGGCTCCTTGCAGTGGTGAAGCTCGTCTGAAGAGTGGGGAATCTCGTCTGAAGCTCGGCTGGGAGGGAACCCGGGTGTTCGACCGCGCGGCGGCTGCCGCTCGGCGAGGAGGCATCCGGGAAGAATCAGAACGGACCGCGCTGTCCGACCGACTCCAAGGATAGGTGTCCATGCGGACGCGCAGGCTGTCGGGCTCTTGCCGCCGGGCTGCGCGCTGACATACTTACGACGCCGTAGGTTACGGACCCGTAGGGTCTCCCGTCGTTCGACGGGTGGACCGTGGGGGCCGCACCCGGACTCTCTTCCCCGCCCTTCATCACCTTCGAACCCCACAGGGGACGCCCATGACCACGAGTTCCGATGTGATCGACGACGCCCCGCAGGCGGACGGCGACGGCACCCGGCTTCCCGCCGCCACGCTGGGCGGGGAGAAGAAGGGGTCGCTCGAACAGCTCACGCTTCTCGGCTTCATCGCGGTTCCGTTCGTCGCGCTGCTCGCGGCGGTGCCGCTGGCCTGGGGGTGGGGGGTGAGCTGGCTGGATCTCGGTCTGCTGGTCTTCTTCTACTACCTGGGTTGCCACGGTGTGACGATCGGCTACCACCGCTACTTCACGCATGGCTCCTTCAAGGCGAAGCAGCCGCTGCGGATCGCGATCGCGGTGGCGGGTTCGATGGCGGTCGAGGGGCCGCTGGTGCGCTGGGTCGCGGACCACCGCAAGCATCACAAGTTCTCGGACGCGGAGGGTGACCCGCATTCGCCGTGGAAGTACGGCGAGACGGTCCCGGCGCTGATGAAGGGCCTGTGGTGGGCGCACATCGGCTGGATGTTCGACGAGGAGCGGACGCCGCAGGAGAAGTACGCGCCCGATCTGGTCAAGGACCCGGTGATCCGGGCGATCTCGCGGCAGTTCCTCTTCTGGACCCTGCTCTCGCTGGCTCTGCCGCCGCTGATCGGCGGTCTGGCGACGATGTCGTGGTGGGGGTCGTTCACCGGGTTCTTCTGGGGCTCTCTCGTGCGGGTGGCGCTGTTGCACCATGTGACCTGGTCGATCAACTCGATCTGTCACGCGGTCGGCAGGCGTCCGTTCAAGTCGCGCGACCGTTCGGGCAACGTGTGGTGGCTTGCGGTGCTGTCGTGCGGCGAGTCGTGGCACAACCTGCACCACTCCGACCCGACGTCGGCTCGGCACGGTGTGGACCGCGGCCAGATCGACTCCTCGGCGCGGATCATCCGCTGGTGTGAGCAGCTCGGCTGGGCGTACGACGTGCGGTGGCCTTCGCGCTCGCGTCTCGATTCCCGCCGGAACAGCGACGGGGGCAGCTCCCGGCGCAAGACGCAATCCGCTGAAGCGGCATGATTGACGGCGTGGCGACCGACTCCAGCAGCACCTCAGGCAGCAGTGAGAAGCCGCGGCGCGCGCGCCGCACCCGGATGACCGGGGCGGAGCGGCGTCAGCAGTTGCTGGAGATCGGCCGCACCTTGTTCGCGGCAAAGGGGTTCGAGGGCACGTCGGTGGAGGAGATCGCGGCGAAGGCCGGGGTGTCCAAGCCGGTGGTGTACGAGCACTTCGGCGGCAAGGAGGGCCTGTACGCGGTGGTGGTGGACCGGGAGATGCGCCGGCTGCTGGACATGGTGACGAGTTCGCTGACGGCGGGCCATCCGCGGGAGCTGTGCGAGCAGGCGGCTTTCGCTCTTCTGGACTACATCGAGGAGTACACGGACGGTTTCCGGATCCTGGTCCGTGACTCCCCGATCCCGCAGTCGACGGGTTCGTTCGCGTCGTTGATCTCGGACATCGCCACCCAGGTGGAGGACATTCTGGGCCGCGAGTTCAAGAGCCGCGGTTTCGACTCGAAGCTGGCTCCGCTGTACGCGCAGGCTCTGGTGGGCATGGTCGCGTTGACGGGTCAGTGGTGGCTGGACGTCCGCAAGCCCCGCAAGGCGGAGGTGGCGGCGCATCTGGTGAACCTGGCCTGGCACGGTCTGGACGGGCTGGAGCCGAAGCCCCGGCTGATCGGGCACCGCAAGGCCTAGGTGCGGCCTAGGAGTGTTCTTCCGGGCGGGACCGCTCCCCTGTGGCGGTCCCGCCCGGAAGTGGTTCGGGGAGGGGTTCGAGGAATTCGAGGCGGTTGCCGATGGGGTCCTCGGAGTAGAAGCGCCGGTGGCCGGGCAGCTCGTCGTCCCAGGTGACGGGGGCGCCGGTGGCGGCGATCCGTGCGGCGTAGGCGTCGATGCCGGTGACCCGGAGGCCTGGGTGCGCTTTCTTGGCGGGCCGGAAGCCGGTTTCGACGCCGAGGTGGAGCTGGACGGCTCCGGCCCGGAACCAGCAGCCTCCGCGGGCGGCGAGGGCGGGTGGTTTGGGGGTCTCGGTCATTCCGAGGCCGTGGACGTAGTAGGCGCGCAGCCGGTCCTCGGATCCGGGTGGGGCGGCCAGCTGGACGTGGTCGACGGCGGTGAGCATCAGCCCTTCTTCCGGGCGACGGCGAAGAGCCGGCGGAACGGCAGGACGGTGCCGTAGGACTGCTCGGGGTAGGCGTCGCGCAGCAGGTCGCGGTAGGCGGTGAGGAAGCTGTCGCGGGCCTCGGGGTCGTCGGCGAGGGTGGTGAGGACGGGCCGCAGTCCGGTGCCCTTGGCCCAGTCGAGTACGGCGTCGGGTCCGTTCAGGAGTTGCAGGTAGGTCGTCTGCCAGATGTCCGTGGTGCAGCCGAGGGCTTCGAGGCGGTCCAGGTAGACGAGGGGGTCGTGGACGGAGTCGGTGGTGCGCAGGACGCCCGCGAGGCGGGTCTTCCAGCGGGCGGAGCCGGCGAGGTCGCGCATGAGGACGTGCAGGGGCGCGTCGGTGTTGTCGGGCATCTGGACGGCGAGGGTGCCGCCGGGCGCGAGGGCGTCGAGCCAGCCGGGGAGCGCTTCCAGGTGTCCTGGCACCCATTGGAGGGCGGCGTTGGAGGCGATGAGGTCGTACGTCTCGGTGGGCGCCCAGTCGGTGAGGTCGGCGTGGGTGAAGTCGAGGCGGCCGCCGCCGGGGGTGGGCCCGGCGTACTCCTCGGTCCTGGCGAGCATCTCGGCGGAGTTGTCGTAGCCGGTGATGTGGGCGGTGGGCCAGCGGTCGGCGAGCTGGACGGTGACGTTGCCGGGGCCGCAGCCGAGGTCGGCGATGCGGGCGGGGTCGGCGGGGAGGTCCGTGATGCGGGCGAGCAGGTCGGCGAAGGGGCGGGCGCGGTGTGCGGCGTGGTGCAGGTACTGGTGGGGGTCCCAGGTGGGGGTGGCTGCCATGGGCGGGTCTCCTCGCGGGTCGGCGGAGTGGTGGCGGCGCCGGGCGGGGGCCGGCCGTTCCGGTGCTCCAGCCTCACCCGAAAGTCTCTTGACGTCAAGAGACTCCACATCAAGAGACTTCATGTCGACACAACCACTACACTGATCGTCATGGAGGACGAGGTCGATCGGCTGGTCGCTGCGTGGCGCCGGGAGCGCCCGGACCTCGACGTGGAGCCGCTGGAGGTACTCAGCCGGGTGAGCAGGCTCGCCCGGCATCTGGACCGTGCGCGCCGGCTGGCGTTCTCCGAGCACAGCCTGGAGCCCTGGGAGTTCGACGTCCTGACAGCGCTCCGGCGCGCCGGATCCCCGTACCAGCTCTCCCCCGGACAGCTCCTCACCCAGACGCTGGTCACGTCGGGCACGATGACGAACCGCATCGACCGTCTGACGAAGAAGGGCCTGGTGGAGCGCCTCCCGGACCCGAGCGACCGCAGAGGCGTGCTCGTCCGGCTCACCGAGGAGGGCCGCGACCGTGCCGATCAGGCGCTGGCCGGGCTGCTCGAACAGGAGCGGGCGATCCTCGCGGAGCTGAGCCGCGGTCAGCGCGGTGAACTGGCCGGGCTGCTACGCCAGTTGACCGCCCCGTTCGACAACATCCCCGGTTAGGTCGACGGGTCCGACCCCGGCACGCCGGGCGAGGGCCACGGCGGCGAGGGTGGAATGCACGCCGAGCTTCCCGAGCACGTTCTGCATATGGGTGCGGACGGTGTGCGGGGAGAGGAACAGCCGCTCCGCCACGGCCTTGCGGCCCAGTCCGGCCACCATGCAGCGCAGCACCTCGCGCTCACGGGGCGTCAGCGACTCCACGAGCCGCTCGCTCTCGGTGCGGTGCTTGCGCGCGGCGGTCAGCTCCCGCAGCACCCCGGTGAGCAGGGCGGGCGGCAGATGCGTCTCGTCTCGCAGGACACCCCGTATGACGGTGAGCAGCCGTGACAGCGAACAGTCCTTGGCGACCCAGCCGGAGGCGCCGGCCTGCAGGGCGAGCGCGGCCCGGCGCGGGTCGTCCTTCTCCGCGAGGACGACGGTGCGGACGCCCGGCTGCCCGGTGCGCACGCCGGCGACCAGCGAGATGCCGTCCACCAGCCCGTCCTCGTTGCTCTCCTGGACGGGCACCGCCGGACGCGTGCCGGGCACGTTGCCGCCCAGGTCGGCGTCGACGAGCAGCACGTCGAAACGGCGGCCCTCGGCCGCGGCGCGTTCCAGGCAGCGCAGCGCGGCGGGCCCGCTGCCTGCCGCGGACACGTCGACATCGGGCTCGGCCGCGAGAGCTGCGGCGAGCGACTCGGCGAAGATGCGGTGATCGTCGACGACCAGTACTCGGATGCGAACCACTCAAACCCCCACTGTCGGGGGACGGTCGGTACGGGTACGGCGCCCGAAGTGATCCCGAGCCAGCTTGCGACCCGGAAGCGGGGTGCCGCAGCCGCACGGCCGCCGCCGTGCTGGAAGTGCTACCCCCACTTCGGGCGTCGTACCCGACTGTCTCGCCCCCTGATCAGCACCGGCCCCCACCGGTACTGCTCATCAGGGTACGGGCGGGGGCGGGGAGCGGAAGGCAATTTGCAGAACTGGTTGGCCAGCGCGTTTATGGTGAGCCGTATGTTTCGTATCGAGACAGGAGACGACAAAGACCGTCGGGATCTGCTCCGCCGGCGACTCCTGGAGACCAACACGGCGGCGTCCCCGGTGCTGCGCGCGCTGCGCGGGACCCCGGCCGAGCGTCAGCGTCCGCTCCACCTGTGGGTCATGGACGAGGCGGATGAACTGGCCGGCGGGCTGGTGGGGCACACGTGGACGACCTGGCTCCACGTCACCTACCTGTGGGTCGACGGCCGCCATCGCGGCACCGGTCTCGGCAGCCGGCTCCTCGCCGAGGCCGAACGGGCCGCGACGGAACGCGGCTGCGACGCGGCCCGCCTGGAGACCTGGGACTTCCAGGCCCCCGACTTCTACCGCAGACACGGCTACGAGGTGGTCGCCGTGATCCCCGACTACCCGCCGGGAATCACGGAGTACACCCTGACGAAGCGCTGGAAGGGGTTCAGCCCCTCCGGCGATTGAGGAGCGGGGACCCGGGGGCAGCGCCCCCGGGTAAGGGACGGGTTGGGGCGGAGGGGGCGAAAGAGCCCGTCGTTCAGCCGACCCGCCGGGCCCCGGCCGAGGGAACGGCGGGAAAGATCCGCGGGCCGGTGAAGCCCGCCGACAGGAACGCCTCCGCGACCGCCTTGCTGACGGAGTCCACGTCGGCGGACTCCAGCAGCACGATCGCGGACCCCCCGAACCCCCCGCCGGTCATCCGCGCCCCCAGCGCCCCCGCCGAGTTCGCCGCCGAAACGGCGAGATCCAGTTCGGGGCAGGAGATCCGCAGGTCGTCCCGGAGCGAGGCGTGACCGTCCGTCAGGACGGGTCCGATGGCGCGGACGTCGCCCGCGTCCAGCAGCGCGATGACCCGCTCCACCCGGTGGTCGTCGGAGACGACGTGCCGGACGTAGCGGCGCACCCGCTCGTCGGACAACTGCCCGAGCGCCGCGTCGAGATCCTCGAAGCGGACGTCCCGCAGGTGGGAGACGCCCAGCTGCCGGGCCCCCTCCTCGCAGCCCGTGCGCCGCTCGGCGTACGCCCCGTCCCCCAGCGCGTGCTTGACGCGGGTGTCGACGACGAGGAGTTCGAGCCCCTGCGAGGCGAGGTCGAAGGGGACCTGCCGGATCGACAGGTCCCGGCAGTCGAGGTGCAGGGCGTGGCCCTCGGTGCAGCACGCCGACGCGGTCTGGTCCATGACCCCGCACGGCACGCCGACGAAGTCGTTCTCGGCGCGCTGCGCGACGCGGGCCAGCTGGGGGCGGCCGAGGCCGAGGCCGTACAGCTCGTCGAGGGCGACGGCCGTGACGACCTCCAGGGCGGCGGAGGAGGACAGGCCGGCGCCGGTGGGGACCGTGGAGGCGAGGTGGATGTCCGCGCCGCCGACCGCGTGGCCGGCCTCGCGCAGCGCCCACACGACACCCGCCGGGTACGCGGCCCAGCCGGTGTCCGAGCGCGGCACGAGTTCGTCGACCCGCAGTTCGACGACGGGGCCGTCGATGTCCGCCGAGTTGAGCCGCAGCACCCCGTCGGACCGGCGGGACACCGCCGCGACCGCCGTGTGCGGCAGCGCGAGCGGCATCACGAACCCCTCGTTGAAGTCCGTGTACTCGCCGATCAGGTTGACCCGGCCCGGTGCCGCCCAGACGCCCTCGGGCGCGGCTCCGTACAGCTCCTCGAAGCCCTCACGTACCCCCACCTGCTCCACGTGCTATCCCTTCGCTACGTTCTGTGCGAACTCCCACGCGTCCGCGACGATGCCCGCGAGATCCGCGCGGGACGGGTTCCAGCCGAGCCGCTCGCGGGCGGTCTCCGCGGAGGCGACGAGCACCGCCGGGTCGCCGCCGCGGCGCGGTGCCACGACCTCGGGGATCGGGTGTCCGGTCACCTGGCGCACGGTCTCGATGACCTCGCGTACGGAGAAGCCGTTGCCGTTGCCGAGGTTGCAGATCAGGTGCTCGCCGGGCGAGGCGGCGGCGACCGCCAGCAGGTGCGCCTCGGCGAGGTCCGCGACGTGGATGTAGTCGCGGATGCAGGTGCCGTCCGGGGTCGGGTAGTCGTCGCCGTAGACGGAGATGGCGTCGCGGCGGCCCTGGGCGACCTGGAGGACCAGCGGGATGAGGTGCGACTCGGGGTCGTGCCGCTCGCCGCTGTCGCCGTACGCGCCGGCCACGTTGAAGTACCGCAGCGAGACCGCGGCCAGTCCGTGGGCGGCGGCCTCGCCGGTGATCATGTGGTCGACGGCGAGCTTGGAGGCGCCGTAGGGGTTGGTGGGGCGGGTCGGCGCGGACTCGACGATCGGGGTGGTCTCCGGCTCGCCGTAGGTCGCGGCGGTGGAGGAGAAGACGAGCCTGCGCACGCCGGCGTCGCGCATCGCGGCGAGCAGGGCCATGGTGCCGCCGACGTTGTTGTCCCAGTACTTCTCGGGCTTCACCACGGACTCGCCGACCTGGGAGAACGCGGCGAAGTGCAGGACCGCGTCGTACGAGGAGTCCAGCCACTTGGCGGCGTCGCGGATGTCGCCCTCGACGAAGGCGGCGCCGGCGGGGACGCCCTCGCGGAATCCCGTCGAGAGGTTGTCGAGGACGGTGACCTCGTGGCCCGCCTCGAGCAGGTGGCGGGCGACCACGCTGCCCACATAGCCGGCTCCACCGGTGACCAGGTACTTCCCACTCATGAACTCGCTACCTCTCGCAGTCGCTGAGCCGCGGTCTCCGGCGGCACGTCGTTGATGAACACGCTCATGCCGGACTCGGAACCCGCGAGGAACTTCAGCTTGCCGGAAGTGCGGCGAATGGTGAAAAGCTCGAGGTGGAGCGCGAAGTCGTCGCGGTTGACGCCCTCGAACTCGTCGAGCGGGCCGAAGGGGGCCTGGTGCCAGGCCGCGATGTACGGCGTCGGGGACCCGCTCGCCCCGTCCTTCGCACCGTCCGGTCCGTCGAAGATCCGGTCGAAGCGCCTCAAGAGTTCCAGGTAGACCTGGGGGAACTCTGTGCGTGCCCCTTCGTCGAGGCCGAGCAGGTCGGGGACGCGGCGGCGCGGATAGAGGTGGACCTCGTAGGGCCAGTGCGCGGCGTACGGCACGAAGGCGACCCAGTGGTCACTCGACAGGACGACACGTGAACCGTCCGCCAGCTCCTTCGCGACGACGTCGTCGAACAGGTTCTCGCCGCCGGTCGCCTCCTTGTGGGCCGCGAGGGACCGCAGCATCAGGGCGGTACGCGGCGTGGTGAAGGGGTAGCCGTAGATCTGCCCGTGAGGGTGACCGAGTGTCACGCCGATCTCGGCGCCGCGGTTCTCGAAGCAGAAGACCTGTTCCACGGAGGGAAGATGCGACAGTTCGGCCGTGCGGTCCGTCCATGCCTCCAGCACGAGTGCCGCCTGCCGCTCCGTCAGGTCGGCGAAGGACGCGTCGTGGTCGGAGGTGAAGCAGACGACCTCGCACCGGCCCGCGTCGCCGGCCAGCGAGGGAAAGCGGTTCTCGAAGACCACGACGTCGTACGAGGAGTCGGGGATCTCGCTGAACCGCTCGCCCGAGGACGGGCACAGCGGGCACTCGTCGGCCGGGGGGTGGTAGGTGCGGCCCTGGCGGTGCGAGGCGATCGCGACCGAGTCGCCGAGCAGCGGGTCGCGGCGCACCTCGGAGGTGGTGACGGTCGGGTCGAGCGGGCGACGGTCCACCGCGTCGCGGACCCGGTCGTCCTCCGCGTCGTAGTAGATGAGCTCACGACCGTCGGCCAGCCGGGTCGAGGTCTTCTTCACTGTCGGACTCCCCATCCACACCCGATCAAACCTTCAAACATAACCGAACATAACAAACCACAAGGCCCCAGCGCCGTCAACATCACAATCAAACAAAGGACACCATCGGAAGTGTTCATTTCTTAGAAGCGGCGGCGTAGGTTCCGGTTCGATACGTTCACGCGACGAAGCGAGTCCTGATGCAGTCCCCCACACATCTCCCACCATCGGCCGGCATGCTGGCCGCCGAGCTGCGACTCCCCACGAACGCACTCGACTACACGATCCTCGGCATCTACTTCGTGGTCGTCCTCGGCATCGGCTTCGCGGCCCGCCGTTCGGTCAAGACGAGCCTCGACTTCTTCCTCTCCGGGCGTTCGCTCCCCGCCTGGATCACCGGCCTCGCGTTCATCTCGGCCAACCTCGGCGCCACCGAGATCCTCGGCATGGCGGCCAACAGCGCCCAGTACGGCGTCTACACCGTGCACTGGTACTGGATCGGCGCCATCCCGGCGATGGTCTTCCTGGGCCTCGTGATGATGCCGTTCTACTACGGCTCCAAGGTCCGCTCGGTGCCGGAGTTCCTCTACCTGCGCTTCGACAAGTACGCGCACCTGCTGAGTTCGATCCTGTTCGCCTTCGCCGCGATCCTCATCGCCGGCGTCAACCTGTACTCGCTCGCGATCGTCGTCGAGGCGCTCCTCGGCTGGCCGCAGTGGGTGGCGATCGTCGTCGCCGGCTTCTTCGTGCTCGCGTACATCACCCTCGGCGGACTGTCCTCGGCGATCTACAACGAGGTCCTCCAGTTCTTCGTGATCCTCGCGGCGCTCATCCCGATCGCGGCCCTCGGCCTCAAGCGGGTCGGCGGCTGGGACGGCCTGACGGACTCGCTCGACAAGACCCACGGCGGCGACTTCACGACGGCCTGGGGCGGCACCGGCATCGGCAGCGTCAACCCGCTCGGCGCCAACTGGCTGACCATCGTGCTCGGTCTCGGCTTCGTGCTGTCCTTCGGCTACTGGACGACGAACTTCGCCGAGGTGCAGCGCGCGCTGTCCGCGAAGAACCTCTCCGCGGCCAAGCGCACCCCGCTCATCGCGGCCTACCCGAAGATCTTCATCGTCTTCCTGGTGATGATCCCGGGCCTGGTGGCGGCGGTCCTGGTCCCGAAGATCGGCATGAAGGGGTCGGGTCTCCAGTACAACGACGCGATCCCCTATCTGATGCAGGAGTTGCTGCCCAACGGTGTCCTCGGCATCGCGGTGACCGGTCTGCTGGCCGCGTTCATGGCGGGCATGGCGGCCAACGTCTCGTCCTTCAACACGGTGTTCACGACCGACATCTGGGCGCGGTACGTGGTCACGGACCGCGAGGACGCCTACTACGTGCGCTTCGGCCGCCGGATCACCGTGATCGGCGTCCTGGCCTCGATGGGCACGGCCTTCCTGGCCTCGTCGTTCTCCAACATCATGAGCTACCTCCAGACGCTCTTCTCCTTCTTCAACGTGCCGATGTTCGTGGTCTTCATCGTCGGCATGTTCTGGAGGCGCGCGTCGGTGAAGTCGGGCTTCTGGGGACTGCTGGCCGGTACGACGGCCGCGATGGTGAACTACTTCGTCTTCTACAAGCAGGGCATCATCGGCTTCCCGTCCGACCAGGGCGCCAACTTCGTCTCCGCGATCGCCGGCTTCGTCGCCGGTGCCGTGGTCATGGTCGCGGTGTCGCTGTTCACCGCCCCGAAGCCGGCCGAGGAGCTGGAGGGCCTGGTCTACGGCACCCGCTCCCCCGGCATGGAGGAGCCGCCGGCCGCCGGCGACGACGCCTGGTACCGCAGGCCCGCGCTGCTGGGCTGGGGCGCCGTGATCCTGGCGGCCGCCTGCTACATCCCGTTCTCGCTCTGACGAGGTCCGACGGGTTCTGACGAGGGAGAATCAAGAAACCATGTCCGACTATTCGGAACGCGACGTCCAGCGCGAGGTCACGGAGCTTCAGGCGAAGTCCGCGACCGCCGCCCGGCTGTTCGACATCCGCCGCATCATCGGCGGCCTGTTCGTGCTCTACGGCATCATCGTCACCATCGCCGGCATCACGGCCTCCGACGCCGAGATCGACAAGGCCGTCGGCGTCAACATCAACCTCTGGACCGGCCTCGGCATGCTCGCCCTCGGCCTGTTCTTCCTGGCGTGGCTCTGGCTCCGCCCCCTGCCCCCGACGGTCCCGGACGACACACCGGACGCCACGCCGGACGGGACCACCCCGCCCGCGGAGTAGCTCCGCCGGACCAACCCCCCTGCCCGGGGCCGGAGTTCCCACGGGAACCCGGCCCCGAGGCATGCCCCGGCCGGACACCCGGACCGGAACGAACCGCCAACTCCGCCCGGACCAGGCGCTTTACGCGATGACACCGATGTGATCAGCTTCGCCGTGTCATGTACAGACGGTCTCTGGGGAGGGACCGTGGGGGCAGGGGAGAGTCCACAATGCACACCACCGCGGAGGAATCGGTCCGGGCGTGCCCGGACTGCGGGACCGAGATCCGCGTCCACGGCAGGTTCAGCGCGTGGTGCGCCGCCTGCGAGTGGAACGTCGACCCGGCCCCGCCCGAGGAGAGTCCGGGACGGCTCGCGCGGGCCCGGCGCGCCCGGACCCGCCGTTACAGCGAACGGCTGCTGGCCGAACTGACCGCGGGCAGGGCCCTGCGCGCCCGGCGCGACACCGCCTCGGTGCTCGCCTACGCGCTCGCCCTCGCCGTCCACGCCGTGACCGTGGCGGCCGTCGCGGCCGGCATCGGTCTCCTGATCCGGGGATGGGGCGGCTTCGGCATGGTGCCGGGCCTGCTGCTGCTCGCCCTCGCGTGGTCCCTCAGGCCCCGGCTGCCGCGCCTGCCCGAGGACGTGCCCGTGCTGCACCGCGCCGACGCACCGGAGCTGTTCGCCCTCGTCGACGAGGTGGCCACCGTCGTCGGCACTCGCGGAGTCGACGCCATCGCCGTCGACGGCATGGTGAACGCGAGCGTCGGGACCTACGGGATCCGCGACCGCCGGCTGCTCACCCTGGGACTGCCCCTGTGGGAGGTCCTCACCCCGCAGCAGCGGATCGCCCTGCTCGGTCACGAACTGGGCCACTACAGCAACGGCGACGCGCGCCACGGCCGGGTCGTCGGGGCCGCCTACCGCTCGCTCGGCACCTGGCAGTACTTCTTCCACCCCTATCCGGAGCCCACCCTGCTCGCCGTCGTCGTCAACGCGTTCTACGCCGTGCCGCGTTGGCTCCTGGCCGGGCTGCTGCTCCTCCTCGATCTGCTGACCCTGCGCGCCTCCCAGCGCAGCGAGTACCTCGCCGACCGGCTGGCCGCCCGCATCGGGTCCACCCAGGCAGCGGTGGAACTCCTCGACCGGCTGCTCGTCTCCGAGTCGGCCAGGGTCACGCTGATGCGCGAGGCCAACGGTTCCGCGCTGCGGGGACCGGGCGGCAACCGGCGCGACGACGAGCGGATCGACGGGCTGTGGGAGCGTCTGGCCACCGACCTGAACTCCGTCCCGGAGCACGAACGCGAGCGTCAGCGCCGGGCCGGCATCCGGCGGGGACACAGCGTCGACTCCACCCACCCGCCGACCCATCTGCGCCAGACCGCGCTGCTGATCGCACCACCCGTACCGCCCGCGGTCGTCTCCGACGCCGACCGTGAGGGGCGCATCGCGGCGGAGCTCGCGGGCGCCCGCAGGACGGTGGCCCGGCGGATCCTGCTGGACGGCTACGGCGCCTGACCGCCGAAGGGCGGGGCGTCGCGCATGAATCGTGCCCAGCGGGAAGGCTGACCCCATGAACGAGACACTCACCGTCAGCGTCCTCGGTACCGGGATCATGGGGGCCGCGATGGCCCGCAACATCGCCCGGGCCGGGCACACCGTCCGGGTCTGGAACCGTACCGCCGCCAAGGCCGAGCCGCTCGCCGCGGACGGGGCGTACGTCGCGGCGTCCCCCGAGGAGGCCGTGCGGGGCGCCGATGTCGTCCTGACCATGCTGTACGACGGGCCCGCGACTCTCGACACGATGCGGCAGGCGGCGCCCGGACTGCGTGACGGGGCGGTCTGGGCGCAGTCGACGACCGCCGGGATCGACGGCGTCGCGGAACTCGCCGGCTTCGCCCGCGCGCACGGGCTCGCGTTCTTCGACGCGCCCGTCCTCGGGACACGCGCCCCCGCCGAGGCCGGACAGCTGACCGTGCTGGCCGCGGGCCCGGTGGCGGCGCGGGACGCGGTGACGCCGGTCTTCGACGCGGTCGGCTCGCGGACCGTGTGGACCGGGGAGGACGGCGCGGCGGGCAGTGCCACCCGGCTCAAGCTCGTCGCCAACAGCTGGGTCCTCGCGGCCACCGCCGCGGCCGGCGAGGCCCTCGCGCTGGCGAAGGGTCTCGGTGTGGACCCGCAGGACTTCTTCGGCCTCATCGCCGGCGGCCCGCTCGACATGGGATATCTGCACGCCAAGGCCGGTCTGGTCCTGGAGGATCGGCTGTCCCCCGCGGCGTTCGCGGTCACGACCGCCGAGAAGGACGCCCGGCTGATCGTCGCGGCCGGGCAGCGGCACGGCGTGCGGCTCGATGTCGCCGAGGCCGCCGCCGAACGCTTCGCCCGCGCCGCGGCCCGGGGCCACGGGGACGAGGACATGGCCGCCGCGTACTTCGCCAGCTTCGAGGAGGGCGAACCCCCGGCCCGGTAAGCGTTCTCTGACCACCGGGGATCACCGAGATCACCGGGACCTCAAGTCCTCACGGCCTGACGGCCTGGCGGCCTGGCGGCCTGGCGGCCTCAGAGGATGTCGTTCTCCGAAGGGTGCGGTGCCGCCGGCGAGGGGATCGGGCCCGCGCGGTCGAGCAGTCCGGTGCGGGCCGCGAGCGCCGCCGCCTCCAGACGGGAGCCGACGCCCAGTTTCATCAGCACCCGCTGGACGTGGGTGCGGGCCGTCGAGGGCGCGATGCCCATGCCGGCCGCGATGAGCCGGGTGTCCTCCCCGTCCGCGACCCGCACGAGGACCTCCACCTCGCGGGGCGTGAGCATCTGGAGCAGGCGCTGGCCCTCGTCGTCGGGCTGGGCCGCGGGGTTGAGCAGTTCGCTGAACGCCCCTTGGAGGAGCTGCGGCGCGACGGCCGCCTCGCCCGCCCGCGCCTTCATGATGGCGCGCTCGACCCCCTCGATGCGCTCGTCGTGCCGTACGTAACCGGAGGCGCCCGCGGCGAACGCGGCGGCGATGCCGCGCGGGTTCGGGACCGGACCGAGCACCAGGACCGCCACCTGGGGGCGCTCCCGCTTGATCCGCACCACCGGGTCGAAGATGCCCGGTTCGGACGGCGTCGCGGTGCCGATCAGACAGACCTCGGGCGCCCGGGTGATCACCAGCTCCGCCGCCCCCGCGGCAGGCGCCGCCGCGGCGAGCACCCGGTGCCCGCGCAGCTTCAGTGCCGAGGCCAACGCCTCGGCCAGCAGTCGGTGGTCATCGACCACCATGAGCCGCACTCCCATCAGGCAACCCCCCAGTCCCCCCAAGCATCCCCACTGGTTCCCCGTGGTTGAGAAGCCCCCCGGCTCTCCATCCCCCGGAAGCTACACGCTTGTTCGACGTTGCGCTTCCCCTACTGGAGAGAAGTGCCCCGGAATATCGAATTCTCTCCCAATAGGGAGTGATGCGGGGTACGCGTGCGGCCCCGCCCCTGAACAGGGGCGGGGCCGCATACGCGACGACAACCGAACGAAAGAGTCCGCTTCGTGGACTACTTGGTTCCGAAGGCGATCGCCAGGTACTCCTTGTCGCCCGTTGTCGACGGCTTGTCCGCGAAGACCTGGGACATGTACAGGTGCCCGTCGTGGAAGAGGATCTCGGCGTACTCCGGGAGCATGCTGGACTCGGCGTCGCGCACCGACTGGTCCCCCGGGTTCTCCAGGAGCTTGGTCGCCTTGAACGAGGTCCCGTCGATCGTGACGATCTGCCCGCCCTTGTCGTACGGCGGCCGCTTGTACGCGAGGAGGTTGGTGCCGTCCATGCGCAGCGGGGTGATGGTGTAGCCGTCGCCGGCGTCCGCGCGCTGGCCGGTCTGCTTCCCGGTGGCGAGGTCGAAGGCGACGATCTCGTTGCTCCGGCTGTACTTGCCGGTACCGTCGTGCTCCTCGGTCGGGATGTACAGCTTGTCGTTGCCGACGGCGAGCGAGGAGCAGTACTCGATCCTGGTGATGCCGTCGCAGCGGGCCGCGTACGTCTTGCCCGGCGCGGAGATCTTCGTGCGCAGCGTGCCGGTCTTGTTGTCGATGGAGAAGAAGTCCGAGATGCCGCTGCCGTCCCCGGCGGAGTCGCCGACGTCGGCGGCGACGACCAGCGGGTCGGTGGAGACGACGCTCGCGTACTCGATGCCGGGCGACATCTTGTACTCGGAGATCACCTTCCCGGTCTTCGGGTCGATGGTCTGGATGTGCAGCTGGCGGGAGCTGCCGTACGCGCCGCACTTGCGGACCGCGACGAGCTTCGCACCGCCGCCGTAGCCGGAGTCGTAGCAGCTGTCCGCGGACTTCGGGGCCCACAGCACCTTGGCGGTGGAGATGTCGAACGCGCCCCCGCCGCTGGTGCTGCCCGCGGCGACCGTGTTGCCGCTGACCGTCACGTTGTCGAGGTTGATCGGCTGGTCACCGGACTTGATCGTCCGCGTCCAGAGCTTCTTGCCGGCGTCGAGGTCGATCGCGGCGAGCTGGCTGCAGCCGTGCGACGGTTCCGCCTTGGTGGGCATGGCGGGCTCGTAGATGATCGCCGTGCGGTCGGAGTCCGTGGTGTGCCGGCTGGCCTGGCAGACGGGACCGGGGAGCTTGATCGTCCAGGTCTTCGCGCCGGAGTCCGGGTCGTAGCCGTTGATCTCGGCGACACCGCTCTTGGCGTACACCTTGTCGGTCAGCCAGGAGCCGACCGTGGTCACGCTCGTGTCGTCCTTGGGAATGGCGGGCGCGGGGATCTGGAACAGCGGGCTGGAAGAGGTGCTGGCCGGCACCTTCTCCTGTCCGTTGGACGAGGTGCCGCCGGTGCCCTTGCCGTCGCCGCCCTTGCCACCGGTACCGCCGCCCGAGTCGGCGGAGGTCTTCTTGTCGTCGTTCTTGCCGTTCGCGTACAGGACGCCCCCGCCGATGATCAGCGCGACCGCCACGACGGCCGCCACGATGATGACCAGCTGGGCGTTGAACTTCCCTCCGCCGGAGCCCTGTTGGGGAGCCTGCGGCTGCATCGGCGTGGTCTGCTGCTGCGGATAGCCGTAGGGGCCGGGCTGTGCGGGCGCGCCGTACGGGGGCTGCGGCTGGCCGGGCGCGCCGTAGGGGCTCTGCGGCTGGCCCGGGTAGCCGTAGCCGGGCTGGGCAGGGGGCGGCGTCTGCGGGTAGCCGTAGGGCTGCTGCGGCGGGGCCGCGGGCGGAGCCGTCTGCGGGGGCGGGGGCGGAGTCTGCGGGTAGCCGTAGCCGGGGCCCTGCGCGGGCGGCGGAGGCGGCGTGGGCGCGCCGAAACCACCGGGCGGCGGACTCTGCGGCGCGCCGAACCCACCCGGCGGCGGGCTCTGCGGGGCACCGAACCCACCGGGCGGCGGGTCCTGGGGCGCCCCGAAGCCGCCCTTCTGGGGCTCCTGCGGCTCGGGCTGGTCCGACGGGGGCTGGTTCGGCGGTGGCGGGGGCGGCTGGCTCATGGCGTGGGTACCTCGGGGGACGAAGGGGCGGCGGGCCGGTGCGCGCGGGGATCGCGCGGGAACGGGAGGCGGGCTGCGGTCACTTGCCGTAAGCCAGCATCAGCTTCTCCTTCGCCTCGTCGTTGCCCGTCAGCCGGGTGGTGGAGATGTAGAAGCGCCCGTCCACGTAGGCGACGGCCTTCGAGAAGAAGCTGCTCTCGATGTTCGCCGTGCCCTGCGGGTTCTGGAGGAGGGTGGTGGGCGTGTGACTGCCGGTCGTCGGGACGGACACGACGCGTCCGCCGCCGTCGTACGACGCCTCGACGTAGGCGATGAGCCTGCCGCCCTCGGTCCTCATCGGCATCATCGTGGCGTCCGCGGGGGACTTGACCCGCCACTTCTCCTTGCCGGTCGCCAGGTCGAACGCGACGATCTCGTTGGCCCCGGTCTTCGCGTCGGTCGGGAGGTACAGCGTGTTCGCGTCGGCGACGGCGCCGAAGCAGCCGGTCAGGTCGCGGTTGAGGATCGCGAAGCCGCACTCGGGCGCGAAGCCGTCGTCGCTCTTGAGCTGCGCGCGGATGGCGCCGTTGCTCCCGTTCAGGACACTGACGTTGACCGTCTTCTTCGCGTCGTTGGTCAGGTAGAGGACGACCGGGTCCACGGAGTAGGCGCGCTGCACCTTCCACCCCTTGGCGACCTTCATGGTCCACTTCGCCTTGCCGGTGGCGGGGTCCAGCTCCTGCACCTCGTCGTGCTCGGTGTCGCTGCCCGCCCCGCAGGAGGAGACGGAGAGCAGCTTGCCGCCGCCGGCGAACCCTGCCGGGTAGCAACTGGCGCCGTACTTCTCCTTGTCCCACAGCTTCTTGCCGCTGGAGACGTCGTACGCCGTGCCGGACATCGAGCGGCCGACGGTCAGGGTGTCGCCGGTGATGGACAGTTCGATCGAGAGCGCGCTGTCGAACAGCCCGCCGTCGGCGACCTTCCCGCTCCAGCCCTTGGCGCCGGTGTTCAGGTCGATCTGCTGGAGCTGGTTGCACTTGGCGCCGCTGGCGGCGCCGCTCATGTACGCGATGACGACCTTGTCGTCGGACGTCTTCTGCGGCGTGACGGCGCAGATCTTCTGCGGGAACGTCAGCGCGTCCCAGGCCGGCCGGCCGTTGCCGGTGTCGAACGCGAAGACCTGCTTGTACGCGGCCTTGACCGCCGCCTTGCCGGTGATCCACAGGCCGGGGGCGTCGGCGCCCGAACCGGGGGCGTCCGGCGCCGACTTGTACCAGAGCACCTTCGCCTCGCCCGGCTTGCGGCCGGCGTTCAGGTTCTCCTCGTCCGCGCCGCCGTCGCCGCTGCCGTCGCCCGGGTTGACCGGGTCGTCCGACGCGGACGCCTTCGGGCTCGGGCTCTCCTTGGCGACGGGCTTCTTCCCGTCGTCGCCGTTGCCGGTGACCGCCCATACGGTGCCGCCGACGACGAGCAGTCCGGCCACGGCCGCCGCGACGACGAGCGCGGGCCTGCCCTTGAACGGGTTCTTCGAGCCGCCGGGCGGCGGGGTGCCGGGGCCGCCCGGATACGTGGGCTGCTGCGGGTAGCCGTAGCCCGGCTGCTGCTGCGGATAGCCGTAGGGGCCGGGCTGACCGTAGGGCCCGGGCTGGGCGTACGGACCCGGCTGCTGCGGCTGGCCGTACGGTCCCGGCTGCTGCGGGTATCCGTAGCCGGGCTGCGGGGGCGGCGGTGCGCCCTGCGGCGGCGGGGGCGTGCTGGGGGGCGTGGCCGGCGGCGGACCGGCGGGAGGGTTCTGCGGCGGATTCCCGGGCGGGTTCTGCGGTGCGCCGAAGCCGCCCTGCGCGCGCGGGTCCCGCGGTGTGCCGGAACCGCCCGTCGGCGGCTGGTCCTGCGGTGCTCCGAACCCGCCCTGCGGCGGCTGACTCGGCGGCTGACTCATCAGCGCTTCCCCCTCTTCACTGATGTGGCGCCCCATCGGCGGCGTTGGATCTCCGCCACACCCGGTGGTTCTCAGACTGTTCTCAGACGGCTCTTTCTATCACTGCGGGGGGCGCGGGCAGGGGGCCGGTGCGCGCCCTGTTCCCAAGGGAGGACCGGGCTGTGATGCCGTCGTTACGCGTCTTCACGGGGCCTTCACGCCGGACGCGCGGGGGGAGTTCATCATCGGGCGAGCTGGTTCCTCCCCGGTTCGGGAAGGGGCGCACTCCCGAACTCAGGGGCGCCCACCGGGAGGCGCACGCCGTCCCGGCGGGCCGTGCGCGCCCGACGATCACGCCGGGCGGGCGCCCCCTCGGGTCACGCGTCCTCGGCCAGCTCCAGCCAGCGCATTTCCAGCTCCTCGCGCTCACCGGTCAACTCACGGAGTTCGGCGTCGAGTTGGGCGACCTTCCCGAAGTCCGTGGCGTTGTCGGCGATCTGCGCGTGCAGCTTGGTCTCCTTCTCGGACATCTTGTCCAGCTGCCGCTCGATCTTCTGGAGTTCCTTCTTGGCGGCCCGCGCGTCCGCGGCGGAGGCCGACTTGACGGGGGCGGGGGCGGCAGCGAGGACGGCGGCCGCGGCCACCTCCTCCATCTTCCTGCGCCGCTCCAGGTACTCGTCGATCCCGCGCGGCAGCATGCGCAGCGTGCCGTCGCCGAGGAGCGCGAAGACGTTGTCGGTGGTGCGCTCGACGAAGAAGCGGTCGTGGGAGATCACGATCATGGAGCCGGGCCAGCCGTCGAGGAGGTCCTCCAGCTGCGTGAGGGTCTCGATGTCGAGGTCGTTCGTGGGCTCGTCGAGGAAGAGGACGTTCGGCTCGTCCATCAGCAGGCGAAGGATCTGGAGCCGCCGGCGCTCACCGCCGCTGAGGTCCCCGACCGGCGTCCACTGCTTCTCCTTGTTGAAGCCGAAGGTCTCGCAGAGCTGCCCCGCGGTCATCTCCCGCCCCTTGCCGAGGTCGACCCGGTCGCGGACGGCCTGGACCGCCTGCAACACCCGCAGGTTCGGGTCGAGCTCACCGACCTCCTGGGAGAGATAGGCGAGCTTGACGGTCTTGCCGGTGACGATCCGGCCGGCGACGGGCTGCCGTTCGCCGTCGCTGCGGGCGGCGTCGGCCAGGGCGCGCAGGAGCGAGGTCTTGCCCGCGCCGTTCACGCCCACCAGGCCGACCCGGTCGCCGGGCCCGAGCTGCCAGGTGAGGTGCTTGAGCAGCACCTTCGGCCCGGCCTGCACGGTCACGTCCTCCAGCTCGAAGACGGTCCTGCCGAGCCGCGAGTTGGCGAACCTCATCAGCTCGCTCTTGTCGCGGGGCGGCGGCACGTCGGCGATCAGTTCGTTGGCGGCCTCGACGCGGAAGCGGGGCTTGGACGTGCGCGCGGGCGCGCCGCGGCGCAGCCACGCCAGCTCCTTGCGGACCAGGTTCTGCCGCTTGACCTCCTCGGTCGCGGCGATGCGCTCCCGCTCGGCCCGGGCGAACACGTAGTCCGAGTAGCCGCCCTCGTACTCGTAGACCGCGCCCTTCTGCACATCCCACATGCGGGTGCAGACCTGGTCGAGGAACCACCGGTCGTGGGTCACGCAGACGAGCGCGGAACGGCGCTCGCGCAGGTGGCGGGCCAGCCAGGCGATGCCCTCGACGTCCAGGTGGTTGGTGGGCTCGTCGAGGATGATCAGGTCCTGCTCCTCGATGAGCAGCTTCGCGAGCGCGATACGGCGCCGCTCGCCACCCGAGAGCGGACCGATCACGGTGTCGAGGCCCTGCGGGAAGCCGGGCAGGTCGAGACCGCCGAAGAGACCCGTCAGCACGTCCCTGATCTTGGCGTTGCCCGCCCACTCGTGGTCCGCCATGTCGCGGATGACCTCGTGACGGACGGTGGCCGTGGGGTCGAGCGAGTCGTGCTGGGTGAGCACGCCGGTGTGCAGGCCGCCGGAGTGGGTGACCCGCCCGGTGTCCGCCTCCTCCAGCTTGGCGATCATGCGGATCAGGGTGGTCTTGCCGTCGCCGTTCCGGCCGACCACGCCGATGCGGTCCCCCTCGCTGACGCCGAGGGAGACCCCGTCGAGCAGTGCACGGGTGCCGTACACCTTGCTGACGGACTCGACATTGACCAGGTTGACGGCCATTTCTCTCCTGAACAAGGGGGACGATCGACCCTCAAGGGTAGTCCGCGGGGCGGGCGTCCCCTCCCGCGCGCTCCCCCGGCCCGCTCCCTGCCCGTCGGAGGGCCGGACCGCGGGTCAGCCGAGGATCATCGCGCCGGGTGCCGGGGACCGCGTGACGCGGACCGATCGGCAGGTGCCCGACGCGCTCAGCGCCTCGGCGGCCGTCCGCGCGGTCACCGCGTCCGGGGCGAGGAACGCCGTGGTCGGCCCCGAGCCGGAGACGAGCGCGGCGAGCGCGCCGGCCGAGCGGCCCGCGACGAGGGTGTCGGCGAGGGCCGGGAACAGGGAGAGGGCCGCCGGCTGGAGGTCGTTGGAGACGGTGCTCGCGAGGGCGGCGGCGTCCCCCTTCGCCAGCGCGTCCAGCAGCTCCTGCGAGGCGACCGGCTCCGGGACGCGGACACCCTCGTGCATCCGGTCGAACTCCTGGAAGACCGCGGGGGTCGACAGCCCGTGCTCGGCCATCGCGAACACCCAGTGGAAGGTCCCGCCGACCTCCAGGGCGCGCAGTTGCTCGCCCCGGCCGGTGCCGAGCGCCGCCCCGCCCAGCAGGCTGAACGGCACGTCGCTGCCCAACTCGGCGCAGATTTCGAGGAGTTCGGCGCGCGAGGCGTTCGTGCCCCACAGCGCGTCGCAGGCGAGCAGCGCGCCCGCCCCGTCCGCGCTGCCGCCCGCCATGCCGCCGGCGACGGGGATGTCCTTGGCGATGTGGAGGTGGACGGCGGGGTCGACGCCGTACCGGCGGGCGAGTTCGAGGGCGGCACGGGCCGCGAGGTTCGTACGGTCCAGGGGCACCTGGGCGGCGTCCGGGCCCGCGCAGGTGACGCGCAGCTCGTCGGCCGGGGCGACCGTGACCTCGTCGTAGAGGCCGACCGCGAGAAACACGTTGGCCAGGTCGTGGAAGCCGTCGGGACGTACGCCGCCGACGGCGAGCTGGACGTTGACCTTGGCAGGGACGCGTACCGTCACCGTCTCCGTCACGGCTGGGTCGACTCCTCGTGCTCGGCCTGCTCGGCGGTCCCGGCCTCGGTGCGGTAGCGGCGGGCGTTCCTGGTGTCCGCGCCCTTCGCCTCGCCGCGGTTCTCCGCGATCCGGGCGAACTCCTCGACCGTCAGGGACTCGCCGCGGGCCTGCGGGGAGACACCGGCGGCGACGAGCGCGGCCTCGGCCGCGGGGGCCGAACCGGCCCATCCGGCGAGGGCTGCGCGCAGCGTCTTGCGGCGCTGCGCGAAGGCCGCGTCAACGGCGGCGAACACGTCGTTCTTCGGGGCGGAGGTGGAGATCGGCTCGGCACGCCGGGTGAGCGACACGAGTCCGCTGTCGACGTTGGGGGCCGGCCAGAAGACGTTGCGTCCGATGGAGCCGGCGCGCTTGACCTCCGCGTACCAGTTGGCCTTCACGGACGGCACGCCGTACACCTTCGAACCGGGCGCGGCGGCGAGCCGGTCGGCGACCTCCGCCTGGACCATCACGAGGGTGCGCTCGATGGTCGGGAAGGTGTCGAGCATGTGCAGCAGGACGGGCACCGCGACGTTGTACGGGAGGTTCGCGACCAGGGCGGTCGGGGGCGGGCCCGGAAGCTCACGGATCTGCATGGCGTCCGAGTGGACCAGCGTGAACCGGTCGGCCCGCTCCGGCATGCGCGCCGCCACCGTCGCGGGCAGGGCGCCGGCGAGGGTGTCGTCGATCTCGACCGCGACGACCCGGTCGGCCGTCTCCAGCAGGCCCAGTGTCAGCGAGCCGAGGCCGGGTCCCACCTCCACGACCACGTCGTCGGGCCGTACCTCCGCGGTCCGCACGATGCGGCGCACCGTGTTCGCGTCGATCACAAAGTTCTGGCCGCGCTGCTTGGTGGGCCGTACGCCGAGGGCTGCCGCGAGTTCGCGGACGTCGGCGGGGCCCAGGAGGGCGTCGGGGGTGGGGCTGGTCACGCCCCAAGGGTACGGGTGCGAACCGGCCCACCGGGCTCACGCCCCTCGCCGTCGACGCGATCACCGGGACGGAGCCTCCGTACGACCACCTCACGCGGGGCCCCGGGAGCCGGGACACCCGGACACCGCGACCCGGCCGGGCACCCGTTCGGCGCGGGGCGTCCGGGTCGGGGCGTCCCGGCCCGGGACGTCGGAGGCCCGCCGGTCACGCGGAGCCGCGGCGCCTCTCCGCATCTGAGGGACGGCACGGGCGCCGCGGGCGTGCCCTGCCGTGGAGGGCGGCTCCGGCCTCGAAGTCGCCCCGCCCGTGCGGGGGGCCCAGCGACGTGAACCCCTGCCCGCGCGGGGCGGGCACCCGCCCCGGGTGGCCTCAGCCGTGGAGGCGGGCTCCGCAGTGGGGCCAGGGGCTCGCCCCGCTGCGCACGTACAGCTTCTTCGCGCGCAGGGTCTGTTCGGCGGCGGGCGCGTCCTGGGGACGCCCGCTGCCGCCGAGGGTCTGCCAGGTGTGGGTGTCGAACTGGTAGAGGCCGCCGTAGGTGCCGGACGGGTCCACCGCGCCGGGCCGGCCGCCGGACTCGCACGCGGCGAGGCCCGACCAGTTCAGGTGGTCGGCGCCGTCGACGGAGGCCGGGTGCGGCTTCGTACCGACCCGGACCAGCTGGACCTGCGGTTCCCGCACCACCTCGGCACGGATGCGGCGCGGCTTCTCGCGGACGCCGTTGACGGTCCGCAGGGCGTACGTCACGCGCCGCGCGCCGAACCGGCCGGGCCGTTCGACGACCTCGCTGCCCTTGAACAGCGAGGCGTCCTCGGTGCGCCGGACCTCGAACGGAATCCGTTCCTCTCGGACCTCCCGGGTCCCGGTGACCCGCAGGACGGTGACCGTCTGCCCGTCGCGCGGGAAGCTCCCGGCCGGGACGGACGTGGTGTCCTGCCCGTGCAGGGCGATCCCGGCCGCCTCGACGGCCTCCCCCACGCTCGCCGCGTTCGTGCGGACGGTCCGGGCCCTGCCGTCGGCCATGATCGTGACGGTGCGCTCGGTCCGCACGTCGAGCTCCAGCCCCGCGCGCCCGATCGGCTGGGAACGCGAGGCCGACAGGTACGCGCCCTCGGCGCGCACCCCCAGCTGTCTGAGCGCCCCCTCGACGGTGGGCGCGGTCGTCCACACCCGGCGCCGGATGCCGTCGATGGTGAGGCTCACCGGCCGTCCGTAGTGCACCGCGACCTCGTCACCGCTGGTCAGGGGTGTGCCGGGGGCCGGTGCGACCACGTCGTGCGCGCCCACCTTCACGCCCTCGTCGGCGAGCAGCTCGCTCACGTCGTCGGCGAAGGTGTGCAGCGTGCGCGGTCTGCCGTCGACGCTGAGTTCGATCGCCTTGTCACTGGCGACGAAGGCGGAGGTGCCGCCGGCCAGGAAGGCGACGACCAGGGCCTGCGGGAGCAGCCGGCGCAGCGCGTCGGGCCGGTCGGTGACGCGTTTGCGCCGGGCCGCGCGGCGCGCGTCGGCCCGCCCGCCCGTGGGCCGGACCCCGTCGACCGCGGCGGAGCGGGCGGCGTCGCGGTCGGGCACGGTGACGACCACGGTGTCCGCGAGCGCGACCGCGTCGGTGAGGACGACCGTGTCCGCCTGCGCGAAGCCGCTCCCGTCGGCGACGGTGTCGGCCTGCGCGAACCCGTTCCCGTGCACGGTCGCACCGGCCTGGGGAGCCGCGTCCGCGTACTGGCGCGGTTCGGGGAAGGCACCGTGGGTCACGGGCGCGCCGGGCGGGTACGCCGTCGCGGGTCCCGGGGTGCGCGCCTCGTACGCCGGGCGGTAGGTGTCGGCGTACCCGTGGCCGTACGGCTCCCAGCGCACGTACTCGACGTAGCCGGAACCGGAGCCCGACCGGGGGCCGGAGTGGTCCCCGTACGCGCCATAGGCCGCGTACGCCTCGAACGCCCCGGAAGCGTCGCTGGGGCCGCCCGGTCCGCCCGGTCCGGGAGCCCCGCCGGGTCCGCCGGCTCCGCCCCCCGCGTCCCGTGCCCGGTCCTCGTCGCGCTCGTCGTGCCCGCCGAGCGCGTCCGCCCCGGCAGGCGGGCCGGCGGCCACGGCGGCGCCGGCGGCGTCGACGACCGTGGTGGCGTCGGCGCCACCGGTCGGTCCGTACGTCTCGTACTGCTCGTACCGCGAGCTGCTCACGACGACACGCTCCAGGGGTCCGGATCGGGCGACCAGAACCTAGCGGAGCGGTCGTCACTCTCCCAAGCAACGCGACTACGCTGTGTCGCGATACTCCCCCGCCGGAGACAGGCGTCCGACCAGGGAAAACCCCCGGAGCCGTTATCGCTCAGTAATCGAATGCGCGCGCGGTGTTGGCGGACAGCGAGGTCGCGAGGGTGTCCTCGTCGATCCCGCGCACCGCGGCCATGGCGCGCACCGTCACCGGAACGAGATACGGCGCGTTGGGCCGTCCGCGGTACGGCGCCGGGGTCAGGAAGGGCGCGTCCGTCTCGACGAGGACGAGGCCGAGCGGGGCCACGGCGAGCGCGTCGCGCAGCGGCTGGGCGTTCTTGAAGGTCATGTTTCCGGCGAAGGACATGAAGTAGCCGGCGCGGGCGCAGACCTCGGCCATCGCGGCGTCGCCGGAGTAGCAGTGGAAGACGGTCCGCTCGGGGGCGCCCTCCTCCTTGAGGATGCGCAGCACGTCGGCGTGGGCGTCGCGGTCGTGGATGACCAGGGCCTTGCCGTGCCGCTTGGCGATCTCGATGTGGGCGCGGAAGGAGCGCTCCTGGGCCGCCTTGCCCTCGGGGCCGGTGCGGAAGTTGTCGAGGCCGGTCTCGCCGACGCCCTTGACCTGCGGGAGGGCGGCGAGGCGGTCGATCTCCGCGAGCGCCTCGTCCAGCGCCGCGTCGCCGCCGGGCTGCCGGGCCCCCTGCCGGGACCAGCCGTCGGGGTCCCCGTGCACGATCCGGGGCGCCTCGTTGGGGTGGAGGGCGACGGTGGCGTGGACGGCGTCGTACGCGGCCGCCGTCTCGGCCGCCCAGCGGGAGCCGTTCAGGTCGCAGCCGACCTGGACGACGGTCGTGACACCGACCGACGCGGCCTTGGCGAGAGCCTCCTCGACCGTGCCGGACTGCATGTCGAGGTGGGTGTGCGAGTCGGCGACCGGGACGCGCAGGGGCTCGGGGAGCGGGGGCGCGGCGTTCTTGTCGGAGGCGCCGGAGACGGAGGAAGGCATGCCCCGATCCTACGAAGGGGGCATGCCGTCCTTCACGTCGCGGCCGTCGCCGCCCCGGGCTGCGGGATCAGCCGGCCTTGCGGTGCTGGAACGGGTGCAGCAGATCCGACAGGTGCCAGTGGTGCGGTTCCTTCGGCGTCTCGGAGGAGTCGCCCGCAGCGGCCCCCTCCGTTCCCTCCCCGGGCTGTCGCGGTACCGGCCGGGGCTTGGCCACGGAGTGCAGGGAATCGAGGACGGACGACACCTGTCCGGCGCGCATGATGCGCACCACGTGGCTGTCGCAGTAGAGGCAGGAAGGACGGCTGAGCGGCGACGGCACGGTCCGGCCGTCCGCCACGTACGTCACGAACTCGGCGCCGTCCGCGTCGTGGTGGTGCTCGATCGCGTAGGACTGCTCCCAGCCGTGCCCGCAGCGCATGCAGGCGAAGGAATACGATTCGTGGACAACGGCCGTCGCCGCACTGCGATGCCCGGTCTGTTCGGTGACCTGACCCGCGGCGACGCCGCCGGTCCGTCCTGTGGTCTCACTCATTCCGACTGCTCCTCTTGTCCGCTGGACAAGCACCTCCGTGGACGGATTTCCCCCTGGATTCCGCCGTTGCGCCGGAGGTGAGGGACGGGTGCGTCCCTTCATCCAGTGGACGCTTCTCCCGGCGCGAACGCATCCGCCCTGTCGACTGTTGGAGCCGTTTTGGCCGTTCCTTGTCGGAACGGCCCTGCCACGCGGCCTGAGCTTTGCTTTTGAAGCCGCTCCTTTGCCCTTCTATGGGGTGGTTCGAGCAGCGTTCTTTGCCGCGACCACGGCATCAAAGACGTCACGTTTGGGAATTCCGGCTTCCGCGGCGACGGCGGCGATCGCCTCCTTGCGCCGCTCCCCCGCCTCCTCGCGCACCTGCACCCTGCGCACCAGCTCGGTGGCGTCGAGTTCCTCCGCGCCCTTGTCGGGGGCGCCCTCGACGACCACGGTGATCTCGCCGCGGACCCCTTCGGCGGCCCAGGCGGCGAGCTCGCCCAGCGGCCCGCGCTTGATCTCCTCGTACGTCTTGGTCAGCTCGCGGCAGACGGCGGCGCGGCGCTGGGTGCCGAAGACCTCCGCCATCGCGGCGAGCGTGTCGTCGAGCCGGTGCGGGGCCTCGAAGTAGACCAGCGTCCGGCGTTCCTCGGCGACCTCCCGGAGCCGGGAGAGACGCTCGCCGGCCTTCCTCGGCAGGAAGCCCTCGAAGCAGAACCGGTCGACGGGCAGCCCGGACAGGGCGAGCGCGGTGAGCACGGCGGACGGGCCCGGTACGGCGGTGACCTTGATGTCCTTCTCGACCGCGGCCGCCACGAGCCGGTAGCCGGGGTCCGAGACGGACGGCATCCCGGCGTCGGTCACCAGCAGCACCCGCGCCCCGCCGACGAGCGCCTCGACCAGCTCCGGGGTCCGCGCGGCCTCGTTCCCCTCGAAGTAGGAGACGACACGGCCGGAGGTCTGGACGCCGAGGGCCTGGGTGAGCCGGCGCAGCCTGCGGGTGTCCTCGGCGGCGACGACATCGGCTCCGGCCAGTTCCGCGGCGAGCCGTGGCGGCGCGTCCGAGATGTCGCCGATGGGGGTGCCTGCCAACACAAGGATTCCTGTCACGCTCCCATCCTCGCAGGGGTACCGTCCTACAAGCTCATCCGGCCGGAAGGGCCCGGGCGCGGGACTCCCACAGACGCGTTCCCTACGATGGCGCGGTGACCAGTACCGCGTCCTCCACGGACACCCGGCAGGGCCAGGCCGCCGACGATCAGCGGCCGTCGTGGCAGCGGCGGCTGCGCCGATTCGGCTACACGGCGCCGCCCAGAAGCGATGTGCGCGACCGTCTCGTCCCGCCGTACCCCGAGCCGGGGTCGCGGATCTGGGCCGCCCTCGGTCTGCGCCAGGAGGTCGCCGACCGCTTCCACCGCTGGTCGGGGTGGGGTGGCCCGCTGCTGGTGACCCTGTTCGCCGGGCTGCTGCGGTTCTGGAACCTGGGCAGCCCGAAGGCGGTGATATTCGACGAGACGTACTACGCCAAGGACGCCTGGGCCCTCATCCACCGCGGGTACGAGGTCAACTGGGCGAAGGACGCCAACGACCTGATCCTCCAGGGCAACGGCAACGTCCGGATCCCCAGCGACGCCGCCTACGTCGTGCACCCGCCGGTCGGCAAGTACGTCATCGGGCTCGGCGAGTGGATGTTCGGGTTCAACCCCTTCGGCTGGCGCTTCATGACCGCGGTGCTCGGCACGCTGTCGGTGCTGCTGCTGTGCCGGATCGGACGGCGGCTGTTCCGCTCGACGTTCCTCGGCTGTCTCGCGGGCATGCTCATGGCGGTCGACGGCCTGCACTTCGTGATGAGCCGCACCTCGCTGCTCGACGGCGTGCTGATGTTCTTCGTGCTCGCGGCCTTCGGCTGCCTGGTCATCGACCGGGACAGGGCGAGGGCACGGCTGGCCGCCGCGCTGCCCGTCGACGAGGACGGCACGGTCCGCCCCGACGCGGACACCGCCGAGTCCACCCGCCTCGGCTGGCGGCCCTGGCGCTGGACGGCGGGCCTGATGCTGGGTCTGGCGATCGGCACGAAGTGGAACGGCATGTACGTCCTCGCCGCGTTCTGCGTGATGGCGGTCCTGTGGGACGTGGGGTCCCGCCGGGTCGCCGGCGCCCGCCACCCGTACACGGCGGCCCTGAAGCACGACACCGGCATCACGTTCCTCGCGACGGTCCCGGTCGCGGTGGCCGTCTACCTGATCTCCTGGACCGGCTGGATCCTGTCGCCGACCGACGGCAGCGGCGGCTACTTCCGGAACTGGGCGGCGACCGACGGCCGGGGCGGGAACTGGACGTACCTCCCCGACTGGGTGCGCAGCCTGTGGCACTACGAGCACGAGGTCTACAAGTTCCACGTCGGCCTCTCCTCTCCGCACACCTACCAGTCCAACCCGTGGAGCTGGCTCGTCCTCGGCCGCCCGGTCTCGTACTTCTACGAGTCCCCGCTGCCCGGCAAGGACGGCTGCCCCTCCGACGCGGGCGACAAGTGCGCCCGCGAAGTGCTGGCCCTCGGCACACCCCTGCTGTGGTGGGCGGCCTGCTTCGCGATCCTCTACGTGCTGTGGCGCTGGGCGTTCCGCCGCGACTGGCGGGCGGGCGCGATCGCCTGCGGCATCGCCGCCGGCTACCTCCCCTGGTTCCTGTACCAGGAGCGCACGATCTTCTACTTCTACGCCGTCGTCTTCGTGCCGTTCCTCTGCCTGGCCGTCACGATGATGATCGGCGCGATCCTCGGCCCACCGGGCGCGACGGAACGCCGCCGCCTGGTCGGAGCGGTGTCAGCGGGCGTCCTGGTCCTCCTGATCACCTGGAACTTCATTTATTTCTGGCCCCTGTACACAGGCACCGCGATCCCCATCGACCAGTGGAGATCGCGAATGTGGCTGGATACGTGGGTCTAGCCGGGCATCGGACCAGGAGGGCGCGGCCGGTGGCCGCGCCCTCCTGGCGTTGCGTGGCCGGAACCGGTGCACCCGGTCCCGTCGATAGATGGCGTTCACACCCATAACCACCCGCCCCCGCGCTAACGATTCGGAGAAACCGCTGTCATCGCAGCCCCACCCGCCTCTACAGTTCGGGGAGAACGACTTTTCTGAACGCGTTCAGAAGTTCGGGGAAGGGTTCACGGGGAGGGATCGCGCGATGCGCAAGGGGGCCAAGGCTGCCGTCATCGGCAGTGTGTTCGCCGTCGTACTGGGGGGCGCCGGGTACGGCGCGTACAACTTCGTCACCGCGGTCAGCGGGGGCACCGGGTCCGCGGGGCCCGCACCGGTCAGAACCGGGCCGCCGAGCGGCTCCGAGGTCAAGGAGACCAGCCGCGCCTTCTTCGCGGCCTGGGAGAACGGCGACGCGGCGAAGGCGGCGGGGTACACGAACTACGAGTCCGGCGCCCAGAGCCTGCTCGCCGGGTACAGCGGAGCCGCGCACCTCACTCATGTGCGGATCACGCCGGGCACGGCGTCCGGGGCGAGCGTGCCGTTCTCCGTGAAGGCGACGGTGTCCTACGACGGGAAGACCAAGCCCCTCGCCTACGACTCCCGGCTGTCCGTGGTGCGCGGGGAGACGACCGGCAAGGCGCTGGTGGACTGGAAGCCGTCCATCGTCCACCCGCAGCTGAAGGACGGGGACACCCTGGTCACGGGCGAGTCGGCGAGCCCGGCGATCGAGGCCGTGGACCGGAACAACGTTGTCCTGACGAAGGACAAATACCCCTCGCTCGGACCGATCCTGGACGCGCTGCGCGACAAGTACGGCGACAAGGCGGGCGGTACGCCCGGCATCGAGCTGGCGATCCACCACGGGACCACCGAGGCCCCCGACACCACGCTGGCCACCCTCGCCGAGGGACGTCCCGGCAAGGTCCGTACGACACTCAGCGCGAGCGCTCAGGCCGCCGCCGAGAAGGCGGTCGAACGGTACGCGGAGTCGTCCGTGGTCGCGGTGAAGCCGAGCACCGGCGAGGTGCTGGCCGTCGCCAACCACCGCCAGGACGGCTTCAACGCGGCGTTCCTCGGCAAGCTCGCCCCCGGATCCACGATGAAGATCATCAGCGCGGCGACCCTCATCGACAACGGCATCACGACGTCGACCGGCCCGGCGCCCTGCCCGCCCACGGCGACCTGGCAGAGCCAGACCTTCCACAACCTCAAGGGCATGCAGCCGCAGGAGAACGCGACGCTGTCCGACAGCTTCTCCCGCTCGTGCAACACCGCGTTCGTGAAGTACGCGGACGAGGTGAAGGTCGACTCGCTGACGAACGAGGCCCAGCAGCGCTTCGGGCTCGGCCGGAACAACTGGAAGACCGGCATCGAGTCCTTCGACGGCTCGGTGCCCGCCTCCGGCGGCCCCGACACCGCGGCCAACATGATCGGCCAGGGCCAGGTCCAGATGAGCCCGCTCAACATGGCCTCGGTCACGGCGACCGCCATGACGGGGGCCTTCCGGCAGCCGGTCATCGTGGCGCGCTCCCTCGACGGCCGCGAACTGGCCACCGCCAAGGGCCTGTCCGGCGGCACGGTCGCACAGCTGCGCACGATGATGAACCGCACGGCGGTCAGCGGCACCGCCGCCCAGGTGATGGCCGGACTCGGCGGCAGCATCGGCGCCAAGACCGGCTCCGCCGAGGTCGACGGACAGACCGTCTCCAACAGCTGGTTCACCGGCTACCGGAACGACATCGCGGCCGCCGCCATGACCCAGGAGGGCGGACACGGCGGCGACGCGGCCGGCCCGATCGTCGCAGCAGTGCTACGAACGGGTGGCTGAGGCCACTTCGCACAGGGCGGGACCCTAGGGTGGGGAACCTCGTTGAGGAGCGAGAGGCGCGGGGGCGCCACAGGGCACCAGGGGACAGCGGAGGACGAACAGCTGTGGGCAAGAGAAGACGGGTCGCCGAGCGGCGCAGTACGAGACAGCCCGCCGTGATCGGCGGAGTGATCGCGGTGGTCGTCGCCGGCGGCGCGTTCGGCGCCTACAGCCTGTACGGGGGCAGCGCCGCCGGGGACGACACGTCCACCGGCACCGCCCGCACGAAGGTGAAGACGGGCCCGCTGACCGCGACCGAGATCCACACCGCGTCCACCGCCTTCCTCACCGCCTGGCAGAAGGGCGACGTCGCCGAGGCCGCCGCCGCCACCGACGACTCGGCCTCCGCCACGGCCGCCCTGACCGGCTACGGCAAGGACGCCCACATCAGCGGCGTCACCCTGACCGGCGGCAAGCCGTCGGGCACCGACGTGCCCTTCACCGTCAAGGCCACCGTCGGCTACAAGGGCACGTCCAAGCCCCTGACGTACTCCTCGAAGCTCACCGTCGTGCGGCGGGCCAAGGACGGAACCGCACTGGTCGGCTGGAAGCCGTCCGTCGTCCACCCGGACCTCCAGGACGGCGACCGGCTCGTCACCGGTGCGTCCGGGACACCGCCCGTCACCGCCCTCGACCGCGACGGCGGGGAACTGACCACCGCCAAGTACCCGTCCCTGGGCACCGTCCTCGACGGGCTGCGCGAGAAGTTCGGCAAGACGGCCGGCGGCAAGGCCGGCATCGAACTGCGCGTGGTCCGCAAGGCCGCGAAGAAGGGCGCCCAGAAGACGCCCGACAAGACCCTCGTGACGCTCAGCGAGGGCACCCCCGGCAAGGTGACGACGACCCTCGACCCGGCCCTCCAGGCGGAGGCCGAACGCCGGGTCGCCGCCAAGGAGAAGGCGTCGGTGGTCCTGCTGCGCCCCTCGACCGGCGAGATCCTCGCCGTCGCGAACACCTCCCACGGCTTCAACACCGCCTTCCAGGGCTCCCTCGCGCCCGGCTCCACCATGAAGGTCATCACCGCCTCGCTGCTCTTCGACAAGGGCCTGGCCTCCGCGGACAAGCCGCACCCCTGCCCCAAGACGGCGACGTACGGCGGCTGGAAGTTCCACAACGACGACGACTTCGAGATCAAGGACGGCACCTTCAAGGCGAGCTTCGCGCGGTCCTGCAACACCGCCTTCATCACGCAGGCGAAGAAGCTCGAGAACGACGACCTGACGAAGCAGGCCCAGCAGGTCTTCGGGCTGAGCATGAACAACTGGGCCGTCGGCGTCCCGTCGTTCGACGGTTCGGTGCCGGTGCAGAGCGCCGCGCAGATGGCGGCGTCCCTGATGGGCCAGGGCGGTGTCCGGATGAACCCGCTGAACATGGCGTCCATCGCCGCCACGGTCAAGACGGGCACCTTCCACCAGCCGTACCTGGTCTCGCCGACGGTCGACCACCGCACGCTCGCCAAGGCCTCCCGCACCCTGTCGGCGTCCACGCTCTCCCAGCTGCGCGAGGTCATGCAGTACACCGCCGCCGCGGGCACCGCCGCCGAGGCCATGTCCGGCCTCGGCCCGGACTACGGCGCCAAGACCGGATCCGCCGAGGTCGACAACCAGAAGCAGCCCAACGGCTGGTTCACCGCGTGGAAGGGCGACCTCTCGGGCGCGGGCGTCGTCCAGCAGGGCGGCCACGGCGGTGACACGGCGGGCCCGATCGTCGCGGCGCTGCTGAAGGCGGGCAGCTAGTCCACCCACCCGCCCGGGCGCCCTCCGCGGGCGCCCCGCCGAGCCGTTCCCGGCGGGACGGGAACCCGGTCGCGTGCCGCGTACACCGACCGCTAGCGTGCTGCCCATGACCGCCACCGATGAGAACGCCGCGCCAGACGCCTCCCGTGGCGAGGACGCCGTCCACCCCCGCTTCGCCGTAGCACTGCGGGAGTTGGGGCTCGACGAGCTGTGCGGACGGGTCCGGCGCTTCCCGGACGCGACCCGCACCGCCGCCGAGGCCGCCGCCGCGGTCGGCTGCGACCTGGACCAGATCTGCAAGTCCCTGATCTTCGCGGCGGACGGCGTGCCCGTGCTCGTGCTGATGGACGGCGCCTCCCGGGTCGACCTGGAGCGCGTACGGCTGGCGCTGGGTGCCGAGAAGGTGACACGGGCGCGCGCGGACCTCGTACGGGAGACGACGGGGTACGCGATCGGCGGGGTGCCGCCGTTCGGGCACCGGACGAGGACCCGGGTCCTCGCCGACCGTTCGCTGCTCGGCCACGCCACCGTGTGGGCCGCGGCGGGCACCCCGTACACCGTCTTCCCGATGGACCCCGAGAGCCTGGTCGCGCACGCGGGCGGCACGCTGGTGGACGTGCGCGAGCGCGCCGAATGACACCGCTCGTCACCGCGGCGGTGCTGCTCGCCGCCGTCACGCACGCGTGCTGGAACGCGATCGCGCACCGCATCACCGACAAGCTCGTCGGCTTCACGCTGATCGCCGGCGGGGGCATGCTGATCGGCCTGGTCATGGTGCCGTTCGTGCCGTTCCCGGCGTCCGGGGCCTGGCCGTACCTGATCGCCTCCGCCGTCATCCACGTCGCGTACTACATCCTGCTGATGCGCTCCTTCCGCCTCGGGGACTTCGGGCAGGCCTATCCGATAGCGCGCGGCACCGCGCCCCTGATCGTCACCGTGCTCGCGGCGGTCTTCGCGCACGAGGTGCCCGACGGATGGGCGGCCTCGGGCGTCGCCCTGTCCTGCGCCGGGCTGACCGGGGTCGCGCTGTGGGGGCTGCGCGGACGGCGCCCCCACTGGGCGGCGATCGGCGCGGCCCTCGCGACGGGCGCGTCGATCGCCGCGTACACGGTCGTCGACGGTCTGGGCGTACGGGCCTCCGGCAGCTCCCTCGGGTACATCGCCTGGCTGATGGCGGTCGAGGGTGTCGTGATCCCCGCGTTCGCGATCCACCGCTGGCGCGGCGACACCGTGGCGGTGCTGAAGCCGGTCGCCGCGGTCGGGTTCCTCGGCGCCGCCCTCTCGGTCGCGGCGTACGGGCTGGTCCTGTGGGCCCAGACACGGGCCGAACTGGCGCCGATCGCGGCCCTGCGGGAGTCGTCGATCATCGTGGGCGCGGCCATCGGCGCGGTGTTCTTCAAGGAGCGATTCGGGGCGCCCCGGATCGCCGCGGCCGGCCTCCTGGTCGTCGGCATCGGGCTGATGCTGCACACCGGATAGCCGCCGCGAACCCGCCGGTCCTCGCCCGCTGCCGCCGGCCGGCTCTACGCGTCGACGGCCGCCCGCACCGCCCGTACCAGCGCCTGCGCCCGAGCGTCCGCCGTCACGCTCGTGCGGAAGCCGTTGGTGACGTAGCCGAAGGCGATGCCCGACTCCGGGTCGGCGAAGCCGAGGGCTCCACCGCGGCCGGGGTGGCCGAACGAGCCCGGGGAGAGCAGCGGCGAGGCCGGGCCGTGCAGCATGTAGCCGAGGCCGAAGCGGGTGTTGACCACCAGGACCCGGTCGGGTCCGGCCGAGTGCTCCGCCCGGGCCTTCGCCGTCGTCTCCGGCGAGAACAGGCGGACGCCGTCCACCTCACCGGTCAGCGCGGCGTAGAAGCGGGCCAGTCCGTCGGCGGTGGCGATGCCGTTCGAGGCGGGCAGGACGGCGGCCCGGTAGGCGGGGTCGTTCTCGTCGGGCATCGGCGTGATCGCGGCGAAGGCGCGGCGGGTGAGGCTGTCCGGGTCGGCGTACGCCTCCACGACCGCGCGCTTGGGGCGGGTCCGCAGGCCGCCGGGCGCGGGCGGCGCCTCGACCTGTGCGACCCGGCCCACCCGGCCGGCCTGCTCCGGCGGAAGCCCGACCCACAGGTCCAGGTCCAGCGGCCGGGCGATCTCCTCGGCGATCCACGCGCCGATCGTGCGCCCGGTGACCCGCCGGACCAGCTCGCCCGTCAGCCAGCTGTACGTCTGCGCGTGATAGCCGTGGTCGGTCCCCGGCTGCCAGGCCGGTGTCTGCGCGGCCACGGCCGCCGCCGCGATGTCGGGGTCGGCGGCTTCGGCGGGGGTGAGCGGCCGGTCCAGGGCCGGTACGCCGGCGCGGTGCGCGAGGAGGTGCCGGACCCGGGTGTGTTCCTTGCCGCGCGCCTTGTACGCGGGCCAGTGGGCGGCGACGGGCGCGTCGAGGTCGAGGAGGCCGCGCTGGGCCAGCAGCAGGATCACGGCGGCGGCGACGCCCTTCGTGGCGGAGCGCACGATCTGCGCGGTGCCGTGCTGCCAGGGCTCGGTGCCGTCGACGTCCCGGGTGCCGCCCCACAGGTCGACGACCTTGTGCCCGTCGCGGTACACGGTGACGGCGGCGCCCCGGTCCCCGAGGGCCGCGAAGTTGCGGGCGAACGCGTCCCTGACCGGTTCGAATCCCTCGGCCACGGTGCCGTTCACGTCCACGGGCCCGTCCGCGCCGGCCGTCGCCGGGGTCGCGGTGTACGGCCCGGCCGGCGGTCCGGCGTCCTCTTGTCTCGTCACGCTCCCATTGTCACGGAGCGCGGATCGAAGCCGAAGGGCAGCTCCAGGCGGTGCGTGCGCATCAGCCCGTCGTCGGAGAGCAGCTCGCCGGTCCGGCCGTCGGCGACGATCACGCCGTCGCTGAGGACGAGGGCGCGCGGACACAGTTCGAGGGCGTACGGCAGGTCGTGGGTGACCATGAGGACGGTGACGTCCAGGGAGCGCAGGATGTCGGCGAGTTCGCGCCGGGACGCGGGGTCGAGGTTGGAGGAGGGCTCGTCGAGGACGAGGATCTCCGGCTCCATCGCCAGCACCGTCGCGACGGCGACCCGGCGGCGCTGTCCGAAGGACAGGTGGTGCGGCGGGCGGTCGCCGAAGGCCTCCATGCCGACGCGCTCCAGGGCGGTGCGGACGCGTTCCTCCAGCTCGGCGCCCTTCACTCCCGCGGCGGCCGGTCCGAAGGCGACGTCCTCGCGGACGGTCGGCATGAACAGCTGGTCGTCCGGGTCCTGGAAGACGATGCCGACCCGGCGCCGGATCTCCGCCATGTGCCGCTTGCCGACCGGGAGTCCGGCGACGTGCACCGTCCCGGCGCCGCCGGTCAGGATGCCGTTGAGGTGCAGGACGAGGGTGGTCTTGCCGGCGCCGTTCGGACCGAGGAGCGCGACGCGCTCGCCGCGTCCGACGCTGAAGTCCACGCCGAAGAGGGCCTGGTGCCCGTCGGGGTAGGCGAAGGCGAGGCCGGAGACCTCCAGGGAGGCGGGCACGGCGTCGCCGCCGGGGGGCGGCACGGGGGTTTCGGCAGACATCACAGCGTCCATCCCAGCACACAGACGACGAGGGCGGCGCACGGGAGGGTGAAGGCGTACGACCACTGCGCCCGGGACGCGGTCACCTCGTCGATGACGGGCATGGTTCCGGTGTAGCCGCGGCTCACCATGGCGAGGTGGACACGCTCACCGCGTTCGTAGGAGCGGATGAACAGCGCGCCCGCCGACTTCGCGAGCACGCCCCAGTGCCGCACCCCGCTCGCCTCGAAGCCGCGGGACTCCCGCGCGATGCGCATGCGCCGCATCTCGTCGGTGATGACGTCGCCGTAGCGGATCATGAAGGAGGCGATCTGCACGAGGAGCGGCGGGAGCTTCAGGCGCTGCAGGCCGAGGAGCAGTTCGCGCAGTTCGGTGGTGGAGGCGAGGAGCACGGAGGCGGCGACGCCGAGGGTGCCCTTGGCGAGGACATTCCAGGCGCCCCAGAGCCCGTTGACGCTCAGGGACAGGCCGAGGACGTGGACGTGCTCTCCCTCGGCGACGAACGGCATCAGCACGGCGAAGGCCACGAACGGGATCTCGATCAGCAGCCGCTTCAGCAGCACCCCGGCCGGTACGCGGGCCCGCTGGGCGACCGCGGCGAGCAGCAGGGCGTACAGCGCGAACGCCCACATCGCCTCGCGGGGCGTGGAGACGACCACGATCACGAAGGCGAGGGTGGCGGCGAGCTTGGTGTGCGGCGGCAGGCCGTGCACGGGCGAGTGTCCGTGCCGGTAGAGCTTGTGGGTGTGGCCCGCCCCCATGTCAGACGCCTTCCGGTACGGAGGTGGGCGAGCTGTCGGTCGTACGGCGCCTGCGGATCAGCCAGAAGACGCCGGTTCCGGCGACGACCGTGACGCCGACGCCGATGACACCGGCGAGTCCGCCGGAGACGCGGGCGTCGGAGACGTCCTTGACGCCGTATCCGGCGAGCGGCGAGGAGTCCTCCGTGGCGTGCTTCTCGGTCCTGGCGTCGATGCCCTTGTCCTTGGCGACCTTCTCCAGGCCGTCGGGGCTGGCGGAGGCGTAGAAGCTGACGAATCCGGCGAGGACGAGGGAGGTGACCAGCCCGGTGATCCAGACCCTGCGGTGCGAGGAGCGGGCGGCGACGGGGACCGGCTCGGGAGTGCCGGCGGGCGAGGCGGGTGTGTCGACGAGTTCGCCGTTCACCCGGAGCTTGAGCCGCTGCTGGAGGCCGCGGGCGCCGTACACGAGGTCGGGGCGTACGGCGACCACGGCGCCGACGGTGAGCGCGGTGATGACCGCCTCGCCGATGCCGATGAGGACGTGCACGCCGATCATCGCGGTGGCGACCTTGGTGATCGCGATATCGGTGGTGCCGCCGACCGCGTAGATGAGGGTGAACGCGACGGCGGCGGCCGGGACGGACAGCAGCGCGGCGACGAAGGCCGCGCCGGTGATCGAGCGCCGCGTGCGGGGCAGCACCTTCACCAGGCCGCGGAAGAGGGCGTACGAGACGACGGTGGTGACGATCGCCATGTCGGTGATGTTCACGCCGAGCGCGGTGAGGCCGCCGTCGGCGAACAGGATGCCCTGCATGAGCAGGACGACGGATACGCAGAGGACCCCTGTGTAGGGGCCGACGAGTATCGCGGCGAGAGCACCGCCGAGCAGATGCCCGCTGGTCCCGGCGGCGACCGGGAAGTTCAGCATCTGCACGGCGAAGATGAAGGCGGCGACCAGGCCCGCGAGCGGCGCGGTCCGCTCGTCGAGTTCGCGGCGGGCGCCTCGCAGGCTGACGGCAATGGCGCCGGCGGCGACCACTCCCGTGACAGCGGAGACAGGGGCGTTGATGAATCCGTCAGGCACATGCACCGTTCGATGATAGTGCCCACTTGCGAACTACTTGCAAGAGCGAGGAACCCTCGAATAAGTTCGCGGGCCGCCCGAACGGCCTCCGCGCCGCCGGGCGTGACCAGTGCCTCACCGTGTTCCGTACATGCGCTCGCCGTGACCGGGAAGACGGTTGGGAAGGACACGACGCACATGAGGGAGGGGTCGCGGGCGGCCGGAGAGCGGTTTCCGTGAGATGTGCGACATTGGAATGGTGACGGATTCACACATTCCGCACAGGTTACGCAGCGTGAGGAGTCGGTTCATGTACGCCGTCGAACAGTACGCACGCGCCCACATCGTCACCGACACCGCCGACTCCGCCGAGGACGAACACCGGGCCGTCCCGGTGGCCCTGCGCTACGACCCCGAGAGCGATCCCCCGCAGGTGCACATCACCCTGCCGGGCCCCAAGGAATGGGTCTTCGCCCGTGAACTCCTGGAGCAGGGCCTGCGGGTCCCGGCCAGCAGCGGTGACGTCCGCGTCTGGCCGTGCGGACGCGTGCAGGCGGTCCTGGAGTTCCACTCGCCGAAAGGGGTGGCGGTCGTGCAGTTCGACGCGAAAGCCCTGATCCGCTTCCTTCGTCGCACGTACACGGCCGCCACCCCGGTGGCTCACTGAGGGATCAGACGCGGGCCAGCTCCCGGTCCTCGTCGCCGTCGCGGCGCTTCTCGTCGAGCGCGCGCAGGCCCTCGCCCTCCACGTCCACGTTCGGCAGCGCGCGGTCCAGCCACTTCGGCAGCCACCAGGCGCGCTTGCCGAGCAGGGCGAGCACCGCCGGGACGATGGCCATGCGGACCACGAAGGCGTCGAAGAAGACGGCGATCGCGAGGCCGAAGCCGATCATCTTGATCATCGACTCGCTGGAGCCGATGAACCCGGAGAACACGGCCATCATGATGACGGCGGCCGCGGTGACGACCCGCGCTCCGTGCCGGAACCCGGTGACGATCGCCTGGCCCGGCTTCTCGCCGTGGACGTAGGCCTCGCGCATCCGGGTCACGAGGAACACCTCGTAGTCCATGGCCAGACCGAAGACGACACCCACCATGAAGATCGGCATCATCGACATGATCGGGCCGGTCTCCTCGACACCCAGCAGGCCGGCCAGCCAGCCCCACTGGAAGACCGCGACGACCGCGCCGAGGGCCGCCATCACGCTGAGCAGGAAGCCGAGGGCCGCCTTCAGCGGGACGAGGATCGAGCGGAACACCACGATCAGCAGCAGGAACGCGAGGCCGACGACGAGCGCGAGATACGGGATCAGCGCGTCGTTGAGCTTCTGCGAGAAGTCGATGTTCATGGCCGTGGAGCCGGTGACCAGCACCGTGGCGTCCGTGTCGGCCTTGATCTCACCGCCGGCGCCGCGGATGGCGTGCACCAGGTCCTCGGTCTTGACGGAGGACGGCTTCGAGTCGGGGACCACCGTGATCATCGCGGTGTCGCCGGACTTGTTGGGCACCGCGGGCGACACGCTGACGACGCCCTTGAGACCCTTGATCTCGTCGGTGACCTTGGTGAACGCCGCCTTGGGGGCGTCGCTCGCCTTCGCGTCGACGACGACCATCAGCGGACCGTTGAAGCCCGGACCGAAGCCCTCGGAGAGCAGGTCGTAGGCGCGGCGCTGGGTGGTGGACGTGGGCTGCGAACCGTCGTCGGGCAGGCCCAGTTCGAGGGAGGTCGCCGGGATGGCCGCCGCGCCGAGACCGATCACACCGAGCAGCAGCACGGCGAGCGGACGGCGGACGACGAAGCTCGCCCAGCGGGTGCCCATGTTGGGCTTGCCCTCCTTCTTGGCGGCGCGCCCGCCGCCGAGGAGCCTGCTCTTCTTGCCGGCCGGCTGGACCCTGCGGCCCGCGTAGCCGAGCAGCGCCGGGATCATGGTCAGCGCGATGAGGACGGCGATGGCGACGGTGCCCGCGGCGGCCACACCCATCTTCGTCAGCATCGGGATGTTGACGACCGACAGGCCGACCAGGGCGATGACGACGGTCAGGCCCGCGAAGACCACGGCGGAGCCCGCCGTGCCGACGGCCCGTCCGGCCGCCTCCTCGCGTTCTCGGCCCTCGGCCAGTTCCGCCCGGTAGCGGGACACGATGAACAGGGCGTAGTCGATGCCGACCGCGAGGCCGATCATCATCGCGAGGGTGGAGGTGGTGGAGCCGAGGTCGAGGGCGCTGGCGAGCGCGGTGATCGTCGAGACGCCGATGCCGACGCCGATCAGCGCGGTGAGCAGCGGCAGCCCGGCCGCGATCAGTGAACCGAAGGTGATGACGAGGACGACCGCGGCCATCGCGATGCCGATGACCTCGGTGGACCCGGTCTCGGGTGTCGCCTGGAGCGCGTCACCGCCGACCTCGACGGTCAGCCCGGCGTCCCGCGCGTCCTGGGCCGCCGCGTTCAGGGCGTCCTTCGAGGCGTCCTCCAGCTCCATGCCGGAGACCTTGTACTTCACCGACGCATAGGCGATCGACCCGTCCTTGCTCACGGCGTGGGCCTTGAACGGGTTGTCGACGGAGGTGACCTCGGAGCCGGTGCCGAGCACCTTGACGGCCTTCTCGACGGTCGCCTTGTTGTCGTGGTCCCCGACCTTCTCGCCGGCGGGAGCCTTGAAGACGACGCGTGCGGTCGCTCCGTCGGCGCTCATACCGGGGAAACGGTTCTCCAGCAGGTCGAAGGCCTTCTGCGCCTCGGTGCCGGGGATGGAGAACGAGGATGCCCCGGCGACGTGCGCGGAGGCCGCGCCGACACCCGCGAGGGTCAGCAGCGCCACCCACATCAGGGCGACGAAGTGCCGTCGCCGGAAGGCGAATCGGCCGAGTTTGTAGAGGAACGTGGCCACGAGGGCGAACTCCCGGTCAGGTCGTGGGATGGCAGGGGCTGGTGTGACCACCCGAGTGGGGGCAGGGGTGATCAGCCCGACGACGTGAGCGGCGCGTCAGGTGCAACTACAGGGGCTTGGAGAGGGTGAGGAAGGTGAGAGGGGATGGAGGGCCGAAGAATCAGGCGCCGAGAGCGGGGAGAACCACGGCGTCGATGTACGAATGCAGGAACGCCTGGGTCGGCGGGAGTTCGTCGATCATGGTGCGGGCCGCGAAAGCGCCGATCAGCATGTGCATCACGAACTGCATCGCGGGGTTGTCCGCACGGATCTCACCTCGGTCGACACCACGCTGGAGCACCCGGCGCAGCTCTTCCATCTCCGGCTCGACCAGCCATTCCCGGAACGCCTTCAGCAGCTCCGGGTTTCCGTGTGCCGCCATGGCCAGACCCCGCATCAGCGCGGAGTCCTGCTCCATCTGGCAGTCGTCCTGCCGGAAGGCGAGTGCCTGGAAGTCGCCCCGCAGGCTTCCCGTGTCCACGTCGGAGAACTTCAGCGGCTTCTGGTGCCGCAGCGCTTTCACGACGAGCTCGGCCTTGCCGCCCCACTGGCGGTAGAGCGTGGCCTTGCTGGCACGGGTACGGGCGGCGACGGCGTCCATCGTGAGGGCGTCGTAGCCGACTTCACGAAGCAGGTCGAGCACGGCCGAGTACAGCTCGGCCTCGCGCTCGGGCGTGATCCGACTGCGACGCACCGTTGCGGCCTCAGTCATCCCGGTCACCTCTGCTTCGTACGACACGGATTCGTATGCCTCCGAAGATACCCCCGCAGTCAGCGAAACGAAACCGTTTCGTACGTGGTCTGGGTCACGCGGTACCGCGGAACCGGACGTCCCCGGTACGCGACCGGCGGCGGATTCCCCCGTTCCACAAGTTGCCGGGGCCTCTCCGGGGGAAAAGCATGGGGAGGTGAGCGACGAGTACGAGAACGCGACCACGGACGAACACTCCCCCGGCTACCTGCGCTTCCCGCACCTGAGCGGCGACCGGCTCTGCTTCGTCACCGAGGACGACCTGTGGGTCGCCCCGCTCGACGGCCGCGGGCGAGCCTGGCGGCTCACCGTCGACCGCACCAAGGTCGGCCACCCCCGCTTCTCGCCGGACGGCCGGACCATCGCCTACACGAGCTGGCGCAGCCTCGTCCCCGAGATCCACCTGGCACCGGTCGACGGCGGCCCCGGCAGCCGGCTCACCTACTGGGGCAGCGCGGACACCCAGGTCTGCGGCTGGTCCCCCGACGGCGACATCCTCGCCGTCGCCTCGCACGGACAGCCCTTCTCCTACTTCACCTGGGCCCACAGCGTCCCCACCGACGGCGACCCCGGCGGCAAGCTGCCCTGGGGGCCCGTCTCCGACATCGCCGTCGCCGACATCGACGGCGGGCGCAAGACCCTGCTGCTCACCGGCACGCCCCCGCACGAACCCGCCGTCTGGAAGCGCTACCGCGGCGGCGCCATGGGCCGCATCTGGCTGCACGGCCGCCAGCTCCTCGCCGACATCGGCGGCCACCTCTCCTGCCCGATGTTCGTCGGCGGCCGGATCGCCTTCCTCTCCGACCACGAGGGCGTCGGCAACCTCTACTCCTGCGCCCACGACGGCTCCGACCTGCGCCGGCACACCGACCACGACGCGTTCTACGCCCGGCACGCCGCGTCCGACGGCACCCGGGTCGTCTACCAGTGCGCGGGCGACCTGTGGATCGTCGACGACCTCTCCCCCGCGTCGGTCCCGCGCCGCCTCGACGTCCGGCTCGGCGGCCCGCGTGCGGGACGGCGCCCGTACCAGGTGCCGGCCGCCCAGCACGTGGACAGCATCTCGGTCGACGAGACGGGACGGGCCAGCGCCGTCGTCGTCCGCGGCAGCCTGTACTGGCTCACCCACCGCGACGGCCCCGCCCGCACCATCGCGGACACCCCCGGCGTCCGCGTCCGCCTCCCAGAGATGCTCGGCTCGGGCGGCCAGGTCGCCTACGTCACCGACGCGGAGGGCGAGGACGCCGTCGAGATCGCCTACCTGCCGCGGGCGACCGGCGACCGCGAACCGCGCCGCCTCGCCTCCGGCGACCTCGGCCGCGTCCTGGAACTGGTCTCGGACCCGCAGGGCGAGCGCCTCGCCGTCGCCTCGAACGACGGCCGGCTACTCCTGCTGGACGCGACGGAGGAGTCCACCGGAGAGGCGACCGAGCTGATCCGGTCCATCAACGGCCCGGTCACCGACCTCGCGTTCTCCCCGGACGGCGCCTGGCTGACCTGGTCGCACCCAGGGATCGGCCGCTCCCTGCGGCAGATCAAGATGGCCCGCATCAAGGACCGCCTGGTCGTCGACGTCACCAACGGCCGTTTCGAGGACGAGAACCCCGTCTTCACCCGGGACGGCCGCTACCTCGCCTTCCTGTCCTGGCGCGGCTTCGACCCCGTCTACGACGTGCACACCGGGGACCTGTCCTTCCCGCTCGGCTGCCGCCCCTACCTGGTCCCGCTGTCCTCCGCCACACCCTCCCCGTTCGCCCTGAACCCGGACGGGCGGCCGGTCGCCGGCGGCCTCGACCCGGTCGAGGAGGAGTCGGACGACGGCACGGCGGCGACCGTCGAACTCGAAGGCCTGGAGAGCCGGGTGACCCCCTTCCCGGTCACCGCCTCCAAGTACTCGGCGCTGTATCCGGTCGCGGGCGGCGGTCTGGTCTGGCTGCGCTGGCCGATCTCCGGGGCGCTCGGCGAGACCTTCGCCAACCCGGACGACACGACGGGCCGTCCCACCCTGGAGTTCTTCAACATCACCAAGGCGAAGAAGTCCGAACTCGTCGACCACCTCGACTGGTTCGCGGTCAGCGGCGACGGCTCCCGGCTCGTCGTCGTCGACGAGGGCGACCTGCGCGCCGTCCCCTCCACCGAGTCCGGCGACAGCGACTCCACCGTCTGGATCGACCTGCGCCGCATCCTGCACGAGGTCGACCCGCCCGCCGAATGGCGCCAGGCCTACGAAGAGGCGGGCCGGATCACCCGCGCCTACTTCTGGGACCCGGACATGTGCGGCATCGACTGGGACGCCGTGCTCGCGCAGTACCGCCCCCTGGTCGAACGGGTCGCCTCCCCCGACGAGTTCGCCGACCTGCTGCGCGAGGTCCTCGGCGAACTGGGCACCTCGCACGCCTACGTCAGCGCCGCCCGCCGCAACGAGGGCCCCGCCCACTACCAGCGCCGGCAGGGCCTGCTGGGCGCCAACCTCGTTCGCCGCGACGGGAACTGGATGCTCAAGCGGATCCTGCCCGGCGACTCCTCCGACTCCAAGGCGCGCTCCCCGCTCGCGGGCACCGGCATCCGCGCGGGCGCCGTCCTCACCCACGTCGACGGACGCCCGGTGGACCCGGTCACCGGCCCCTACCCCCTGCTCGCCGGCGCGGGCGGCACCACGGTGGAGCTGACCTTCCGGCCGGCCGAGGGCGAGGGCCGCTCCCGCCGGGTCGCGGTGGTCCCGCTCATCGACGAACGCCCGCTGCGCTACCAGGACTGGGTGGCCAAACGCCGCCAAGTCGTACGGGAGTTGAGCGGCGGCCACTGCGGCTATCTGCACATCCCGGACCTGGGCGGCTCGGGCTGGGCCCAGTTCAACCGCGACCTGCGGATGGAGGTCTCCCGCCCGGCCCTCATCATCGACGTACGGGGCAACGCGGGCGGCCACATCAGCGAGCTGGTCGTCGAGACCCTGACCCGCCGCATTCTCGGCTGGGACCTCACCCGCAACGCCCAGCCCGTCTCGTACGCCTCCAACGCCCCCCGCGGCCCGATCGTGGCCCTCGCCGACGAGGCGACCTCCTCCGACGGCGACATGATCACCGCCGCCTTCAAGCTGCTGAAGATCGGACCCGTGGTGGGGCAGCGCACCTGGGGCGGTGTCGTCGGCATGACCGGCCGGCACCGGCTCGGCGACGGCAGCGTCATCACGGTGCCGATGAACGCCGCCTGGTTCGACGCCTACGGCTGGTCCGTCGAGAACCACGGCGTCGCCCCCGACCTGGAGATCCTGCGCACCCCGCTCGACTGGGCGGAGGGCCGCCACGCCCAGCTCGACGACGCCATCCAGCTCTCCCTGGACCTGCTGCGCAGCCGGCCGCCCGCGTCCCCGCCCGACTACTCGGACGTCCCGGACAGGACCCGCCCGAAACTCCCCCCACGTCCGAGCTGACAGCGGTCCGGTCAACGCCGAGTCGGGGTGCCCCCCGTAGGGAGGGCACCCCGACTCATGCAGGACGGAAAGCCGATCAGGCGTCGAAGTCCTGGTCGAAGCGGTCCTGCGCCTCGTGCCGGGCACGGTCCGTGGCCGGCATGGCGTGGTCACGCTCCTGACGCTCCTGCGGCGAGCGCTCGGCGGCCTCGTCGCGCGCGGCGCCCGGCTTGCCCTTGGCCTTCTGCTGAAGACGCTCGGCCTTGTCCTTGAACTGGTCCTGCATGCCCATGAGATTCACTCCCGTAGTGGGTGAGGGGGGTTGAGCCCGATCCCGTTGTGAGGGACGGGTGTTCGGGCCTCGACCAGACTGACACGCAGGGACGGACCACGCATTTCGATCAGTCACGCTCCGTGAAACCCCCCAGTGAATCAGGGTGCCGACGCCTCCCGCTCGTGCTCGTCGGCCGCCCCGCCGGCCCCCACGAGCCCCGTCCGCACCGTGCCGAGCCGCGGCTCGAACCGCCGCATCTCGCGCTGCCCGACGGCCCCGATGATCCCGGGCAGGTACCCGCGGATGCCCTGCATCCCGCGCAGCCACCACTGGGCGTACACATGGCTGGAGCGGCGCTCGATGCCGGCCACGATCCGGTCGACGGCCGGGCCCAGCGGATACGTCTTGTTCGACGGCCACGGCAGCCGCTGCCGCAGCTCCTTCATCACCTCGTCCTGGTCGGCGCCGCGCACCATGTCGGTGTCGGTCCACGACAGGTACCCGACGCCCACCCGGACGCCCTTGTAGCCGACCTCGGCCCGCAGGCTGTGCGCGTACGCCTCCACGCCGGACTTGGACGCGCAGTACGCCGTCATCATCGGAGCCGGTGTGATCGCCGCCAGCGACGCGATCTGCAGCAGGTACCCGCGGCTCTCCATCAGCACCGGCAGGAAGGCCCGCGCCGTCACCGCCGACCCGATCAGGTTCACCTCGATCACCCGCCGCCAGGCGACCGGGTCGGAGTCCACGAAGGGACCCCCGCTCGCCACCCCGGCGTTCGCGACGACGATGTCGACCTTGCCGAACCGCTGCTTGACCTCCTGCGCGACCCGCGCCATCGCCTCGTGGTCGGTGACGTCGGCGTACCAGTGGTCGCTCTCGCTGTGCAGCCGCTCGGACACCTGCTTCAGCGCGTCCGCCTCCAGGCCGACCAGCGCGATCTTCGCTCCGCGCGCGGAGAGCTTGCGCGCGAGCAGCTCCCCGACACCGCGCGCCGCCCCCGTGACGACCGCGACCTGTCCTTCGAGACTCACCTTGCTCATGCGCCCTCCCTGATCTCTTCGGTCTCTTCGCTCTCTACGCTCTCTTCGATCTCTTCGGCGGTCCGCGTGTACGTCGTGACGAGTTCCCGGATCCGGGCGGTCACGAGCTCCGGTGCCTCGATCGGCGTCATGTGCCCGACCCCCGCGAGTTCGGTGCTGCCGACGCAGTTCGGCAGGGCCGCCACCAGGGCCCGCGCGTGCACGACCGGGGTCAGCCGGTCCGCCGTGCCCGCGATCACCGCCGTCGGCACCCGCAACTCCCGTACGCCGTGGTCGAGATCGAGCGACTCCAGCACGGCCGACCAGGCGTGCCGCACGGTCCGCGGGCAGGCGTGGACGATCCGCGCGCAGGCGTCCACCATCAGCGGGGACGAACCCGCGCCCATGGTCGCGTACTTGAGGATCCGGCGGGCGACCGGTGTGACGGGCCCGAGCGGCGCGCGGGAGCCGAGCACCGCCCCGGTGACGCGTGTCCGGAGCCGGCCGGCCCGCAGCGGGACGACCCGCGACTCGGCGACCAGCCGTGTGCTCCCGGTGCTGCACAGCAGCGCCGCCGCCGCGTGCTCCCTGAAACGGGGCCGCGTGGACGCCGCCATCAGCGTCATCCCGCCCATCGAGTGCCCTACGAGCACGGCCTTCTCGCCCGGTGCCAGCGTGGCCGCGAGCACCGCCTCCAGGTCGTCGGCGAGCGCCTCAGTGCTGCACAGCTCGCTCGCCGGGCTGCGCCCGTGACCGCGCTGGTCGTAGGCGACGACCCGGTGGTCGACGGCGAGGTCCCGGATCTGCGCCGCCCAGAAGGCCGTCGAGCAGGTCCAGCCGTGCGCGAGGACCACGGCGGGCGCGCCCTCGGGGCCGTGCACCTCGATGTGCAGGGTCGCGCCGTCCGCGGAGCGCGCGACCAGTTCCCGTACGGGCGCTGGAGGCGCGTACACCCCGTGCGCGTCGTGCGTCAGCCTGCTCACGCCTCCGCCACCGCCTTCTTCTCGCGGGTGCTCGTCACAGCCGGTCCGGGCTCGGGTTCCGCCGCCCGCACCACCTCGTACTCCGCGAGGTCGACCCGGCGCGTGGCGCCCCGGAACTCCGTCGTGGTGCCGGGCCACACGGTGGTGTTGACGCCGTTGGCGTCGAGGTACCAGCTGGTGCAGCCGCCGGTGTTCCACACGGTGCGCTTCATGCGTTCCTGCACGCGGTCGTTCCAGGCGTCGACGGCGGCGGGCCGCGCGTCGAGCGCCACTCGCCCGCCGAGGACGTCCAACTGCCGTACGAAGTCGGCCATGTAGTTCAGCTGGGACTCGATCATGAGGATCATCGAGGAGTTCCCGAGGCCGGTGTTGGGCCCGATGATCGTCATCCAGTTGGGGAAGCCGGCCGCGGTCGCGCCGCGCAGCGACTTCATGCCGTCCTTCCACGCCTCGGCCAGCGTCCGGCCGTCCGCCCCGACGACGCGGTCGGCGATCGGCATGTCGGTGACGTGGAAGCCGGTCCCGAACACGATCGCGTCGGCCTCGGCCCTGCTGCCGTCGGCGGCGATCAGCGTGGAGCCCTCGATCCGGGCGAGCCCGGAGGCCACGACGTCCACGTTCGGCTTCGTGAGCGCCGGATAGTAGGCGTTCGACAGCAGGATGCGCTTGCAGCCGATCCGGTAGTCGGGCGTCAGCTTCGCGCGCAGTGCCGGGTCCTTCACGGCCCGCGCGATGTTCCGCTTGGCCAGCCGCTCGACCAGGCCGAGTTCGTCGGGCCGCTTGGTGAACGCCTGCACCTGCAGTTCCCGGATGCCCCACAGCAGTCCGCGCCGGGCCTGCGTGGTGAACGGCAGCTGCCGGTGCAGCCACCGCTCGACGCCGGTGATCGCCCGGTCGACCCGCGGCATCACCCACGGCGGGGTGCGCTGGAACAGGGTGAGCCGGGAGACGTCCGGCTGGATCGCCGGCACGATCTGGATGGCCGAGGCCCCGGTGCCGATCATGGCGACGCGCTTGCCGCGCAGGTCGTGGTCGTGGTCCCAGCGGGCGGAGTGGAACACCTTGCCGGTGAACGTGTCGATCCCCGGGATCTCCGGGATCTTGGGGTCGGACAGCGGACCGGTCGCGGAGACCACGAGGTCCGCCGTCAGATAGCCGCTGCTCGTCTCGATCCCCCAGCGCAGCTTCTCCGCGTCCCAGGTCATCATCCGCACCTCGGAGTCGAAGCGCAGGTGCGGCCGCAGCCGGAAGACGTCCGCCACGTGCTCCAGGTAGGCCCGGATGTGCTCCTGGCCCGAGAAGGTGCGCGGCCACTCGGGGTTGGGCGCGAACGAGAACGAGTACAGGTGCGAGGGGACGTCACAGGCGCACCCGGGGTAGCTGTTGTCCCGCCAGGTGCCGCCCACGCTGGCGGCCCGTTCCAGGACGACGAAGTCGGTGATGCCCTCGCGGCGCAGCCGCACCGCGGCTCCCAGTCCGCCGAACCCGGACCCGATCACCGCCACCCGTACATGCTCGTGCTCGGTCATCCCGACGCCTCCCAGGTCCGCACGACTCTGCCAGTGAACACTGGCGCAATCGGAGCGTAGAACAGCTTCGTACTGATGGGTAGGGGTCGCGCGTGGGAAAGTTACCGGGGGTACGACGTAGGGTGCGCAGGTGGCCGAGGGATCAGGAAAGCGGGGCGCCGGGGCGCGAGCACGGGGCGCGCGGACGCCGGAGAACGGCGCGCGTGGCGCCGGCTCGGGGGCACGCGCGGCCCGCGAGCAGGGCCCGGGCCCGCTCACCGACAGCGGCCTCCGGGACCCCGGCGGGCACGAGTACCGCATGGAGGAGCTGGCCGAGAAGGCCGGCATCACCGTGCGCACCCTGCGGTTCTACCGGGAACGCAAGCTCATACCGCCGCCCCGGCGCGAGGGCCGCATCGCCTGGTACGACGACACCCACCTGGCCCGCCTGCGCACCATCTCGGCGCTCCTGGAACGCGGCCACACTCTCAACGGCATCGCGGAGCTGGCCGAGGCCTTCGACCACGGGCGGGACGTGGGCGAGCTGCTCGGCCTGGGCGAGCCCACCGAGGAGACCCCGGTCCGCCTCTCCCCCGAGGAACTCGCGGACGTCTTCGCCGGGCAGGCGACCCCGGAGAACCTCGCCGCCGCGCTGGACCTCGGCTACCTCGGCACGGACGGCGGCGAGATCGTACACATCAGCCGCCGCCTGCTGGACGTCTCGGCCGCGCTGGTCCGCGAGGGTATCCCGCTCGCCGACGTCCTGCGGGCGGCCCGCCGCGTACGCGACCACACCGACGCCCTGGCCGAGCTCTTCACCACCCTGGTCCTCACCGAGGACCGCACCCCGCAGGACCTCCAGCGCCTGCGCCCCCTCGCGAAGAGCGTGGTGGAGGCGGAACTGTCCATGGCCCTGGACCGGCGACTGCGGGGCAACGAACACGACGACCACAAGGACTGAGCCCCGCCCGGGGCCCGCCGCGCAGGGGATCGCGGTGCGCGACGCGACCCGGACGCCGCCCGGCTCAGAGGTCGTAGACGACCGTCACCGGCGCGTGGTCGGACCAGCGCTCCTCGTGCGTGGCGGCGCGCTCCACGAACCCCTTGACCGCCTTGCCCGCGAGCCCCGGCGTGCAGACGTGCAGGTCGATCCTCCACCCTGAGTCATTGTCGAAAGCCCGCCCCCGGTACGACCACCACGAGTAGGGCCCCTCGGTGTCCGGGTGCAGGGCGCGGACGACGTCCACGTAGCCGCCGTCGCCCGCGTCGAGGACCTGGCCCAGCCAGTCGCGCTCCTCGGGCAGGAACCCGGAGTTCTTCCGGTTGGCGCGCCAGTTCTTGAGGTCGGCCTCCTGGTGGGCGATGTTCCAGTCGCCGCAGACGACGACCTCGCGCCCGTCGGCGGCGGCCCGCTCCCTGAGCCCCTTGAGGTGGCCGAGGAACTCCGCCATGAAGCGGATCTTCTCGTCCTGCCGCTCGGTGCCGACCTCGCCGGAGGGCAGATAGAGGCTCGCCACGGTGACGCCGGGCAGGTCCGCCTCGACATAGCGGCCGGAGGAGTCGAACTCCTCGGACCCGAAGCCGACGCGGACGGCGTCCGGCTCGCGGCGTGTGTAGAGGGACACACCCGCGCGTCCCTTGGCGGCGGCGGGGGCGTGCACGACGTGCCAGCCGTCGGGCGCGCGCACCTCCTCGGGGAGCTGCCCGGGCTCGGCCCGCACCTCCTGGAGGCAGAGCACGTCCGCGGAGGTCTCCGCGAGCCACCCCACGAAGCCCTTCTTCGCGGCGGCCCGGAGCCCGTTCACATTCACAGAGGTCACAGTCAGCACCCAGGCACGATACTGAACCGGTGCGCCCGGCCCGAACTCGATCACCCGCCCGGCAGGGCGTGAGTCACCGATCACGCCGGCCGCGCACGACGTGTCACCGCCCCCTCACCCGCCACCGCATAGATGTACGGCATTCCGCATGAACATCCGCCAGGTCCCCTTCGACCACCCCGACGCCGTCAAGCTCAACGACCAGGTGCAGGCCGAGTACGCCGAGCGCTACGGCGACGACGGCGACGCCACCCACCTCGACGCGTGGATGTTCGCCCCGCCCGTGGGTCTCTACCTGATCGCGTACGACGAGCGGGACCGGCCGGTGGCGACGGGCGGCTGGCGCACCCAGGACGAGAACGCCGAGGCCTACTCGGACGGCGACGCCGAACTCAAGCGCATGTACGTGGTCCCCGAGGCCCGCGGTCTCGGTCTCGCCCGGCGCGTCCTGGCCGCCCTGGAGGAGGACGCCCGCACGGCGGGCCGCGTCCGCATGGTCCTGGAGACCGGCGCCAAGCAGCCCGAGGCGGTGTCCCTCTACACGTCGAGCGGCTATGCCCCGTGCGCGAAGTTCGGCTACTACCGCTTCCACGACCTGAGCCTCTGCTACGCCAAGGCCCTCTAGGACCTGGCGTCCGGAGCGGTCGGCAGCCGCGGCGGGCCTCCAGCGGCCCGCCGCACGGCGGGAGTTGTCCCCGTCACGGTGCGGACATGGCAAGAGCCCCAGCCGGATCTCTCCGGCTGGGGCTCTTGGCTGCGGTGGACCTGTGGGGATTTGAACCCCAGACCCCCTCGATGCGAACGAGGTGCGCTACCAGACTGCGCCACAGGCCCTTGCAACGAGTGAAACTCTAGCATCCCGATCGTGGTGCTCGGAAATCCGTTCCTGGCTGGTCAGCCAGGCCCTCCCGGGCGCCGCTCGTCCGGCTCCTCACTCGTTGGCCGCGCGCGGCCGTTCGCCGTCCTCGTACTGGTCGAAGAGCGGGGTGCGGCCGCGTTCACGGGCGCGTCGCGCGGACGCGGCCCGGCGGGCGTCGCTGCGGCCGTCGTCCGCCGACTCCGCGCAGTCGTCGTCGCACTCGGGGTTCTCCTCGGCCGGTTCGGCCTCGTGGACGCTCGGCTCGACGGCGCTCGACCGCGCGGAGCTCCACGCGTCCGGCGCTCCCAGGTCGACGTCGGACGTGGCCCGTGGCGCGACGGGCGCGGTCACATAGGTCGGCAGGGGAACCGGCACCGGGTCCCAGCTGTCGCCCTGCCGGGGGCCGCGCCGGCGCTCGCGCTGCTGGTCGACCCACTCGGCGTGGTCCGTCTGCTCGACGAGGGCGCGACGGTCCGCGGCGAGTGCGGAGAGCCCGGTGTCGGTGTCGGCCGCTGGGCCTTCCTCCGGTTCGTCGACCGCGAGGTCGGCGGCCGCCCGGCGGCGCGGCTGACGCTCCCGCAGCCGCTGCGCGGCGACCTCGGCCCGGCGGCGGTCCATGGTGTAGGTGAAGCGCCGCCGCTCCTGGGCCCGCAGGTACACGATGTAGGAGCTCAGCATCACGGCCGGCACGGCGGGCGCCCAGAGGAGCCCGAGGCCGCCGACGGCCGCGACGATCGCGCCGAACGTGAAGGCGAGGAAGAGCAGGACCGTCGTACGCCGGCGGCGCGCGAGGACCTTGACGCGCCGGGCCCGCGCCTCGGCTTCCGCCGAGGGCGCCCGCCGCACGCCGGGTGCGCGGCCCGCCGCGGACGACGTGGCCTGCTGGGGCGCGGACTTGGCCGGGTGTCTGGGCGCGGACGCGGACGACTGCTGCGGTACGGGCCGGGGCGCGCCCGGTGTCTCGTACGCGCCGCCGTCCCTGCCGGACGTCCGGCCGCCCGGGGTCTGTTCCGCCTGGGCCGGCTCCGGTGACTGCACCCGCTCCTGGACCTGCGGCCGGTGCTGGACCGCCGTCTGGGGCCGGGTCGGAGGCATGGCGAAGGACCGGACGTCCACCGAATCGGTGGCGTCGTCCGGGTCGGCGTCGGGCTCCCCCTCGTCGGCGGAGCGCGCCTGCAGGTCCTTGGCGTACCGACGCTCCATGCCCGCCCGTCCGGACAGCAGCCGGATGGCGGTGCTGAAGCGTTCCGTCGGACGGGCTTCGTTCAGCTCGTCCTGCCTACGGAGCCACATCGGCACCAAGTAGGCGGCCCAGGCCCCGACGATGACTGCGTAGATGAGGCCGCTGCTGCTCACGCCTCACACGGTAGAGGGGTTTGTGTGAGGCCATCTGCCAATTGCGCCGGTGTGTCGCACGATCTGGCTGATATTTCGAGCTTTTTTTGTGACCGATGCGATCAGCAGGCCGCCTGGAGCGCGAATTTAATGCCCCGAGCTGATCGCTCGGCGATCAATTTCGAACACCCATTTCATTTACCGGCGTTGCCCGGCGTGCTCGGGTTCTGCGATCCCGACTGATCCGGTCCCAGCTGTTCCGGCCTGGTCTGGACCGATCGGCCGCGGCGCCAGCGCGCGAGCAGTCCTTCGGGCACTTCCTCCGCGGTGAGCGCGAAGACGAGATGGTCCCGCCACGCGCCGTCGATGTGGAGATAGCGCGGGCGAAGCCCTTCCTCGCGGAATCCGAGTTTCTCCACGACCCTGCGGCTGGGCCGGTTCTCGGGGCGAATACAGACTTCGACGCGGTGCAGTCCGACGGTGCGGAAGCAGTGGTCGGTCACCAGCGCGACCGCCGTCGGCATCACACCGCGGCCCGCGACCGACTGGTCCACCCAGTAGCCGACGTGACCCGAGCACATCGAGCCCCAGGTGATCCCGGCGACGGTCAACTGGCCCACCAGCCGCCCCTGGTACTCGATCACGAAGGGCAGCATCCGGCCCGCGTTGGCCTCGGCCCGCAGGTGCCGGACCATCTGACGGTAGGTCGGCCGGTGCGCGATCGGTCCGCTCGGCGTGGGCGGCGGGATGGTCGCCTCCCAGGGACGCAGCCAGTCACGGTTGCGCCGGTTGACCTCACGCCAGGTCCGCTGGTCGCGCAGCCTTATCGGCCGGAGGACGACGTCGCCGTCCACCAGCTCGACGGGCCAGGACGGGCTGTTCACCTCGCACCCCCACTGCCACCGGGTCTGAGGTGGTCGCCGCCGCGGAGCTGGTCGACGGCGTGGACCAGGAGAGGCTCCAGGACGGCCAGGCCGTCCTTCACCCCGCCGGGGGAACCCGGCAGGTTCACGATCAGTGTCCCCCGGGCGACGCCGGCGAGCCCGCGGGAGAGCGCCGCCGTCGGCACCTTCTCCCTGCCGAACGCCCTGATGGCCTCGGGAATGCCCGGGATCTGGTGGTCGAGCACCCGCAGCGTCGCCTCGGGGGTGCGGTCGGTGGGCGAGATCCCGGTGCCGCCGGTGGTGACGATGACGTCGTAGCCGGCGTCGACACCGGCCCGCAGCGCCGTCTCGACGGGGTCACCGTCGGGCACGACCTGCGGTCCGTCGACCGCGAAGCCGAACTCCGCCAGGCCGGCGGCGATCAAGGGTCCGCCCCGGTCCTCGTAGACACCGGCGGAGGCGCGGTTGGAGGCGGTGACGACCAGGGCGCTGTAGGACGCCGGGAGGGCGCCGCCGGGGCTGCTGTCGTCGCTCATGTCCGGCTCCAGTCGCCGGACTTCCCGCCCGTCTTCTCTTCCACCCGTACGTCCGTGATGACCGCTCCCTTGTCGACGGCCTTCACCATGTCGATCACGGTGAGCGCCGCGACGCCGACCGCCGTGAGGGCTTCCATCTCGACGCCGGTGCGGTCGGTCGTCCTCACGGTGGCCGTGATCTCGACGGCGTCGTCCGCGACGGACAGGTCGACCTCGACGCCCGACACGGACAGCGGGTGGCAGAGCGGGATCAGGTCGGGGGTGCGCTTGGCTCCCATGATCCCCGCGATGCGGGCGGTGGCGAGGGCGTCACCCTTGGGAACTCCCTCGCCGCGCAGCAGCTCGACGACGCGGGGCGAGACCAGGACGCGGCCACTGGCGCGCGCGGTGCGCGCGGTCACGGCCTTCCCGGACACGTCGACCATGCGGGCGGCGCCCGCCTCGTCGACGTGCGTCAGTCGGTCCTGCACAGGGGGTCCGGAGGTGTCCCCCCGGGACGGAACAGTCATGTGCGTGGGCGCTCCCGGTCAGGGCCCGTCGCGGTGCGGCGCGTGGGCCTGGTGTGCGCGACACGTTACCGCCCGGTCGTCCGCCGCCACGCCTCCGTGATGAGCGTGCGCCCCTCTCGTGACCCGGCTGTGCGTCGGCGGGCGGCGCGGCTCCGGGCCGCTCAGCCGAGGAGGACGACCTCGACGTCGGTGCCGGGCTCGACCGAGGTGGTGTTCTCGGGGACGACGATCAGCGCGTCGGCGTGCGCGAGGGCGGCGACCAGGTGTGATCCGGCGCCGCCGACCGGAGTCACCGTGCCGTCCGCGTAGGTGCCGCGCAGGAACTGGCGGCGGCCCTGGGGCGAGGTCAGCGCCTTGTCCGTGGCGAGGGTGGCCCGGGTGGTGGGCCGGTGGACGTCCTTCAGGCCCGCCAGGGTGCGGATGGCGGGCCGCACGAAGAGCTCGAAGGAGACGTACGACGACACGGGGTTGCCCGGGAGGGCGAGCAGCGGGGTGTGGTCGGGGCCGATGGAGCCGAAGCCCTGGGGCTTGCCGGGCTGCATGGCGAGCTTGCGGAAGTCGATGCCGCCGCCTGCCTCGTCCTCGTCGCCCACGGAGGACAGCGCTTCCTTGACGACGTCGTAGGCGCCGACGCTCACGCCGCCGGTGGTGACGACGAGGTCGGCGCGGATGAGCTGGTCCTCGATGGTGGCGCGCAGGGTCTCGGCGTCGTCGGCGACCGCGCCCACGCGGTAGGCGATGGCGCCGGCGTCGCGGGCGGCCGCGTACAGGGCGAAGCTGTTCGAGTCGTAGATCTGGCCGGTGCCCAACTCGTCTCCGGGCTGCGCGAGTTCGCTGCCGGTGGAGAGGACGACCACGCGCGGGCGGGGCCGTACGCGCACGGTGGCCCGGCCGATCGCGGCGAGCAGGCCGATCTGCGGCGGGCCGAGGATCGTGCCCGCTTCGAGGGCGCGGTCGCCCGCCTTCACGTCGCTGCCCGCGGCGCGCACGTGCGCGCGTGCCTCGGCCGCGCGGTGGACGTGCACCTGCCCGAAGGCGCCCTCGGGGGAGGCGCTGTGCGCGCGCATCCCGGTGACCGGGCCCTCTCCCAGGCCTCCGTCCGTCCACTCGACGGGGACGACGGCCTCGGCGCCGGACGGCAGCGGGGCACCGGTCATGATGCGGACGGCCTGGCCGGGGCCCACGTAGGGCGCCTCGGCCTGGCCGGCCGCGACATCGCCGACGACCGTCAGGACCGCCGGGTACTCCTCGCTCGCGCCCGCGACGTCCGCGACCCGGACCGCGTACCCGTCCATCGAGCTGTTGTCGAACGGCGGCAGGGACACCGGCACCGTGACGTCCTCGACCAGGACACAGCCCTGGGCGTCGAGGAGTTGCAGCTCGATGGGTTCGAGGGGGCGGACCGTGCCGAGGATGTCCTCCAGGTGGTCGTCCACCGACCAGAGGTGATCCTGGCCGGCGGTGCGGGTCGCGGCGGTGCTCAAAGTCCCTACATCTCCTCGGCTACGTAACTTCGAAGCCAGGTCCGGAAGTCCGGTCCCAGGTCTTCACGTTCGCACGCGAGTCTGACAATGGCACGCAGGTAGTCGCCACGGTCGCCGGTGTCATAGCGGCGGCCCTTGAAGACGACGCCGTGCACGGGGCCGCCGACCTTCTCGTCGGAGGCGAGCTGCTGGAGGGCGTCGGTGAGCTGGATCTCGCCGCCGCGGCCGGGCTCGGTCTTGCGCAGTATGTCGAAGATGTGGGGGTCGAGGACGTAGCGGCCGATGATGGCGTAGTTGCTGGGCGCGTCGGCCGCGTCGGGCTTCTCGACCAGGCCGGTCACCTTCACGAGGTCGCCCTCGCCCGTGGGTTCGACGGCGGCGCAGCCGTAGAGGTGGATCTGCTCGGGCGCGACCTCCATGAGGGCGATGACGCTGCCGCCGTGCTGCTCCTGGACCTGGACCATGCGGGCCAGCAGGGGGTCGCGCGGGTCGATCAGGTCGTCGCCGAGGAGGACGGCGAAGGGTTCGTGGCCCACGTGCGGGGCGGCGCAGAGCACGGCGTGACCGAGCCCCTTGGGGTCGCCCTGGCGCACGTAGTGCATGGTCGCGAGGTCGCTGGACTCCTGGACCTTGGCGAGCCGGCCGGCGTCGCCCTTCTTCTGGAGCGCCGATTCGAGCTCGTAGTTGCGGTCGAAGTGGTCCTCGAGCGGACGCTTGTTGCGGCCGGTGATCATCAGGACGTCGTCAAGACCCGCCGACGCGGCCTCTTCGACCACGTACTGGATCGCCGGCTTGTCGACGACCGGCAGCATCTCCTTGGGAGTGGCTTTGGTGGCCGGCAGGAACCGGGTGCCGAGGCCTGCCGCGGGAATGACAGCCTTACTGATCCTGGGGTGCGACTCAGTCATGCCAGAACCATATCCGGTGGCTATGTGCTGAATCTGTGGCTCCGGTTAATTCGCTCTCATATGAGCGCATTGAGAAGACTACGGGAGCGACCTGTGAGCGACCTGGGACCCGAACCGGACCCTACGAAGCGAATGTTGCGCCGAGGGTTCCTGTCGGTGAGAAGCGGGTTGACGGACGATGACGTGCGGAAGTCCGCCGCCGCGCTCGCCGTCCGGGCCCTGGAGCTGCCCGAACTGGCGCACGCGCGCTCGGTGGCGGCGTACGTCTCCGTGGGGAGCGAGCCCGGCACCCTCGCGCTCCTGGACGCGCTCCACGCGCGCGGGGTGCGGGTGCTGCTTCCGGTCCTGCTGCCGGACAACGACCTGGACTGGGGCGCGTACGAGGGGGCCGGCTCCCTCGCCCCGGTCCGGCACGGCGCGAGAATGGCCCTTCTGGAGCCCGTGGGCGAGCGGTTGGGCCCGGACGCCGTCCGCGGCGCGGACGTGGTCCTGCTCCCCGGTCTCGCCGTCGACGGGCGCGGGATGCGGCTGGGCCGCGGCGGGGGCTCCTACGACCGCGTCCTGGCCCGCCTGGAGCGGGCGGACGCCGATCCCGCGCTGGTGGTGCTCCTGTACGACGCCGAAGTCGTCGAGCGGGTACCGGCGCAGGCCCACGACCGGCCCGTCCACGCGGTGGTGACCCCCTCCGGGGTGCGGCGCTTCCGCTGACCCGCCCCGGAACGCGAAGTGGCCCTCCACGCGTGCGTGGAGGGCCACTTCGGCCGGGCAGCACGCGGGGTGTCACACCCCGCGTGCTACTGGAGCTGTCAGGGTTCGAGGACGAGGGTGTCGCTCGTCCTCTTGCCGACGGCCTTCTCCGAGAACGCCCAGGGCAGGAGTTCGCCCTTGGCCCAGAGATCCGTCTGGTCCGTGTAGTGCGCGCTGTAGGCGTGCCCGCTGGCTCCCGACAGGTTGATCCACTTCGACTTGTCGAGGTCGCCGAGGTTCACGACCATCCGCATCGAGGGGACCCACACCACTCCGTAGCCGCCCGCCGCGTTCCAGCCGGTCGCGTTGACCGTCGCCTCGCCGCCGCCGAGCTTCCAGGGGCCGCGGTTGAGCATGTACTGGAGGAAACGGGGGCCTTCGGTACCGAGGGTCTGGTTCTTCAGGAACAGGCGGTGCAGCCTGCCCCAGCTCCAGGTGTCGATGTCCTTGCCGAGCTTGGCGGTCAGCTCCCAGCGGGCGTCCCGCATGGCGCGTCCGAACAGCTCGTCCCGGGTGTCGGTCGCCTTCTGGGTGCGCGTCTTGGGCAGCTTCCACCAGTCGTTCTTCTCGTCGTTCATGATCTTGCGGACGACCTCGAACCAGCGGTCGCCGCCGTCCGGCTGCGCCTGGTCCGCGTCGCGCTCGCCGCACTCGCGCACCTTCTGGTCCTCGTCCGCGGGACCCGTGGTGTCGACCCGGTCGACGTTCAGGCACTGGCCCTTGACCCGCAGTTCCTTGGGCAGCTTGTTGCCGAAGGCGAGCTTGAGGATGTTGCGCCAGGTGGCGTTGAAGTAGGCGGCCGCCGCGGAGTCGGAGTCCTGGGTGTAGTCCCAGCCCTCCAGGAGCTTCTGCGCCTGGCGGACGTCCTTGTCGGCCACGTCGATCTTGAGCAGCTTCGGCACGATCAGCTTGGCGATCTCGCTGCTGTTGTCGAGCTGCATCTGCCGCATGTCGTCGGTGGAGATCTTGCCCCCGCCGTTGATCTTCGACTCGATCAGGTCGTTGATCCGCTGACTGCGCGTGCCGTAACCCCAGTCCGTGGTCAGCGTGTAGGGGTACTTGTCCTTGTCGACGACCGCCTGGTTCGCGGTGACGATGTAGCCGCGCTTCGGGTTGTACTCGTAGGGCAGCGCGGACTGCTTGATGTAGCCGGTCCAGCGGTACTTGGACTCCCAGCCGGGCGAGGGGAGCGAACCGTCGTCGCCCTCGGCGCGGGTGGGGATTTTGCCGGGCAGCTGGTAGCCGATATTGCCCTCGGTGTCGGCGTACACGAGGTTCTGCGAGGGCACGTCGAAGGACGTGGATGCCTTGCGGAACTCGGTCCAGTCCGACGCCTTGTCCATCTCGAAGACGGCGTCCATCGAGTTGCCGGGGTTCAGCGCGGTCCAGCGCAGCGCGATCGCGTAGCCGTCCCCGCGGTCGGGCGCCCCGGAGTCGACGGTGGCCTTCTTGCCGACCTTGACCAGTTCGTCGTCACGGTCGGAGAGCAGTGGCATGCCGTCCTCGGTCGACCGGACGACGATCGTCTTGCTCGCAGCGCCCGCGACCTTGATGGTCTCCTTGCGGGTGGTGAAGGGCAGCACCTTGCCGTCGTACGTGTAGCCCTCGCCGGTGATCTTCTCCAGGTAGAGGTCGGTGACGTCGACCCCGGAGTTGGTCATGCCCCAGGCGATGTCCTGGTTGTGGCCGATGACCACGCCGGGCATCCCCGCGAAGGTGTAGCCGGCGACGTCGTACTGGCACTTGGCGGAGAGCGACGTGCAGTGCAGGCCCATCTGGTACCAGACCGAGGGCAGCGAGGCCGACAGGTGCGGGTCGTTGGCGAGCAGCGGCTTGCCGGTGATGGTGTGGCTGCCCGAGACGACCCAGGAGTTGGAGCCGATGCCGTTGCCGTTGACGCCGACGGCGGTGGGCACGTTGTCGAGGACGTCGTAGAGGCCCGAGAGCTGGCTCTGGAACCCGGAGGGCGCCTCGGTGTTGCCCGCGAGCCCCGTGCCCGCCGTGGACGCCGAGCCCGAGGCGGTGCCGGCCGGGGAGTACGTCCCGGAGACGCTGTCGTACGCGCCCTCCTGGACGATCGCCTTGTTCCGGCTGTAGGGGTACTCCGGGTAGAGGTCGGCGATCTGCTTCGGGCCGAGCCGGCTCGTCATCAGAGAGCGGTCGATCTCGTCCTGCATGTTGCCGCGCAGGTCCCAGGCCATCGCCTTGAGCCAGGCCACGGAGTCGACCGGGGTCCACTGCTTGGGCGAGTAGTCGTTGCTGAAGCCGAGGGCGGCGTACTCCAGGGAGATGTCCTTGCCGTCCTTGCCCTTCAGGTAGGCGTTGACTCCCTTGGCGTACGCCTGAAGGTACTTCTTGGTGGAGGCCGACAGCTTGGTGTCGTACTCCTTCTGCGCCACCCGGTCCCAGCCGAGGGTGCGCAGGAACTCGTCGTTCTTGACCTGCCCGCTGCCGAACATCTCGGACAGCCGACCCGAGGTCATGTGGCGGCGCACGTCCATCTCGTAGAACCGGTCCTGCGCCTGGACGAAGCCCTGGGCCATGAACAGGTCCTCGTCGGACGAGGCGTAGACCTGGGGGATCCCGTTGCCGTCGCGCTTCACGTCCACCGGGCCCGAGAGACCGTCGAGCTTTATGGAGCCCTTGGTCTGCGGGAAGGAGGCGCGCACGGTGCTGACGCTCCAGTACGCGCCGAAGGCGATGCCCCCGATGATGGCAAGAACCAGGACAATCAAGAACAGTCGGGCTTTGCGCCCCTTCTTCCTGCCGGACTTGCCGGGCTTTTGGCCGGAAGAGGCGGTGGTGTTGGGGGGCATCGCTGTCCTTGCTGTCCTAACGCGAGCGGCAGGCGGTCCTGGAGTGCTGGAGCAACCATAGGCGCAGGGCCAACCGCGCCTTGACGCGGAGTGGGGAACCGGGAAGCACGAGCGTTCGATCTTGCCTCCCGGAACGTCAAGAAAGCGTCAAGAGTTAGGTAAGGTAACGAAGTACTTGCACTGAAGTACCCGGCTTCCGGTGCTCGGATCCGCGTACTCGTCCCGGCGGGACCGGATCGGCGAGAAAGGAAACAGCCCCTGACTGTCCACCACCTCAACCAGCTCCTGCTCGTATGCGCGCTCGTCCTGCTCGTCGCCGTCGCGGCGGTCCGGATCTCCTCACGCAGCGGGCTCCCCACCCTGCTCGTGTACCTGGGGATCGGCGTCGCCATGGGCCAGGACGGCGTCGGCGACGTCCACTTCAACAACGCCGAACTGACCCAGGTCATCGGATACGCGGCCCTGGTCGTGATCCTGGCCGAGGGCGGACTCGGCACGAAGTGGAAGGAGATCAAGCCGGCCCTGCCGGCGGCCTCCTCGCTGGCACTGGTGGGTGTCGCGGTGAGCGTCGGCGTCACCGCGACGGCGGCGCACTACCTGATCGACCTTGACTGGCGGCAGGCCCTCATCGTCGGGGCGGTGGTGTCCTCGACGGACGCCGCGGCGGTCTTCTCCGTCCTGCGGAAGATCCCGCTGCCCGCGCGCGTGACGGGCATCCTGGAGGCCGAGTCCGGGTTCAACGACGCCCCGGTGGTCATCCTCGTCGTCGCGTTCTCCACCGCCGGACCGGTGGAGCACTGGTACGTACTGGTGGGTGAGATAGCCCTGGAACTCGCGATCGGCGCCGCCATCGGGATCGCGGTCGGCTGGCTCGGCGCCTTCGGACTGCGGCACGTGGCGCTCCCCGCCTCCGGCCTGTACCCGATCGCCGTCATGGCCATCGCCGTCGTCGCCTACGCCGCCGGAGCACTCGCGCACGGCAGTGGGTTCCTCGCCGTCTACCTGGCCTCCATGCTGCTCGGCAACGCGAAGCTCCCGCACTGGCCCGCCACCCGCGGCTTCGCCGAGGGGCTCGGCTGGATCGCCCAGATCGGCATGTTCGTCCTGCTCGGCCTGCTGGTCACACCGCACGAGATGGGCGACGACGTCGTGCCCGCGCTCCTCGTCGGCCTGGTGCTCACGATGGTGGCGCGGCCCCTCAGCGTCATCGTCAGCCTGGCGCCCTTCCGCATGCCCTGGCAGGAACAGACCCTGCTCTCCTGGGCGGGCCTGCGCGGCGCCGTGCCCATCATCCTGGCGACCATCCCCATGGTGAACGGCGTCTCGGACAGCCGGCGGATCTTCAACATCGTCTTCGTCCTGGTCGTCGTCTACACCCTCGTCCAGGGCCCCACCCTGCCCTGGCTGGCCCGCAAACTCCGGCTCGGAGCACCCCCCGGCGCCGCCGACCTCGGCATCGAGTCGGCGCCCCTGGAACGGCTGCGCGGCCACCTGCTGTCGGTCTCCGTCCCCGAGGGGTCCCGGATGCACGGCGTCGAGGTGGGCGAGCTGCGGATGCCCCCGGGCGCCGCGGTCACCCTCGTCGTACGGGAGGGGAAGTCCTTCGTCCCCATGCCCACGACGGTGCTGCGGCTCGGCGACGAACTGCTCGTGGTCGCCACCGACCCGGTCCGCGACGCGGCCGAGAAGCGGCTCCGCGCGGTGGGCCAGGGCGGCAAGCTGGCCGGCTGGCTGGGCACCGGCGAGGTCGCCACCGAGAACCAGCGCGGCCACACGGCCCACCAGAAGGGCCTTTAACGGGACAACAGGGGGCAGTGGGCATTCCCAGGCGCGCGCCGCTACGGTGCTCCCTTTCACAGGCAAGGGGGGTGCCCGCCCCTGTAGGATGAAGGCACACCTAGATCGGACCAACTCTGCCTGACGCAGAGCTGGCGCGACCGTATGGCGGCCGTGACGCCCTCCTGCCGAGGACGCCGGTATCTACCGCAGATCCGCGCAAGAGGACAGCTCTCGGCGCCCCCGCACGGGCGCGCTACCAGGCGGCAGAAAGGCACGGGCCGTGGCATCCACGGTCACCTCCCGTCCTGGATACGGACAGCTGCTGCGCACCCGCGGCGCCTGGACGTTCCTGCTCCCCGGATTCGCCGCACGGCAGCCCTTCGCCATGCTGACGATCTCCATCGTGCTGCTCGTGCAGCACACCACCGGCTCGTACGGGGCGGCCGGCGCCGTCGCCGCCGTCACCGGCGTCGCCATGGCCCTCTTCGCGCCCTTCACCGGGCGGCTGGCCGACCGCCACGGGCAGCGGGCCGTTCTGCTGCCCGGCGTCCTCGTGCACGCCGTGGCAGGCCTCTCCCTGACCGCGCTGGCACTGGCGGACGCCCCGCTGTGGGCGCTCTTCGCCGCCGCCGTACCCACCGGCGCCTCGGTTCCGCAGGTCGGCCCCATGGTCCGGGCCCGCTGGGGCGTGAAGCTCCAGGGCTCCCCCCTGATGACGACCGCGGCCGCCTTCGAGTCCGTCACCGACGAACTCACCTTCGTCTTCGGCCCGCTGCTCGCCACCGCCCTGTGCACGGGCGTCAACCCCGCCGCGGGCCTGCTCACGGAGGCCTCGCTGACCCTCGTCGGCGGCCTGCTGTTCGCCGCACAGAGGAGCACCCAGCCCTCCGTCTCCGCCGACCGGCACACGCGCGTGGAGCACGGTTCCGCGCTGCGCGTCCCCGGGGTGCGCGTCCTCATCGTGACGTTCCTGGGCATCGGCTCCGTCTTCGGAGGCATGCAGGTCTCCCTGGCCGCGTTCAGCGAGTCGATCGGCGAGCCCGGCCTGAACGGCGTCCTGTACGGCGTCTTCGCGGCGGGCAACATGGTCTCCGGCATCGTCTGCGGCGCCGTCGCCTGGAAGATCGCCCCGCAGCGGCGGCTCCTCGTCGGGTACGCCGCCCTCGCGCTGACCGCCTCCGGACTGTGGGCCGCGCACTCCGTGATCGTGCTCTCGGGCATCGGCCTGCTGGTCGGCATGTGCATCGCCCCGGCCCTGATCACCGGCTACACCCTGGTCGAGAGTCTGGTCCCGCAGGGCGCCCGCACCGAGGCCTTCACCTGGCTCACCGGCGCGGTCGCGCTCGGCCAGGCGGCGGCTGTCACGGTCGCCGGCCAGCTGGAGGACCACGCCTGGGACGGCGCCGGCTTCCTGGTGCCGATGGCCGGTACGGTCCTTGCGCTGGCGACACTCCTGACCCTGCGGTCACGTCTCTCCACGAGCGCCCCGAGCAGGACGGTCGCACGTGGCGTCGGTCACCGAGTGCCGGTGACAGTGGACTGATCCCGCGGAATACGTCACTATGGACCGTCGTTAGCACTCATTGAGTGAGAGTGCCAGGAGGAAGACAAGTGCCGACCTACCAGTACCAGTGCACCGAATGCGGCGAGGGCCTCGAGGCGGTGCAGAAGTTCACCGACGATGCCCTGACCGAGTGCCCCAACTGCAGTGGCCGCCTGAAGAAGGTGTTCTCGGCCGTCGGCATTGTCTTCAAGGGCTCCGGCTTCTACCGCAATGACAGCCGCGGCTCCTCGTCGAGCAGCTCGCCCGCGTCCAAGCCGTCGACGTCCACCGCGGCGTCGTCCGACGCGAAGTCGACGTCCGGCTCGTCGCCCTCGTCGTCCTCGGACGCGAAGTCGTCGGGCTCCGGCTCGGCCGGCAGCTCCGCCGCCTAGGACCTCCGCGGCCGGCCAGGGCGACCGCCCCGGCCCCGTGAGGCTTTTTCCAGGCTCGTTCACGCCCGACCCCGTCGCCCTGTGACGACGGGGTCTTCGGCGTTCCCCCGGCCCCGTAGGCCCTGTCGGCCCGATCCGGACGACAGGCCCTAGGGTGCGGTCCATGGCGAATACGGACAACCCACAGAGGCCGGCCGCGGAGCACGCGACGAGCCGCGCCGAGATCGGTGTCATCGGCGGCTCGGGCTTCTACTCCTTCCTCGACGACGTGACCGAACTCCAGGTCGACACCCCTTACGGCCCTCCCAGCGACTCCCTGTTCCTCGGCGAGATCGCCGGCCGGCGCGTCGCGTTCCTCCCCCGCCACGGCCGCGGCCACCATCTGCCGCCGCACCGCATCAACTACCGGGCCAACCTGTGGGCGCTGCGTTCCGTCGGCGCGCGTCAGATCCTCGGGCCCTGCGCGGTGGGCGGTCTGCGCCAGGAGTACGGGCCGGGCACCCTGCTCGTCCCGGACCAGTTCGTGGACCGTACGAAGTCGCGGGCCCAGTCCTACTTCGACGGGCTGCCGCTGCCGGGCGGCTCCGTGCCGAACGTGGTGCACGTGTCACTCGCCGACCCCTACTGCCCTGTCGGCCGCGAGGTCGCCCTGGAGGCCGCCCGCGGCCGGAACTGGGAACCGGTGGACGGCGGCACGCTCGTCGTCGTGGAGGGTCCCCGATTCTCGACCCGGGCCGAGTCCCTCTGGCACCAGGCACAGGGCTGGTCGGTGGTCGGCATGACCGGGCACCCGGAGGCGGCGCTCGCCCGCGAGCTGGAGCTCTGCTACACGTCGTTGACGCTGGTCACCGACCTGGACGCGGGCGCCGAGAGCGGCGAGGGTGTCTCCCACGACGACGTGCTGAAGGTGTTCGCGGCGAACGTGGACCGGCTGCGGGGCGTGCTCTTCGACGCGGTCGCGGGGCTCCCGGAGAACGGCGCACGGGACTGCCTGTGCACGACGGCCCTGGGCGGGATGGACCCGGGGTTCGACCTGCCGTAGGCGCCGCGGGGCCTTCGGGGCCTTCGGGTCCTTCAGGTCCTTCAGGTCCTTCGGGGCGGATCTTGCCGGGGTGCCGCTTGGGGGCTGGTGGCGGACGGGCCCGGGCGGAGTGGTGCGGGGCCGGAGTGGTGCGGGGTGGGGCGGCACGGGGCGAGCGGGAGTGGTGCGGGCGGGTCGAGCCGGAGTGAAGCGGGCGGGGCGGAACGTCCCGTTCGGGTGAGGGAGTTGTCCACAATCCGTCGACGGTCCACCGGCTCCGGCGGGCACCGTCGCGAGGCCTCATCGTGGGATCGCAAGCCGGTCCCTCGTCACAGGTGGTGGTCTCCATGGCTCAGTACACCCGCCCCGTTCAGCCCGTCCCGCAAACCCAACTCCCGCCGCGGTCACAGCAGACGGCAGCACTCCATCCGCGGCCACAGCAACCCGCACCGCCCCGCCGCCAACGCCCTTCGCGGGAACAGCACACGGGACTCGACCGTCCACCCGGCACGGACGCTCCTCCGACGTGCGCCGTGCCGCTCTTCGCGCCGGTCCATGTGCGCGGCGGGCGGTACCGGCTGCGGCGTCTCGTGCGGCACCGGAGGCGGGCGATCGCCGCGGGCCTGGCGATGACGGCGGCCGCGCTCGTGGCGGCCGGCCCGCAGGACGCCGAAGGGGCGCGCGGACACCCGGTGCCCACTCCGGCCGCCGGTGTCGCCCCCACCGCCGCCGGATCCGGCCCCGCGCGCACACCCGTGACGCGCCCCGTGCGGACCGTGACGGCTCCCGTCCGGATCGCCGACGGTGCGACGGTCGGGCTGCTGCACCCCGGCGACCGCGTGGACGTGGTGGCCGCGGACAGCGGTGGCGCGGTGCGGGTGGTGGCGACCGGTGCGCGTGTCACCGAGGTGCCGGACGTCGGCGCCACCGAGACAGGGGCGCTGGTGGTCCTCGCCGTACCCCGCCCGACGGCCGTGCGGCTGGCCGGCGCGGGCACGACGTCACGGCTGGCGGTGACGTTGCGATGAGGGGAGAAACCATGCCAAGTCCCTCGTTGGAGCGCCCCAATTGGACACCACCGGCAGGCCCTGCCGTAGGTTTCGGAGCTGCTTGTTCCACGACTTGTGCAGAGGGGCCTCCTGGTGAGCGAGAAGCAGCAGCCCGGCGTCTGGGAGGGCTTCAAGGCCTTCCTGATGCGCGGCAACGTCATCGACCTGGCCGTCGCCGTGGTCATCGGCGCAGCCTTCACCAACATCGTCAACTCCGTGGTGAAGGGCATCATCAACCCGGTGGTCGGGGCGATCGGGACGAAGAACCTCGACAACTACAGCTCTTGTCTGCAGGACCCGTGCACCGGCACCGGCGACACCGCCGAGGGCATCCGCATCATGTGGGGTTCGGTGCTGGGGGCCACGCTCAGCTTCGTGATCACGGCCGCCGTCGTGTACTTCCTGATGGTCCTGCCGATGGCCAAGTTCCTGGCCCGGCAGGCCGCCCGTCAGAAGGCGAAGGAGAGCACCCAGGAGGTCATGGACTTGACCGAGCTGGAGGTGCTCAAGGAGATCCGCGACGCGCTGGTCGCGCAGCGGGGCAACGGCCACCGCGAAAGCTGACGGCGGGCCCCTGGGGCCGCGCTCAGATGTGGTGGGGCGGCTTCTCGTCGAGGAAGCGCTTCAGGTCGGCGGCACTGTCACCGGTGCTGTCGGCCTGCTCTCCCCATCCGCGGTCCGTGTCGTCCGAGGACTGCTGGCTCAGCGGGTCGTCGAAGACCAGCGCCGGCTTCGGATCGCACGGTTCGGAGGCGGGGGCGTCACTCATGCCTCCAGAGTACGTCGCGGGCGGCAGGGGTCCGGCGCGAAGCCGCCCGGGGGACTTCGGCGCCACGGCCACCCGAGATCGTCTTCACACCAATTCGCGGCGCTTTTCTGCTGTGCTTGGCCGCATGACCTCCCGTTCCACTCCCGAGTCCACCGCGGCGGCACGGCCCGCGAGCCGTCGTCCCCTGCGCAGAATGACCGCCCGCGGGCGCGAAGAGGCGCACCGGGTGGCGTCACCGCTGGAGCTCTTCTTCGACCTGTGTTTCGTGGTGGCCATCTCGCAGGCCGGCGCCGAGCTGGTGCACTCCGTGGCGGAGGGACACGCGGGCAAGGGCATCCTCAACTACGCGATGATCTTTTTCGCCATCTGGTGGGCGTGGATGAACTTCAGCTGGTTCGCGTCGGCGTACGACAACGACGACGTGCTCTACCGGATCGTCACCCTGGTGCAGATCGCGGGCGTGCTGGTGCTCGCCGCCGGGGTCTCGAAGGCCTTCGAGAGCCACGACTTCATGGTCGTCTGGATCGGCTACGTGATCATGCGGTTCGCACTGATCACGCAGTGGCTGCGGGTGGCGCGGTCCACGGAGGGCGCCGAAAGAACGATGGCCCTGCGGTACGCGGGCGGCGTGCTGCTCTGCCAGGTCGGCTGGCTCGGCCTGGTGCTCGCGCCCGAGGCGGCCCGCCCGTGGGTGTTCCTCGTCGTGGCGATCGCCGAGTTGTGCGTCCCCCTGTTCGCGGAGAAGGACCATCCGACGTCCTGGCACCCGCACCACATCTCCGAGCGGTTCGGGCTGTTCACGATCATCGTGCTGGGCGAGACGATCGCCGCGGCCACGGTCGCGGTGAAGTCCGCGGTGGACGAGCACGACGCGCTGGGTGAGCTGCTGCCGATCGCGGCGGGCGGGCTGCTGATCGTGTTCTCCGCGTGGTGGATCTACTTCGTGGTGCCGATCCACGGTCACCTGCGGACCAGCGGCCAGGCGTTCCTGTGGGGGTACGGGCACTATCTGATCTTCGCGTCGGCCGCCGCGATCGGGGCCGGCCTGGAGGTTGCGGTCGAGCAGGCGGTCGGCACCGCGCATATCTCGACCCTCGCCGCGTCCGCCGCGGTGACGCTGCCGACCGCGCTGTACTTCCTCGCCGTGTGGGTGCTGCACTCCCGCTACTTCAAGGTGGGCATCGGTCAGCAGCTCGTCCTGCCGACCACCGCCCTGCTGGTCATCCTGTGCACCTTCCTCGGCGACTGGGCGGTGCCCGCCGCGGGCGTCGTCACGGCGCTGGCCGTGGCGCTGGGCGTGGCGCTGTCGGCGCGGATGGTGGCGCGCGAGGCGACGGTGGGCGCGTAGCCGCGCGGGAGTCGAGGTCCCCCGGTGCGGCTGCGCGGGGCCGGGGCCGGGGAACACTGGGCGCATGACAGTTGACGCTCTGACGGATGTGGCCGGTCTTCGGGTGGGACACGCGACGCGTACCGGCGACGGGTGGCTCACGGGGACGACGGTCGTGCTCGCCCCCGAGGGCGGTGCGGTCGCCGCCGTGGACGTGCGGGGCGGCGGGCCCGGCACCAAGGAGACCGACGCGCTCGATCCCCGCAACCTCGTGCAGAGGGTCGAGGCGGTGGTGCTGACCGGCGGCAGCGCCTACGGGCTGGACGCGGCGTCGGGCGTGATGGCCTGGCTGGAGGAGCGCGGGCGCGGGGTCCGGGTGGGGCCCGACCCGCTGCACGTCGTACCGGTCGTGCCCGCGGCCTGCGTCTTCGATCTGGGCCGGGGCGGGGGTTTCCGGTGCCGGCCGGACGCCGCCACCGGGCGGGCCGCGGTCGAGGCGGCGGACGCGAGCGAGCCGGGCGCCGAGGTGCCCGAGGGAGGGGTGGGCGCGGGGACGGGAGCGGTGGTCGGGGAGATGAAGGGCGGGGTCGGGACGGCGAGTGTCGTGCTGGGGTCCGGCATCACGGTCGGCGCGCTGGTGGTGGCCAACGCGGCCGGCTCGGTGATGGAACCGGAGACGGGCGCGTTGTACGGGGAGTTGATGGGGGGACGTGCGGCGTATCCGGCCGCGCCGGTGCACGCGGCCGCTCGGCGGCGGCTCGCCGAGTCCGCGGCGAAGAACGCGCCGCCGCCGCTGAACACCACGCTGGCCGTGGTCGCGACCGACGCCGACCTGACGCGCGCGCAGGCGCAGAAGCTCGCGGGCACGGCGCACGACGGGATCGCCCGCGCCGTGCGGCCGGTGCATCTGCTGAACGACGGGGACACGGTGTTCGCGCTGGCCACGGGCGGCGTCCCGCTCGACGCCGGGAACCCGCTCGCGTTGAACGAGATCCTCGCGGCGGGCGCGGACCTGGTGACGCGCGCCATCGTGCGGGCCGTGCGCGCCGCCGGTCCGGTGGACGGACCGGGCGGGGCGTGGCCGTCGTACGAGGAGTTGTACGGAAGGGGGTAGGGCCTGGACCGGACGACGGGTTCCAGGGGGTGTCCGGCCTTCGGGCTGGGCGATTGTCCTGGTTCTGTCACGTGACGGTCCCCGGCCCGAGCCGACGGGAACCCCTCACGGCGCCGCTCGCTCTTTCACCCCGTACCGCAGCGGACGCCGCAGACGACGACAACGGGGAGCAGCCGTGACAACGCCGAACAGGACAGCGCGCGCACTGGGGGCCTGTGCCGCCCTGATGATCGGCGCCCTCACCCTCACCGCCTGCGGCGGCGACGCCAGCGCCGACACCACGGGTGGAAACGACGGCAAGGGCGGCGAGAACTCCGCCCGGACGTCCACGGCCCGGATCGTCATCTCGGCCAAGGACGGCTCGACGAGCGCGTCCATCAACGCGACGGGCGTGAAGGTGAGCCACGGCAGGCTGACCGACGTGAAGATGACGGTCGCCGGGAGCGGGACGGCCGTACCGGGGGCGGTCGCGGCGAACGGCGGCTCCTGGAAGCCGAAGGGGCAGTTGGAGCGGGGCACGAAGTACCAGATCTCGGCGACGGCGAAGGACGCGGAGGGGCGGACCGCGGCGGCCAACTCGATCTTCACCACGGTCTCTTCGGGCAACAGCTTCATCGGCACGTACACGCCGGACGACGGGGCCACGGTCGGGGTCGGCATGCCGGTGTCGTTCACCTTCGACAAGGCGATCGGCGACAAGAAGACCGTCCAGTCGCACATCGAGGTGACTTCCAGCAGCAGCCAGCGGGTCGTGGGCCACTGGTTCGGGGCACAGCGCCTCGACTTCCGGCCCGAGGAGTACTGGAAGGCCGGCTCCAAGGTCAGCATGAAGATCGACCTTGACGGGGTCGAGGGCGCCAACGGCGTCTACGGGGTGCAGAAGAAGACCGTCACCTTCACCGTCGGCCGCTCCCAGGTCTCCACGGTCGACGTGAACACCCAGACGATGACGGTCGTGCGGGACGGAAAGACCCTCAAGAGCGTGCCGATCTCGGCGGGCAGCCCCGAGCACACCACGTACAACGGGCAGATGGTGATCTCGGAGAAGTTCGCGCGGACGCGGATGAACGGTTCGACGGTCGGGTACGGCGGCGAGTACGACATCCCCGACGTGCCGCACGCGATGCGTCTGACGTCGTCCGGGACGTTCATCCACGGCAACTACTGGTACAGCCGCGGGGACGCGCCCTTCGGCCGGCAGGGCACCAGTCACGGCTGTGTCGGTCTCGCCGACGAGCAGGGCACGCAGGGCGCCACCCCCGCCAAGTGGTTCTTCGACAACTCGCTCGTCGGGGACGTCGTGACGGTCAGGAACTCCCCCGACAAGACGGTCGCACCGGACAACGGGCTCAACGGCTGGAACATGTCGTGGAGTGCCTGGACCGCCGGAAGTGCCGTCTGACGAGGGCCTTTTGAGTGCCGGGCGGGTCATGCGGGAACTCCCCGCGCGGCCCGCCCGTTTTCCGTCCGTACGTTTTCTCGGTTCGCGGACATGATGTCCGACCGAGGGGCTACGGTATGCACCCACAAGGTGACATGCAGCAACGCCGGGAGAAACCTTGAGCGTTCCGTACGAGACAGCAGCGTACGAACCACCCGAGTCGCCCGAGTCTCCGGAGGAGCATCTCGAAAGGCTTCTGGGCCGCGCCCTGAACTCGTTCGAGCTGCCCGACGAGACGATACGGCTTCTCGACTGCGCGCTGGCGCACGACAGCTCGTTGCACTCCGCGCACCACAGCGCCGGACTGCACCGGGAGACGTACCGGCACACGTGGCTGCTCTCCGACGGCTCGGCCGTCACGCTGTGGGAGCTCGTGCACAACACGGCGGTCGGCCGCGACGCACAGCACGAGGTGTACATCGACGAGGAAGAGGTGCGGGCGGCCACGGCCCGGCTCGCTCTCCCGCCGGACGCGCCGGACTTCGAACTGCCCGCGTTCGTGCAGTTGTCGTCGATTCCGGAGCCGCGGCACACGTACGTGCCCGACGCCTCCGCGGATCACGCGCGCCGGCTCCTGCGGCGCGCGGAGAACGCGGACGGGCCGGACGCCGAGCTGTCGGCGCTGCTGCTGCGCGAGGCGTTCGCGCACCAGATCACCCAGGCCTTCGGCCGCCCCGGACGCACCGGACAGGCGGGGCTGTCCTTCTCGCTGTACGAGCACGCGTTCCTGCTGCGGGACGGGCAGGAGATCTCCCTGTGGGAGGTCGAGCACACCGCGACGCCGGACCGCCGGCACATGTGCGAGGTGTACGCGACGGAGGACGCGGCGCGGGACGCCATGGAGCGGCGCGCGGCCCGACTCGGCTGACCGGCCGCGCGACCCCGAGGACCTACGGACCTGCGGACTCGTCGCCCTATGGCCGGCTGTCGCTGAACTGCCGTACCAGGCGCGCGAATGCGGCACGTTCCTCGGGAGTCAGTTCCACGGATTCCGAGTCGGGGCCGGAGCGGCGCTGACCGGGCAGGGCCCGGAGTGCTTCGCCGGGATGCGGCGTCACGGCGCCGGAAGGCCCGCCGCGCAGCAGGCGGGCCAGGCCGACGACCCAGACGGCGGTCGCCAGCGCGAGGAACGCCACGCCGGTCAGCTGGAGGATCGACACGTGCTCGGGCATGCGCCCCAGTAGACACCACGGTCCGGGACTTTGGGCCCGGACCGTGACGCATCTCGCAGAAGCGGTGAACGCCTCACAGCTGCCCCAAAGGGGCACGGTGACGGGCGGTTCAGGCCGCGACCGGCTCCTTCGAACCGGTCGGGGACGCCGCGCTGGTGCCGGTGCTTTCGGCGCCGGTGCCCGCCGGGGACTGTTTGCGCAGGCCCTTCAGGACGACGACCAGCGCGGTGGTGACGCCGACGCCGGCGGCGATGGCGATCAGGTAGAGGAACGGGTTGCCGATCAGCGGAACCACGAAGATGCCGCCGTGCGGGGCGCGCAGCGTGGCGCCGAACGTCATCGACAGGGCACCGGTGACAGCGCCGCCCGCCATCGCGGAGGGGATGACGCGCAGCGGGTCGGCGGCGGCGAAGGGGATCGCGCCCTCGGTGATGAAGGAGGCGCCCAGGACCCAGGCGGCCTTGCCGTTCTCGCGCTCGGCCGGAGTGAAGAGCCTGGCGCGCACGGTCGTCGCGAGGGCCATCGCCAGCGGCGGGACCATGCCCGCCGCCATCACGGCCGCCATGATCTTCATCGCCGAGTCGCCGGGGTTCGTGACGGCGATCCCGGCGGTGGCGAAGGTGTAGGCGACCTTGTTGACCGGGCCGCCGAGGTCGAAGCACATCATCAGGCCGAGCAGGGCGCCGAGCAGGACGGCGTTCGTGCCGGTGAGGCCGTTCAGCCAGTCGGTCATGCCCTTCTGGGCGGACGCGATGGGCTTGCCGATCACCACGAACATCAGGAACCCGACGACCGCCGAGGAGATCAGCGGGATCACCACCACCGGCATGATGCCGCGCACCGCCGCCGGGATGCGGACCTTCTGGATCGCCATCACCACGCCACCGGCGATCAGGCCCGCCGCGAGGCCGCCGAGGAAGCCCGCGTTGATGGTGAGGGCGATCGAGCCGCCGACGAAGCCGGGGACGAGGCCGGGCCGGTCCGCCATGCCGAAGGCGATGTAGCCGGCCAGGACCGGGATCAGGAAGTTGAAGGCGACGCCGCCGATCTGGAACAGCAGCGCACCCCAGCTGTCCGCCTGGGTCCACACGAAGTGGTCCATGACGGAGGGTGCCTTGTTGACCTGCCAGCCGCCGATCGCGAAGCCGAGGGCGATGAGCAGACCGCCCGCGGCGACGAACGGGACCATGTAACTCACCCCGGACATCAGCCAGGTGCGGAGCCGGGTGCCGTAGCCCTCGCCGGCTTCACCGGTGCGCTCGACGGGCGTGCCGGGGGACGATCCGGCGGAGGCCGGTCCGGCGGTCACCTCGCCGCGGGCGGCCTTCTCCCGCACCTCGGCGACGAGTTCGGCGGCCCGGTTGATGCCCGCCTTCACACCGACGTCGACGGTCGGCTTCCCGGCGAAGCGCTCCTTCTCCCGTACGGGCACGTCGTGCGCGAGGATCACGCCGTCCGCCGCCGCGATCACCGCCGGGTCGAGGCGGGTGAAGCCGGCGGATCCCTGTGTCTCCACGACGAGTTCGACCCCGGCCTCGCGGCCCGCGTTCTCCAGGGACTCGGCCGCCATGTAGGTGTGCGCGATGCCGGTGGGGCAGGAGGTGACGGCGACGACACGGAACGGGCGGCCTTCCGGAGCGGCGGTGTCGCCCGGCGCCGGGGCGGATCCGTCCTCGGTGGTCGCGTCCGGCGCCGGGGCCGCGTCGGCGGCAGCGGCGCCCTCGGCGGAGGCCGTCGAGGGCACGGAGGGCGTGGAGGCCGTCGGCGGCTCGGCGTTCCCGGCGGGTGCGGGGGCGTCCTCGGGCGCCGCGGACCGGTCGCCGCGGATGAGCGCCGCCGCGGTCCGCGTGTCGTCCACCGCACGCAGCGCGGTGGTGAACTCGGCGTTCGTCAACTGCCGGGCGAGCGCCGACAGGATGGTGAGGTGGGCGTCGTCCGCGCCCGCCGGAGCGGCGATCAGGAAGATCAGGTCGGCGGGGCCGTCGGGTGCGCCGAAGTCGATCCCCGCGGCCTTGCGTCCGAAGGCGAGCGTCGGTTCCGTGACGTGTTCGCTGCGGCAGTGCGGGATGCCGATGCCGCCGTCCAGGCCGGTCGGCATCTGGGCCTCGCGGGCGGCCACGTCGGCGAGGAAGCCGTCCAGGTCGGTGACCCGGCCCAGGGCCGCCATGCGCTCGGCGAGGGCACGCGCCGCCGCCTCCTTGGTGTCGGCGGACAGGTCGAGATCGACCAGGTCCGCGGTGATCATCTCGCTCATCGCGGGCTCCTTCGCTCGCGTATCGCCCGGGGGGAGTCATGGGCGGGAACGGAAGTGGGGACGGGGACGGAAGTGGGGACGGCGACGAAAGGGGGGACGGGGTCGGGGACGGGGGTGCTCGGTTCGGCGGGGGCGGGGCCGGTCATGCCACCGGCTCCGTCAGGGGGCGGGACTCCGGGACCTCCGTCGTGACGGTCACGGTGTCCGGGGCGAGGTCGTCGGGACCCGGCATCACGCTGCCGGGGAGCTGGACGGCGGCGGCGCCGTGCGCGACCGCCGAGGCGAGGGCCGACGGCCCGCTGCCCCCGGCGATCAGGAACCCGGCGAGCGAGGCGTCACCGGCGCCCACGTTGCTGCGTACGGTGTCGACGCGGGCGCTGCCGAACCACGTGCCGGCGCCGTCGACGAGCACCTGCCCGTCGGCGCCCAGGCTCGCGAGCACGGCGCGCGCGCCCATCGCGCGCAGTTCCTCGGCCGCCTTCACCGCGTCGCCCACCGTGGCGAGGGGACGGGCGACCGCCGCGGCGAGTTCCTCGGCGTTGGGCTTCACCACGTCGGGCCGCTCGCGCAGCGCCGCGAGGAGCGCCGGACCGGAGGTGTCCAGCGCGATCCGGGCGCCCGCCGTGTGGGCCCGGGCGACGAGTTCGGCGTACCAGGAGGGGGCGAGTCCGCGGGGCAGGCTGCCGCAGCAGGTGATCCAGCCGGTGTCGGCGGGGCGGTAGACGCGGCGGACGGTCTCCAGCAGGAGTTCGGCCTCGGCGGCGCAGAGGTCGGGGCCGGGCGCGTTGATCTTCGTCAGGGTGCCGTCCGGCTCGGCGACCGAGATGTTCGAGCGGGTGGCCCCGGCGACCGGGACCGGGGCGACCTCGATGCCCTGGGCGGCGAGGAGTTCGGCGACGAGCGCGCCGGGGGCGCCCCCGAGGGGCAGGACGGCGACCGTGTGCCGCCCGGCGGCGGCGACCGCTCGCGAGACGTTCACGCCCTTGCCGCCGGGGTCCACGCGTTCCCCGGTGGCCCGGATGACCTCGCCGCGGTCGAGCGCGGGAACCTCGTACGTACGGTCCAGCGAGGGGTTGGGGGTGACGGTGAGGATCATGCGCTCTCGTCTCTCGGCACGTGGTTCTCGTCTCTCGGCGCGTGGCTCTCGGCTCTCGGCACGACGTGCCGCGCTCCGTGGGGTCCGGCGACAGCCCCTAGACGCGGAGCACTTCGGTGCCTCCGCCCTCGACGGCGGAGGCGTCCTCGGGGTCGAGCCCGCGATCGGTGATCAGCAGGTCCACCTCGCCGAGGTCGCCGAAGCGCGCGAAGTGCTCCTGGCCGCTCTTGGAGGAGTCCGCGAGCAGGACGACCCGGCGTGCCGCGTGCAGGGCGGCGCGCTTGACGGCCGCCTCCGCGAGGTCGGGTGTGGTCAGTCCGCCGGAGGCCGAGAAGCCGTTGGCGGCGACGAAGACGACGTCGGCGCGGATCTCGGCGTACGCGCGCAGCGCCCAGGCGTCCACCGCGGCACGCGTCCGGGTGCGGACCCGTCCGCCGACGAGGTGGAGCTGGACGCCGGGGTGGTCGGCGAGGCGGGCCGCGATCGGAAGGCTGTGGGTGACGACGGTGAGCGTGGCCTCCAGCGGGAGGGACGCGGCGAGCCGGGCGACCGTGGAGCCGGCGTCCAGGATCACCGTGCCGTCGTGCGGCAGTTCGGCGATCGCGGCCTCGGCGATACGGTCCTTCTCGTCGGCGGCGGTCGACTCGCGCTCGGCGAGGTCGGGCTCGAAGTCCAGGCGGCCCGCGGGGATCGCGCCACCGTGCACCCGGCGCACCAGTCCGGCGCGGTCCAGCGCCTTCAGATCCCGTCGGATGGTCTCCGCGGTGACCTGGAACGTGTCGGCCAGCGACAGGACGTCCACCCGGCCGCCGTCACGGGCGAGCCGCAGGATCTCCTGCTGCCGCTCCGGTGCGTACATGTCCGTTCGCCTCCGCCTGATGTCCGAACCTGTGGATTCAGACGGAGGCTACGCGCGAATGTCCGCGAAGTAAACAGGTTCGGGGCCGGTTCGGGCATGAACGGACATCGAGGGGCTCGGGGGGCGAGCGGCCGGGCTCACCGGACGCCGGGGTTCGCGGGCGGCCGAGATCGTCGGACGGCAGCGGGTCGTGGGCGGCCGGAGTTCGCGGAAGAGGAACCCGAAGGGGCCCGGCACCTGAAGTGCCGGGCCCCTTCGACCGGTCGACGCGAGACTCAGCCCGCTGGGCCTTCTCAGGCCGCTCAGCCTTCTCGGTCACTTAGCCTTCGCGCCGCTCAGCCCTCTCAGCCGACGAGTTCCGGCTGCTTCGGGTCGGCCTCTCCCGTCACGACCTCGTCCTCCACGCCCTCCACGTGCTGGGCGGGCTTCCTGGGCAGCGCGAACATCACCAGGAAGATGAGGACCAGGACCGCGGCGACCCAGCCCAGCGCGTGCTGGAAGGCGTTCGCGAAGGCGGGGCCCACCTGGTCGGCGGTCAGACGGTCGCCGATCTCGCCGAAGAAGACGACCGACACCAGGCCGAGGCCGAGCGCGTTGCCCATCTGCTGCACGGTGTTGATCAGGCCCGACGCCGAGCCCGCGTGCTCCCGGGGGACGTCCGAGAGCACGGCGTCCGTCAGCGGGGCGACGATGAAGCCCATGCCCGCGCCCATGACCACCAGCGGAAGGGCCATCTGCCAGGGGGCGATGTCCATGCCGTACCGGTCGGACTCCCAGATGTAGAGCAGGACTCCGAGCGTCATGAGCAGGGCGCCCGCCTGGAGCACCTTGCGTCCGAAGCGCGGGACCAGCAGCTGCACGGACATGCCCGCCGCCGCCGAGACCGCGATCGAGAACGGCACTCCGGTGAGCCCGGCCCGCAGCGCGGTCCAGCCCAGGCCGACCTGCATGTAGAGCGTCCAGACCAGGAAGAAGATGCCGAGCGCGATACCGAAGACGGTCTGCACGGCGATGCCCGCCGCGAAGCTCTTCACCTTGAACAGCGACAGCTCGACGAGCGGCGAACCGTCCCGCGCCGCCTTCCGCTTCTCGTACGCGACGAGCACAGCGAACACGACGGCGGAGCCGGCCATCGACAGGTACCCCCACAGCGGCCAGCCCAGCTCACGGCCGCGGGTCAGCGGGTAGAGCAGCATCAGCAGGCCGAGGGTGACGAGGGCGACGCCGACCAGGTCGAGCTTGAGGGCGCGCGGGGCCTTGGACTCGCTGATGAAGCGGCGGCCGAGGATCAGCGCGACGACGCCGACGGGCAGGTTGATGAGGAAGATCGGCCGCCACTCCAGACCGAAGAGGTTCCACTCGGTGAGCAGGGCGCCGAGCAGCGGGCCGGAGACGGCGCCGAGTCCGACGATCGCGCCGAACAGGCCGAAGACCTTGCCGCGTTCGTGCGCGGGGAAGGTGGCGTGCACGATCGACAGCACCTGGGGCACCATCATCGCGGCCATGGCGCCCTGCAGGATGCGCGAGGCGACGAGCATCTCCGGGTTCGCCGCGAAGCCGCACAGCGCGGACGCGACGGTGAAGCCCGCTATGCCGAGGAGGAAGAGCCGCTTGCGGCCGTGGATGTCACCGAGTCGCCCACCGGTGATGAGTCCCGCCGCGAAGGCCAGCGCGTATCCGGCGGTGATCCACTGGATCTGGCTGAACGTGGCGTGCTCGTTCCGCTGAATCGACGGGATCGCGATGTTGACGATCGTGACGTCGACCAGGTCCATGAAGGCGGCGGTCATCACGATGGCGAGGGCGAACCAGCGGCGGCGGTCGGCCGCGCTGCCGGCGGCCGGCCCGCCGGGAAGATCGGAGGTCTCTGTCGCAGAGGACTCGGTGGTGGAGGTCATGCGGTCAAGCTAGTGCCCCATTAGGTCAGATCGTGTCCTAGTGGTGCGGCACCCTGGAGGGCATGACGACGGACACCCCGGCGCGACTCCTCCAGCTCCTCTCCCTCCTCCAGACGCCCCGCGAATGGCCCGGCGGCGAGCTGTCCGAGCGGCTCGGGGTGTCCCGGCGCACGGTCCGCCGCGACATCGACCGGCTGCGCGAGCTGGGCTATCCGGTGCAGGCGAGCAAGGGCGCCGACGGCGGATACCGGCTGGTCGCGGGCAAGGCGATGCCGCCGCTCGTCCTCGACGACGAGGAGGCGGTGGCGATCGCGGTGGGCCTGCGGGCCGGTGCCGGTCACGCGGTCGAGGGCGTGGACGAGGCGTCCGTACGGGCGCTCGCCAAGCTGGAGCAGGTCCTGCCGTCCCGGCTGCGGCACCGCGTGTCCACACTCCAGGCCGCGACGACACCGCTGACCAGCGGGGACGGCGCGAGCATCGCGCCCGAGACGCTGACCGTGATGGCGTCGAGCGTGGCGGGCCGGGAGCGGTTGCGGTTCGCCTACCGCTCGGGGGACGGAACCGCGTCGCGGCGGCTGACCGAGCCGTACCGGCTGGTGTCCACCGGCCGCCGCTGGTACCTCGTCGCGTACGACCTCGACCGCGAGGACTGGCGGACGTTCCGCGTCGACCGCGTCACCGAACCCGTCGCGACCGGCGCCCGGTTCACGCCGCGCGAGCTGCCGACCGGGAGCGCCGCCGAATACCTGCGCCAGTCGGTGTACCGGCGCCAGGAGACGTACGCCTTCGACGTCACCTTCGCCGCACCGGCCGACTTCGTCACCGCACGCCTGCCCGCCTGGCTCGGCGCCCCCGAACCGGTCGACGAGCACACCTGCCGGCTCCGCGCCTCCTCCGGCGACTCCGTGGAGTGGCTGGCGGTGCGGATAGCGATGGTCGACTGCGAGTTCACGGTCCACGAGCCCAGGGAACTGAGCGACTACGTAAGAGACTTGGGCGCGCGCCTCAGCCGCGCGGCGGGCGACGCCGGGGACTGACGCCGTACGTGAGGGACGCGAGGGCGTGACGAGCCTGCGCTCCGTGGCCCACCGGTAGACCGGCGGACCGGCCGACCGGCGTGCGGGGTTGCCGCTTCGGTGTCGACCAGGATGACTCCGAGAGTGTCGGGGTCTGTGTGCGTGGTGACCACCGTGGGCCGCGAGGTTGCGAGGGCGACGGGACCCAGGCCGCTCCTCACCCCGTTCGCATGCTCCACGGGAAGCCGTCCAGCGCTTCGAGGTTGCGCAGCGCGAGGGCGACGGGGCCCGCCGGTCCGTCGGAGGTGGCGTCGCCCGCCGCCCAGGCCTCGACGGCCACGCGGACGGCCGCGCTGGCCACGGCGGCCGTGAACCGCAGCCCGGCGTCGAGATCGGGGACCGCCGCGACCCCGGGCACCACGGAACCCTCGGCCGCCACCGGACCGGGCCCCTCGCCCGGAGTCCCCGCCTCGGTCACCGCCCCTGCCGCCCCCGCCGTCCTCGCCGCCAGCACCGACGCGAGCGTCCGCTCCGCCGTCTGGCACGCCTCGCCCCAGACCCGGAGCAGGGCCGGGTTCGCCTCGGCCAGCCTCAGCAGGGAGCGGACCCAGTCGAGGGACTCGTACCGGACGCCGACGCCCGGGGTCAGGGTGGAGACGACCGCGTGCCGGAGCGCCTCGGGAACGGGCAGGCCGGCCGGTGCGTCGCGGACCGCCTCGGCCCAGCGCTGGGCACCGGCGGCGAAGAGCGGGCCGAGCGACTCCTCCTTGGCGGCGAAGTACCGGTAGAAGGTGCGGGGTGCGATTCCGGCCGCGCGGGCGATGTCCTCGGCGCGGGTGGCCCGCAGCCCGTTGCGCATGAAAAGACCCGCGGCGGCCCGGGCGATCTCCATACGGGTGGCCGCCTTGCGCCGCTCGACGAGCGAGGGGCCTTCCAGGGCCGCGCGCCCGGCGGGGTCGAAGGCGGTGCCGGAGCCCGCTCGGCCGGTCGAGGCGCCTGCCTCATGTTCACTACCGCTCACGAACGGCAGGCTATGCCGCTGTGGCAGAATCTGCCATCCGGGTCACCCCGGGGTTCAGGTCCGGGGTGGCCCGTCTTAGCGTGCCCAAAAACCCCACGCGGCCCCACGGACCCCGGCTCGAAGCTCTCGCTCGCCGGGACCACCGGACGAAGAAGTGGAGCCGGGCCCCGGCGCCAGGGGGGGGAAGGCGCCGGAGCCCGGCTCTGGGAGAGTCCCGGCGCGGGGGGGGTGTGCGTCGGGACTCGGTTCTTGGGGGCGTCTCACGTCCGCCCGGACGGAGCCCTGAACCCTGGGCCCTGAAGTCTTGTTCCCTGAGCCCAGCAGGTTGAAGCGGTCTTACATGGCCATGTCTGGTCGACTTGTGGCCAACGTGGCACGCGTGCCCCTGCGCGAACCGGGCGAGCGGGGTCTCGTACCCCGTCCGCGAGTGAACCCGTACGGCGCACTCGCGTCGCTCGCCCCGCTCGTCACGGACACGTCCCGCACCCTCGCACGGGTCACGCCGCCGCGTCGAATCCGGTGTCGCGCGCCAGCTTCTTCAGCTCGAGCAGAGCGTGCTTCTCGATCTGGCGGATCCGCTCGCGGGTCAGTCCGTGCTGCTTGCCGACCTCGGTCAGCGTGCGCTCCCGGCCGTCGTCGATGCCGTACCGCATCTTGATGATCGAGGCCGTGCGCTGGTCGAGGCGGCCGATCAGGTCGTCCAGCTCCTCGCTGCGCAGCAGGGTGAGGACCGACTGCTCGGGGGACACGGCCGAGGTGTCCTCGAGGAGGTCGCCGAACTGGGTCTCGCCCTCGTCGTCCACCGCCATGTTCAGCGAGACCGGGTCGCGGGCCCAGTCCAGGACGTCACCGACACGCTCCGGCGTCGTGTCCAGCTCGGCGGCGATCTCCGCGTGCTCCGGCTCCCGGCCGTTCTCACGGTTGAACTCGCGCTGCACGCGACGGATCCGGCCCAGCTCCTCGACCAGGTGGACGGGGAGGCGGATCGTGCGCGACTGGTCGGCTATGGAACGGGTGATGGCCTGCCGGATCCACCAGGTGGCGTACGTGGAGAACTTGAAGCCCTTGCGGTAGTCGAACTTCTCGACCGCGCGCACCAGGCCCGCGTTCCCCTCCTGGATCAGGTCGAGCAGGGGGAGGCCGCTGCGCGGATACCGGCGCGCCACGGCCACGACCAGCCGGAGGTTCGAGCGGATGAACACGTCCTTCGCGCGCTCGCTGTCGGCGACCAGCGCCTCCAGCTCCTCGCGTGAGGCGTCCGCCTGGGCCTCCGCCTCGCCGTCGAGGATCTGCTGCGCGAACACACCCGCCTCGATGACCTGGGACAGCTCGACTTCCTTGGCGGCGTCGAGCAGCGGCGTACGCGCGATCTCGTCGAGGTACATGCCGACCAGGTCGCGATCGGCGATCTCGCCGCCAACGGCGCGAACACTGCGTGCCGCGTCGGTGGTCTCGCCGGTGGCGGACTTACGACGGGCGACGGCACGGGTTGCCATGCGTGCTCCCTTGCGATGGTGGGCTTGCGGGTGGTCATGGACTTCCGTTCACCATTCCGGGTGCCCGGCATCCGAAGGAAACAACGACTGGAATCAGGACAGAATTCCCAAGGAGCCCCTGGATTTTTCTGATCATGCAGTACCCTGTCGCACCACACGGGAGGGCGGATGCCGTCGGAACGTACAGAGGTGCAGGTCAGACCAGGAGTCGCCGCCGACCTCGCCGCCCTCACCGGCCTCTACAACCACTACGTGCGGGAGACGCCCGTCACGTTCGACACGGTCCCCTTCACGCCGGAGGAACGCCGGCCGTGGCTGCTCTCCCACCCTGAAGACGGACGGCACCGCCTGATGGTTGCCACGGACACGGACTCACAGGCGATTCTGGGGTACGCCACATCCAGCGCCTTCCGCGTGAAGCCCGCGTACGAGACCTCGGTCGAGGTCACCGCGTACGTCACCCCGGACGCCGGGGGCCGTGGCGTCGGCACGCTCCTCTACGAGGCCCTGTTCGCGGCGCTCACGACCGAGGACGTGCACCGGGCCTACGCCGGGATCGTGCCGCCCAACGAAGCGTCCGTGCGGCTGCACGAACGCTTCGGGTTCCACCACGTGGGCACCTATCGCGAGGTCGGCCGCAAGTTCGGCCGCTACTGGGACGTCGCCTGGTACGAGAAGGACCTCACCGCGTGACACCGGGCGGGACCGCGGCTCGCTGAACCCCGGCCCGCCCCCGCTGCGGGCGGTCCCCGCACTCAGCCGAACTGCACCGACCGCTTCGCCATTCCCAGCCAGAACCCGTCGATGACGGACCGCTGCCCGTCCAGTTCACCGGCGGCGTCCGCCGCGCCCATGGTGACGAAGAGCGGGGCGAAGTGCTCGGTGCGCGGGTGGGCGAGACGGCCCGCCGGGGACTTGCGCTCGAAGTCGAGCAGCGCGTCCACGTCACCGGCCTCCAGCGCGCGGTGCCCCCAGTCGTCGAACTCGCTCGACCAGGTGGGCACTCCCCCGCCGGTGTGCCGCAGCGCCGCGAGGTTGTGGGTGAAGAAGCCGGAGCCGACGATCAGCACGCCCTCGTCGCGCAGCGGCGCCAGCCTGCGTCCGATCTCGAAGAGCCGGACCGGGTCGAGCGTCGGCAGGGAGACCTGCAGCACCGGGATGTCCGCATCGGGGAACATCTCGACCAGCGGGACGTACGCGCCGTGGTCGAGTCCCCGGTCCGGGATGTCCTGCACCGGCGTGCCGGGCGCGCGCAGCAGTTTCCGTACGGACTCGGCGAGCCGCGGGGCACCGGGGGCCGCGTAGGTCACCTGGTAGTAGTGCTCGGGGAAGCCCCAGAAGTCGTAGACGAGCGGGACCGTCTCGGTCGCGCCGAGGGCGAGCGGGGCCTCCTCCCAGTGGGCGGAGACCATGAGGATGGCCTTGGGGCGGGGCAGGTCCGCGGACCAGGCGGCGAGCTGACCGGGCCAGACCGGGTCGTCGGCGAGCGGCGGGGCGCCGTGGCTCAGGTAGAGGGCGGGCATGCGCTCCGGTGCGGGGCGCTCCTCGGTGGCGGCGGACATGGCGGCTCCCTCCAGCGGGTTCACGCTCGATCGTACGGCGCGTTGCTTGATATTTGAAGCAGTTGCTTAAAGTCTCAAGTTCTTCGACGAGGCTACGCCCGGTTTGTTTAATTTTCAAGAAGGGGCTCGTACAGTGGAGTACATGAACACGGCATCCGCTCCCGCTGAAGAGCCGCGCTGGCTCACCGACGAGGAACAGCGCATCTGGCGCGCCTACATGCACGCCACGACCCTCCTCGAGGACCATCTCGACCGCCAGCTCCAGCGCGACGCGGGCATGCCGCACATCTACTACGGCCTGCTCGTCCAGCTCGCCGAGGCCCCGCGCCGCCGGCTGCGGATGACCGAACTGGCCATGAACGCGAAGATCACCCGGTCCCGGCTCTCACACGCGGTCGCCCGGCTGGAGCAGAGCGGCTGGGTGCGGCGCGAGGACTGCCCGTCCGACAAGCGGGGTCAGTTCGCGGTGCTGACCGACGAGGGCTACGAGGTGCTGCGGCGTACCGCGCCGGGCCATGTGTCCGCCGTGCGCCAGGCCCTGTTCGACCGCCTCGGCCCCGACCAGCAGAAGGCCTTCGGCGAGGCCATGCGGATCATCGCCGAGGGGCTCCAGCCGAAGGACGCGGGGGCGGACCTGCCCTGGCTGCGCTAGAGCGCCTCCGCGGACATGGGACTGCCCCGGCTCCCTGTGCTGGGAGCCGGGGCAGTCCCCGGAGTCGTACGGACGAGGCGTCCCCACCCCGCGTCCGTACGCGAAGTCCCGAAGAACCGGAGTGAGTCGGTGCCGTCAGTGGGCGATGACGGGCACCTTCAGCTCGTCCTCCGCGCCCTCGCCCGCGCCGGAGACCACGTTGGCGTCCGGACGGCCGGTGTTGATGAGGGTGAAGGCGATGCCCGCGGCGAGCACGAGGATGCCGACGGCCAGCCAGATCGCGATGCTGTAGCCGTGGACGGCACCCTGCGCCTGCACCAGCTTCTGCTGCGCGGGCGACGTGGCGCCGGCGATGTGGTCCGTGATGTACGCGGTCGTCGCCGAGGCGGCGAACGTGTTCAGCAGGGCCGTACCGATCGCGCCGCCGACCTGCTGCGAGGTGTTGACCATCGCGGAGGCGACACCGGCGTCACGCGGCTCGATGCCGTACGTCGCCAGGGACATGGCCGGCATGAACGCCGTACCCATGCCGAGGCCGAGGAGCAGCAGGCCCGGCAGCACCACGGTGCTGTACGAGGAGCCGATCTCCAGCTGCGTCAGGAGCAGCATGCCGACCGCGGCGACCAGGAAGCCGGGGCCCATCAGCAGACGCGGTGCGACCCGGGTCATCAGGCGGGCACCGATCTGCGTGGAGCCCGTGATCATGCCCGCGACCATCGGCAGGAAGGCGAAGCCGGTGGAGATGGGCGAGAAGCCCTTCACGATCTGCAGGTAGTAGGTCAGGAAGAGGAACGTGCCGAACATCGCGATGATCGCGAGGCCGAGGGAGAGGTAGACGCCACCGCGGTTGCGCTCGGTGAGGACACGCAGGGGCAGCAGCGGGGCCTTGACCTTGGACTCGGTGTAGACGAACGCGGCCAGCAGCAGGGCGGCGGCCACGAACAGGCCGAGCGTCACGGGGTCGCTCCAGCCGTCGGACTCGGCGCGGGTGAAGCCGTAGACCAGGGAGACCAGTCCGAGGGTGGACAGGACGACGCCGGGGATGTCGAGCGGCGAACGGTTGCGGCCGCCCTTCGGCTCACGGATGACGAAGTACGCGCCCGCGGCCGCGACGATCGCGAAGGGGATGTTGACGAAGAAGGTCCAGCGCCAGTTCATGTACTCGGTGAGGACACCGCCGAGGATGAAGCCGACGGCGCCACCGCCACCCGCGATCGCACCGTAGATGCCGAACGCCTTGGCGCGCTCCTTGGCGTCGGTGAACATGACGGCGAGCAGCGAGAGGGCGGCGGGCGCGAGCAGTGCGCCGAACACACCCTGCAGGGCGCGGGCGCCGAACATCATCGCGCCGCTCTGGGACGCGCCGCCGAGTGCGGAGGCGAGGGCGAAGCCGACGAGGCCGACGACGAAGGCGCGCTTGCGGCCCCAGATGTCGGCGATCCGGCCACCGAAGAGCAGGAGACCGCCGAAGGCGAGGGCGTAGGCCGTGACGACCCACTGCCGGTTGCCGTCCGTGATGCCGAGGTCCTGCTGGGCGGAGGGCAGCGCGATGTTCACGATCGTCGCGTCGAGCACCACCATCAGCTGGGCGAGCGCGATGAAGACGAGCGCTTTCCAGCGATTGCTGTGCGCGTCGGACTCCTGGTCCGGGACTGCTTTGGTCGTTGCTGTTTCAGACATGGGGATACCCACTCCGGGACTTCGTAGCGAAAAAATCCAGTGAAACCAGTGGAAAGGGACGGCTCGTCGACGGTGACGGCCGGATGCGCGGGACGGCTCGTCGACGCGTGCCGATTGCCGGGTGCCGAAGGCGCGTCGCGCGTGATGGGGACGCGGGCTTCGCGCGGTCGGTTGTGTGGTCGAGGGCGATCTTCAGATGCGGGTTCGGGTCACGAGGGCCGAGCGGGTACGGTCGCGGGTCGCGCGCCGGGTCCGGCGGTCAGCAGCCTCGTCGCAGTTCCTCCACGGTGGCGGCCGTTCCGGGCAGTTCGGAGCGGGCCGGAGCCCGCATTCCGTCCAGGAACAGCTGCAGATGACGGTGCACGAATCGGTCGATGCCCTGGCACGCGGTGCCCGGCAGCGGCCTGGTGAGCTGACTGACGGCGATCATGAGATCGCCCAGCTCGACGTCGGGGCGCAGCTGTCCGGCCTCGCGGGCGCGGGCCATCAGCCGCTCGATCAGGTCGGTGATCCGGTCGCGCGCCGCGACCAGGTCGGGGTGGTGCTGGTCGAAGCCCTCGGCGAGCATCGGGCACAGGGCGCCGATCCGCTCGTCGGCGGCGAAGTGAACGAAGCCGCTCAACGACTCGAAGGCGTCGCCGCCCCGGGCCAGCGCTTCCTCGACCCACTCCGAGGTGCGGTCCATCACCGAGCAGACGACCTCGCGGGCGAGAGCGTCGCGGTCGGGGAAGTTGCGGTACACCGTGGCGTTGCCGACGCCGGCCCGGCGGGCGATCTCGTCGAAGGGCACCTCGGCCCCGAACTCGACGAACATCTCGCGGGCGGCGGCGACGATCCGCTCCCGGTTGCGCAGGGCATCGGCACGGGGCCTGGCCACTTTGCGCTGCACGGGGGGTGCGGTCTGCACGGTGTACTCCTCGAAGCATCTCGGTGTCGGATAGCGATCCGGGGACTGGGTCCCCGCTTCGCTCGGACGTAGAGCTAAACGGGGAAACGATCCCCGGTTATTTCCCGACGGGCGAAGAACATTGTGTGACCTGGGTCACATCTCCGTCCGGGGTCGCCGCGGCCCCGGAGCAGGGGGATCCCGGGCCCGCTTCCAGGCCCGCTTCCGAGCCATTCGAGGCCCGGCCGGAGATGGCCCGGGGAAGGCCCGAGGATGTCACGGGGAAGACCTCGTGACAGGACGGGGTCCAGCCAGTGGCGTGCCGCCGGCCCGCTCCCGGGCCCTTCCACCCCCGCCCCCGTCCCGCTTCCGGCCCGCTCTCGTCCCGCTTCCGGCCCGCTCTCGTCCCGCTTCTCGCTCTCGCGGGGCTTGTCGGGCGGGGGGCAGGCCTTCTACCGGCCGGGCCGAAGCCCCATCGGTCCACTCCGAACCGTGCCGAAGGCCAGCGGGGTTGAACCCGACCAGGTCGCCGGGGCTGAACCCGACCGGGCCGCCGCTCCGAACCCTTCCGAAGCCCGCCAGGGATGACCGGATCAGCTCGCTCCGAAGCCTTGGAGGAGCTCGCCGGGGGCTGAACCCGACCAGCTCCCCCGAACCCTCGCGAAGGTCGCCGGGGCCGAGCCCGACCAGCTCGCTCCGGACCGTCGCGAAGCGCGCCGGGGATGAACCCGATCGGGCTCATCCAGCGCGCGCCCGGCGCGTCGGCCACCCAGGGTGATCGAAAGGGTGCAGTCCGAGACCGGCGGCTGCCGCGGAGCGAAGGGCCCCCGTATGCAGCCGTCCAGCCGCCGGATACGCCCGCGCCGTCTGGCCGCGCTCGCCACGGTGACCGTCCTGACGCTGGCCGTCAGCACCTCGGCCGGCAGCGGACACCTGACGGCGGGCTCGGCGACGGCGGGCTCCGTGCCGCTGGCCCGGTCCAAGGGCCTGGGCCCCTGCACGATCAGCGGTCCGGCGGGCATCCAGATGGGCGAAGGCATCCCCACGGCCCCCGGCTACGCCCGCTCGACCGGTACGGTCCGGGCACTGACCCTGATGGTCGACTTCTCCGACGCGCCCGGCAAGGGCAGCGCGCTCGACCGGTACGGCGAGTTCTTCCCCAAGACACAGGAATGGTTCCGCACCGGCTCCTACGGCCGCCTCGACTACCGCCCCGACGCCCCCGTCCGGCACTGGCTGCGGATGCCCAAGGCGTTCAAGGACTACGGCATAGAACGCGGCGCGCCCTTCGACCCCGGGTACCGCGAACTGGTCCAGGACATCGTGGCCGCGGCCGACCCCGAGGTCGACTTCCGCTCGTACGACATCCTGAACGTGCTGGTCACACCCAACGCCGGGCCCTCCGCACTGGACACCGTGCTGTCCGTGACGTTCGCCGGCAACACCGAGGCGCCGGTCGCGGACGGCGTCCCGGTCTCCAACGCGTCCTTCGTCTACAGCCGCCAGGACGACGGGTCCGGGTCGTACGCCGACACCGGCTACCGCGTCCTGCCGCACGAAAACGGCCACACCTTCGGCCTGCCCGACCTCTACACGCAGGCCGGCGGCGGGGCCGTCGGGCACTGGGACATCATGAGCGAGGACTGGGGGGCCGACAACGACCTCCTGGGCTGGCACAAGTGGAAGCTCGGCTGGCTCGACGACTCCCAGATCCGCTGCGCGGCGGGGACCGGGACCACCGAGTACACGCTGACCCCGCTGGAGCGGCGCGGCGGCGCCAAGCTCGTCGTCGTCCCCCTCGGCCCCAAGAGCGGTTACGTCCTCGAACTGCGCACCCGCGCCGGCAACGACTCCGCCGTCTGCAGCCCCGGCATCCTCGTCTACAAGGTCGACACGGACGTGGACACCGGGAACGGGCCGGTCACGGTGACCGACGCGCACCGCGACAGCGGCGGCTGCACCCGCTCCCCGAACGTGCACGCCGAGCTCTCCGACGCGCCCTTCTCCCCCGGCGAGACGTTCAAGGACACGAAGGCCGGACTCACCGTCCGGGTCGCGGACGCGGATACCGAGGGGAAGTATCGGGTGTACGTGACGCGCCACTGACGTCACCACCGACGGCCGGACGAGCTGCCGTACGCCCGTCGGGACGGGCGTCGGGACGGGCGTCGGCGACCGACCGGCACCGGGCCCGGGAGCGGCCGACCTGCCCCGTCGGCCGGGCACGCACTACCGTGGCTCATCTGAGACCCGCCACACGGTGACTCTTCCGAGAGCCGCAACGGAGAGCCCATGTCATCGAATGCCACGCCGTCGAATGCCACGCCGCCGCGTGCGACGCCGCCGACCGCAGCCCGGCCGGGAGCCATGCCGCCGAACGGCTCGTCGGCAGGTGCCCCGGAGGGCTCCGTGGACACCTCGGCGCATGCCTCGGCGGACGTCCCGGAGAGCGACCCCGCTCCCGTGATCCCCTCCGCGAGCGCACCCGGCGCACCCGCGGGAGTCTCCGCGAACGCCCCGACGGGTGTCCCCGGTGAGGCAGGTGTCCCCGGGGAGGCGGTCACGCCGCTGATCAGGGGGATCGCGGTGCTGCGACGGCTGACCGCGGCGGACGGGTCCTCCAGCCTGAGCGCCCTGGAACGCGCCACCGGCCTCGCCCGGTCCACCGTCGACCGGATCACGGCGACCCTCGCGCGCATGGGATACGTACGCCTCGACGGCCGCGACGCCGTCCTCACCCCCCGCCTGATGGAACTCGGCAACGCCTATCTCGCGGCCCTGCGGCTCCCCCGCCTGCTCGGGGCGCACGCCGACGCGCTCGCCGACGAGCTGGACGAGTCGGTGTCCCTCGCCGTCGGGGACCGCGACGGCATCCGCTTCATCCACCAGGCGACCCGGCGACGCGCGATGTCCCTCAGCTTCCGCATCGGCGACCGGCTCCCCGCCGAACGCACCGCCCCGGGATCACTGTTCGCCTCCGAGTGGAACGAGGAGGAGTGGGCGCACTGGCGGCGGCGCCGAGCCACCGATCCCGAGGACCGCGGCTTCCCCGCCGTACCGGCCCGCAGCAGGCCGTACGCGGAGGAGCGCGATGGGCCGGACGCGGAGGGGGCCGGGAGGTCGTCGGCTGAGGGCGGCGGGGGGTCGGTCGCGGAGAGCGGTGGAGGGCGGCGCGCGGAGAGCGGCGTGTCCGGCACCGTCTCGCCGAGTCGACTCACCACGGTCGGCGACGACTTCGCGGAGCGGGCGGCCGAGGCCGGCAGGCAGGGCTGGGCGTCGGACGACCAGCTGATCGAGCCGGGACTGGTCGCCGTCTCGATGCCGGTGCGCGAGGGGGGCCGGATCGCCTGCGTGGTGAACGTGGTGAGCCACACCAGCCGGCACAGCGCGGCCGACCTGCGCGAGACCCTGCTGCCACGCCTGCGGACCGCGGTGGCCGCCATGGAAAGGGAGTTGACGCTGGAGAGGGCGACCCCGCTCCCGGATCACGTGGGGCACGCCGACCCGGGCAGGCCGACGCCCTCGGGCCTCGCCGACTGGACCAGCGCCTCCAAGCACGAACTGGGACGGGAGTTCGTCGAGTCGCTGGCCCGCGGCCTGACCGTGATCACCGCGTTCGGCGAGGGCCGCGGCGAACTCACCCTCACCGCGGTGGCCCAGGCGACGGGGCTCGCCCGCGCGACCGCCCGCCGCGCCCTGATCACGCTGGAACACCTCGGATACGTCACCGCCCACGACCGCGTCTTCCGGCTCACCCCGCGCGTGCTCGGCCTCGGCTACCCGCCGCTCTCCCGGACGACGCTCCCCGAGATCGCGGCGCCCCACCTGACCGAACTCTCCCAACAGCTGCACGACTCGGTGTCCCTGGCGGTGCTGACCGGCGACGAGATCCAGTACACCGGCCGCGTCTCCACCAGCCGCGTCATGAGCGTCAACATCACCGTCGGCACCCGCCTGCCCGCGTACGCCACCGCGCTGGGCCGCGTGATTCTGGCCGATCTTCCGGAGGGACAGGCTCCGCTGCCAACGGAGTTGAACCCGCTGACCCCGCGCACCATCACGGACCCGGAACGCCTGAAGGCGGAACTGGACCGCGTACGGGAGGCCGGATACGCGCTGGTGGAGGGCGAGTTGGAGGAGGGCCTGCGGTCGATCGCCGTTCCGGTGCGGGACCGCGCGGGACGGGTCGTGGCCGCGGTGAACGTCGCCATGCACAGCACCCGCCGCACCGCGGAGTCGTGCGTCCGCGATGTCCTGCCCGACCTGCACGCGACGGCGACACGCGTCGAGGAGGACCTGCGCATCGCGGGCTGCTTCCGGCAGGTACCGCTGAACTAGCGGGCCCCCGCGACCCGATGGCGTGAAGGTGATCGGTGGGGGACGGCCTCGTTGACAGATCCAAAAGGGAATTCCTAGCGTCGCCCGCGGCAGACGGAACCGGCTGGACGACAGAAGCCCGGGTGATCGCGTCGTGGTGAGGCAGGAGCCGTGGTGAGGCAGGAGAGGTCCGAACGAACCCGGCGCAACCTCGTCGGCGCGGCGTCGACGGTGTTCGACCAGTCCGGCTACGAGCGCGCCACCCTGTCGGCGATCAGCGAGCGCGCGCGGGTCACCAAGGGCGCCCTGTCCTTCCACTTCGCCGCGAAGGCCGACCTGGCGCGGGCGGTCCAGGCGGACGCCTGCGCGGTGTCGGGGGCGGCGCTCGCGGAGATCGCGCGGCGCGAGACCCCGGCGTTCGAGATCGCCACCGCGATGACGCACACCGTCGTACGGCTCGTGGAGAGCGACGCCCTCGTCCGCGCGGGCGCCCGCCTCACCCAGGAGATCCGCACCCCGGACGATCCGGCGCTCCACGTCCACCTCAACTGGCTCGGCGCGCTGCACGGGGCCCTGCGCCGGGCGAAGGCCGACGGCTCGCTGCTCCGCGAGGTCGACGTCCCGACGGCGGCGTCACTGCTCCTGTCCCTCATCACGGGCACGACGACCCTCCCGCACATCACCGACCGCGGCCCGACCCCCTCGTACTGGGCCCACCGTCCCTCCCCCGAGCCGGGCGCCCGGCAGCACGAGACGGGAGACGGACTCCGCGAGGCGGGAGACGGGCAGCACGACTCGGGCGACCGGCGGCGTGACTTGGGAGACCGACTCCGCGAGACGGGAGACCGGCAGCACGAGACGGGAGACAGACTCCGCGAGGCGGGAGACCGACTCCGCGAGGCGGAAGACCGGCAGCACGACTCGGGCGACCTGCCGCGTGACTTGGGAGACCGCCCGCGTGAGGCGGGAGGCCTGCCGCGTGACTTCGGCGACCGACCGCGTGAGACGGGAGACCAGTGGCTGACGCGCGCACTCCACCTGATCCGCCCGGCCCTCTCCCACCCCCGAGCCGCCCCCTGACCGAACGCCCACCCGACCGACCCCGACCGACACGGGCCCACGCCCACCCGCTCCGACCAACGCCGACCTGCACGAACGGGAACTTTTCCAGCCCCCAGCCCACATCCGCTAGGCTAGCCACCGGATCGCACACGATCCGCACGCCTTCGTAGCTCAGGGGATAGAGCACCGCTCTCCTAAAGCGGGTGTCGCAGGTTCGAATCCTGCCGGGGGCACATGGGAAAAGGCCCCGGACCGATCATGGTCCGGGGCCTTTGACATCCAGTTTTGACATCAACGAGCACGGTCACTGACGGCCGGGGCGCTTCCTCAACAGCCGGTCCATGTGACTCATGGCTTCGCGCTGGGTGTCCTGCACGACGTGCGTGTACACGTCCATGGTGATGCTGATCTGTGAGTGGCCCAGGATCTCCATCACGACACGGGGCGCGACTCCGGCCGCCGTGAGCAGGGTGGCGGTGCCGTGCCGAGCGTCGTGCAGTCGGATCACGCGAAGGCCGGCGGACTCGGCAACGCGGGTGAAGGAGCGGTAGACGTTCCGCGGCTCGACCTGGCGGCCGGTGCGGGTGGTGAAGACGTAACCCGACTCGTTCCACTCCTCCCCCGCTTTGGCGCGTGCGGCAGACTGCCGCATCCGGTGCCAGCGGAGCGGGGCGATGCAGAGCGCGGGCAACGGAACGACACGGCGACGACGGCTCTTGGGATCGTCGTCGTACAGGACACCGCGACGGCGCTGAGTCTGCTGCCGGACGTAGAGAACCCGGTTGTCCAGGTCGAGATCCGACCACCGGAGTCCAATGATCTCGCCCCGCCGGAGCCCATCGCGATGGCGAGCACGAAGGCCGCGTAGAGCGGATCTCGTCGCGAGGCCGCGAGGAAGTCCAGTGTCTCGTCCAACGTCCAGGGACTCAGTTCCTTGTTGTCCGTCCGGGGCGGCTCGACGAGCTTGGCGACGTTGCGCGCGATCAACTCCTCGCGGCAGGCCGAGGACAGGGCGGAACGCAGCACGCGGTGAGACTCCTTGGCCGTTGCCGCAGTGGTGTCCTTCTCCATACGAATGAGGAAGCGTCGGACGTCCGCGACGCCAAAGGATTCGAGCCGCTTCGAGCCGAGCAGCGGCACGAGATAGAGCCGGACGTGTGCCTCGTACTTGTCGTACGTGCTGAGCTTCCGTCGGGGCTTGATCACGTTCTCCAGCCAGTACGGCAACCACTCGGCGAGCTTGGCCGATCGGGTGGGCACGGGCACGCCCTGGTCGACCTTGGCGAGCAGCTCGCGCCGCTTGGTGTCGCACTCGGTCCACGTCTTGCCGTAGGCGAACTTGCGGGCCCGAGTGCCGTCCGGTTGGAGGACGTAGACGGCGCACTGATACCGCCCGTCCTTGCGCTTGGTGATCGTGCCCGCGCCGTTGGGATTGCGCTTGCGCTGGCCGGCCATCAGGCAGCCTCCTCGATCTGGCCGAGGATGAAGTCCCGTACGGCGTCGGCGGGGATACGGCGAGCGCCGTCAATCTTGATCGATATCAGGCGGTGCGAGCGGATCAGGTCGTAGACCTTCGAGCGTCCGAGCTTGAGCAGTGCCATGACGTCCGGCACGGTCAGCAGCTCAGCGGTGGCGGTGGTCACGCTGCGGCTCCTTCCGGGGCGAGTTGGTCGCGTAGGGCTTCGCGGGCGGTGTCGCGGTTGTGCTGGAGGTCGCGGGCGATGGTGGCGGCGAGGGCGGATTCGCCGGGGGTGTGGCCGTGGCCGGCGTACTGCCAGTCGGCCAGGACGAGGACGGTGTCCGGCTCGCGGTCCTCGATGCCGAGGGCGGCGCGTTCTTGTACGGCGCGGAAGTCGGCTCGGGCCTGGCGGAGTTCGCCGAGGGTGGTGGAGTAGCGGCGGGACTTGGAGGAGAAGTGACCGCGGAAGCCGAGCATGTGAGCCCAGGCCCACAGCCGTCGTTCGGGGTAGAGCGGATCGAGGTGCTTGCACGCTTCGATGAGGCGGCGGGTGTGGTCGGGGATCTGGTGGCGGTCGAGTTCGGAGAGTTCGCCGATGCGTCGGTCGAGGCTGCCGGTGTTCTCGGCGGCTTTGGTGGCGTACTTGGCGACGTAGGAGGCGACTGCCTGTTCGGTGATGTCGGAGCCGTCTCCGAACGCCTTCACGGGGCGCACGTCGAGCTGCGTTCCCCATCGGAAGGTGCGGGCGGGTTCGTCCTGGACGGCCGGGACGGAGACCGAGGTGTAGGAGTGCGCCGCGGCGGCGTGGATCGCGTCGGTGAGAAGGCCGGCGCTCGCCCAGGACGGGGGCGTGGTGTCGGGTCCGTCCGGTCCGTCGAGGCGGATGACGGCGTGGAAGTGCAGGGCGCCGCGCTTCTGGAACTCGGCGACTTTGCCGTACGACACCCGTGCGTGGGCGGGCAGTTCGCTCCGTGTGAGGCCGGCGCGGGCGGCGATCTCGCGGCGGAGCCGGGTGGTGAAGCGCTGCCAGAGGTCGCCCGCGTGGTTGTTGAAGAGGACAGCTCCTGCGTAGTCGTAGGTGGCTGGGTCGAGTGCCGTTCCGAGGGTGGGGTCGTCGGCGGGGTGGTGGGTGCCGCAGCGGCAGATGCCTCGGTCGGGGCGGTTGTGGACGGGGCCGAAGGACGGGGCTGTGAGGGTGGCGAAGACCCTGGGGTGATCGCGGACGCTGGAGGGGATGTCGCGGCGGTCGTCGCCCGCCAGGCCCGCGCGGATCAGGTGGTAGGTATCGCCCGCGTACGTCCAGGCGCAGGAGGGGCAGCGGGAGGCCCGGCGGTTGCCGCACGCGACTCGCAGTCGTCCGCCGGGCTCGGATTCGGTCGAGTAGTGATGGAGAGTCTCGCCGGTGGTCTTGTCCTTGCTGAGGGTCCAGCCGGTGAGGTGGATGGGGTCGGCGCAGCCGCCGGTACGGCGGATCTGCTCGTGCCAGCGGTCGAAGTCGTCGGCCGAAGCCACCCTCAGTAGATCGCCGAGGGTGACCGGGTCGAGCTGCGTTGCGAGGTTCAACGGCGCCATCCCCGCTTCTGAGGGGTGCTGGCGTTGCTGCTGGACGCCTCGTTGGAGGAGCGGCCGGCGCGCTTGGCCTGTGCGGTCCGGTCCTTGTCGTGCAGGTTGTGTGCCCTGACGATCTTCTTCAGGCGGTCGTAGTCGCCGTCGATCGGGTCCGGCGGAATGCGGTCGACTCCTCGGCTCCAGTTGCGGGGCATCAGACGCTCACCGCCTGGCGCACGGCGGGGCGGGTGGTGGTGCCGGTGCCGTGGCAGGCCGGGCAGTGGGCGGTGATGGTCCGCAGGTGTCCACGGCGGTTGCGGCCGCCGAGGGTGACGGCTGCCGAGGCGAAGCCGTCGCAGTTGGGGCAGATCCGGGACCGAGTTCGGGCGCGGGGAGTCATGCTGGGAGTTCCTTTCGATTGCGGTTGGAAGGGGCCGGACCGTCCGGGCGGCGGCGATGCTTGGCGGCTTGTGCGTCGCCCGGAGGTCGGTCAGATGGAGGCGGGGCGTTGTCCGCGGCGGGTGGCATGTCCCTTGGCCGCGTACATAGCGGCGTCGGCGGCGGCCAGGGCGTCGGGGAGTGTTCGGATGGGCAGGTCGGCGAGGCGGCACGAGCCCAACGAGGCGGCCAGCGGCAGCATCTGCCCGGCGTGGAGGAAGGGCCGGTGCAGAGCACGGCTCAACTCCCCCAGCTGGGGACCGGCGAGGAGACCGACGACGGCGACGAACTCGTCACCTCCGAGCCGTCCCGCGATGCCGTGCCGACCGCACCAGTTGGTGAGGCGGGCGCCGGTCGCGGCGAGGGCGGAGTCCCCGGCGGCGTGGCCGTAGGAGTCGTTGAGGATTTTGAAGCCGTCCAGGTCGACCAGGACGACGATCGCGTCCGAGTGCCGGCGGATGAAGCGGATGGTGCGGGCAGTCCATCCGGCTCGGGTGTACAAGCCGGTGAGTGGGTCGCGGCGGGCGGCGGCGAGCCGGTGGGCGAGGAGCCCGGAGTGGGTGGCCCAGCCGACTAATGGCAGGACGGCGGCGAGCGATTGCGTGTCCACGGTTCTCCCTCTGCGGCGGTTGGAAGGGGTGCGTGAGCCGTCCGGACGGCGGCGATGCTTGGCGGCTTGTGGCACCGTCCGGAGGCCGGTCAGCGGCGCCTGTTCTCGGAGGTGATCAGCGAGCGGATAACCAGGGCGCAGATGGCGACGGACGCACCCGTGATGGCGACCGCGAGGAGCATGGAGACCAGGACGGCTCCGACGACCAGGACCACGGCCGTCCCTCCACCGACGAGGGCGATCACGGCGCCGGGGGTGAGCTGGACAGTCGGCCGGGCCGATGTCGGTGTCGGCGTGGAGGCGGGGGCGGCCTGGATGACGGTGGTCGGCTCGACGACGGCGGGCGGGGCGACACGGCCGGTGGGCTGGGGCATGGTCGGGACCTTGGGGCGGAGCATGGTGGATCTCCCTTCGAGGGCGGCTACTTGACGGCGGTGTCGATGGCGGGAGCGAGCAGGCTGTCGGCGAGGAGGTAGCCGCCGAGGAGGAGGACGGCGACGAGCCACCAGGGCGGGCGGATGAGCTTGACGCCGAGCGAGCCGACGACGATCAGGGCGAGCCAGAGCGGAACCTGCACGGGTGTCTCCTCAGCGGGCGGGGCAGCGGTGGGTGCGGGCGGCGAGCTGGGCGGCGGTCTGGCTGGAGTAGTCGGCGGACCAGCCGCAGTGGTCGTTGGTGCACACGGCGGCGTGCTTTGTGTGGCCGTGGCGGTCGCGGTGCGTGCCGATCTGCACGGGGCCGATCCGCATCAGGGAGTGGAAGTTGTCGCGGGCAGGCATGGCGGTTCTCCCTTCGTTTCAGGCGAGTTGGGCGGCGATGGCGTCGGCGAGCTGGGGCGGGACGCCGAGGCGTGCGCGCAGGGTGTCGGTGTCGATCGGGGAGCCGGTGCGGGTGTGGTGGTCGGCGGCGAGCTTGCGGGCGTGGTCGACCAGCGCGGCCGGGACCGGCGGAGGCGGTGAAGCCGGGGCAGCGGGGGCGAGCGCCGGGGTGTTCTCGACCGCGGGGAGCGGGGCCGGTTCGGGCTCCGGGTCGGGGGCGGATTCCTGTTCCACCTCTGGTGCCGGAACCGGTGCTGCGGGTGCCGGCCGAAGGGGCTCGGGATCCTCGGACGTGTGGGAGTGGGCGAGGAGTGTGCCGCCGAGGAAGGCGAGTGCGGGCCATCCCGCGATGCCGAAGCGCAGCCAGGCCGGTGGATGGGCGAGGTCGAGGAACCCGGCGGTGGCGACGTTCGCGCCGAGCGAGGCCACCAGGGCGATGAGGAACCAGCACCAGGCCAGCCGCGACGGGCCGTCCGAGCGGAGCCGACGCCAGGCGGCGACGAGGAGCAGATCGACGCTGATCGGGTAGGCCCAGGCTTTCCAGCCGTCCTGCCCGGCGGCATCGGCCAGGTCGTGGAGATGGGCGAAGGACAGGGCACCGGCGATGACGGCCTGGACGAGGACGGCGTCGACGCGGAACGCGGGGCGAGCCATCACGCCCTACCGGGATAGTCGGGGCCGCCGGCGGGGTCGTAGCCCGGCGGGAACATGCCGGGCGGCGGCTCGGGCAGCGATGCGGCCAGGCACGGGCCGATGGTGTCGATGAACGCGTCGTCGGCACCGGGCATGTCCGCGTAGAGGGCCAGTGCTCCGAGCATCAGCACGGTGCGGTGGAAGTCCTCGATGTGTTCGCACATGGGGATCGGTCTCCCTTCTTTCAGGCATGGAGGGGGTAGGGACCTGGCGCGAGACGGTCACGCCAGCCGAGGAGAGGGAGGTGTCAGGCGGTCGCGGGAGCGTTCTTGGCGAGCGGCTCGGAGGCCGGGGCCAGGGACCCGACGACGGGCCGGAAGGGCGCGAGCGCGGGGACGTCCGGGGTGCGGTCGGCGTACCGGTTGCAGATGTTCACGGCCTGGCGCAGCGAGGTGTGCGGGGCGCGGATACGGGCCCAGCCGCCGGAGGAGTCGCCGGTCACGGCGATGCCGGGGGTCTCGGTGGGGATCTGGATGGCGGCGAGGACGGCGTCGGGGGCGATGTCGCCGAAGGCCATGTTGGCGGAGGATTCGTCGTTGACGCGGTGAGCGGTCCGGCCGGTGAGCTGGGCCCGCAGCATCGTGATGCCCTTGCCGAGTTCGGAGCCGAAGCGCTGCCCGCAGATCTCCAGATAGATGCCGGCGGCCCGGCCGAGCTGGGCGAGCCGAACCAGGGCGGTGATGATCCGGTCCCGGCGCTTCTCCTCGTCCTTGGACGCGAACAGGGCCAGTTCGGCGACCTCGTCCACCAGGACCACGATCGGGACCGGGCGCAGGTGGTCGGGTAGATCCCAGATGTCGGAGGCGATCTCCGCGTCGGCGACGTTCACCGTGATCCGCTGCTCAGCCCTGATCAGTTGGTAGACGTCTCCCATGTGGATGACAAGGGCTTCGAGCAGGTCGAGGGCAGCGTCCGGGTTGTCAGCGAGCGCGGAGAACCGGCGAGCCAGCGGGAAGAGTTCGACTCCCTGCTTGCAGTCGATGCCGACCAGCGCGACGTCCAGCGGGGCCAGACCGACGACCAGGTTGCGCTGGAAGACGGACTTCCCGGACTCCGTGGCCCCGAGGATCAGACCGTGTGGGACGGCTCGGTAGTCCCGGTAGTGGACGGACCCGTCCTCGCGCAGGGCGACCGGGACGCGCATCGGAGCGGGATCGGTCCTCGTGGGCATGTGGACCCGTTTGAGGACGTCGTAGCCCGTCATCCGTACCTCGACCACACCCGAGCGCAGCTCACGGGAGGTAACGCCGTACATGGCGAAGGAGTGGCGCAGCCGGTCCGTGGCGGCTGAGACGTCGAACGCGTCCTGGCCGGGGCGGAGTTTGAGGCGGAGGACCAGGCCGGTCCGGGTGGGGCGCAGACGCAGGATGCGCGGGGCGCGGGACTCCGGAACGGGCCGGTTGGCGATCCGGGCGAGGGCCAGGCGCCAGCGTGAGGGCGGGACGGTCAGCCTGCACGCGTCCATCACTGACGTGTAGTTGACCAGCACCCGCCCGATAGCGAAGGCAGCCCCGAAGACCAGCCAGTACCAGGCGGGACGCCGCCACCGCAGGAGCACCGCCGCAGCAACGACCAGCACCAGCGCGACTGTTAAGACCTTCATGATCAAGCCGCCTTGGACGCCGAGCCAGCGCCGGCGAGCGAGGTGACGGCGACCGCGCGGAAGGCGATCCCGTGCCGCTTCTGGCCGTTGAACTCGTTCTCCCACGCCGAGGCGACCAGGCCCGTCAGCGCGACCGGGGTACCCATGGCCAGGTCCTCGGAGACACCCGGCGCCGGAACGGTGAGCTTGAGGATCTCCACCTCGTCCGGCGTGGAGAACATGACCTCCACCGTCATCAGCGTGACGCCGTCCTTGTCGAGGGCGATCTCACCGGTTCGGCGGTCCTTGACCTTCGGCTGCGGAGCCTTGGCGACCATCACGGTCGCGTTCGTGGTGTCGACGGGAATCTGACGCACAGCGATTCACTCCTCTATAGAGGCTGGACTCCGTCACTCATGTATATGAGTGACATGAAGAAGAGTGCATGACTCCTATACATGAGTCAACCCGCCGCGAAGAAGAACTCGCGACGGGCTGAGGGGAGTTGAGGACGCGTCAGTCGGCGGCCGGGATCCGATACTCGAAAACGAACTGGTCAGCGGCCATGAGCGTGTCGCAGACCTCGACCACGCGACCCTCGGTCGTACGCGCTTCACGGATCAGGTGGATGACCGGTGCGCCGGGGCTGAGAGCCAGCTCCGAGGACTCCGCCTTGGAGGCCGGCCGACCTTGCAGGGTCTCGACGAACTCCTCGAACTCGTGCCCGTGGTCTTCGAGTCGGGCGTAGATGCCGCCACCGCCGGGGTTCTCGGCGAACAGCTCGGGGATGTCCTTCACGACGTCCCACGGCAGGTACGACGTCGCCGTCTCGACCGGCGTACCGTTGCGGAAGTAGAGCCGCCGCCGGGCGAGCACCTGAGTGCCGGCGGGAACGCCCAACCGCTCCGCGGCATCCTCCGGGGCCTCCATCGGCCCGATGTAGAGGACGCTCACCTTGGCCGTGGCGCCAGACTGCGCGGACTCGGCGAGATAGGCAGCCTTGCCACCCTGCCGAAGGGAGCGCCGGAAGCGGTCAGAGGACCGATGGCGCACGGGCGGCCGATCCTTCACGATCGAGCCCTTGCCATGCCGTGTCTCGACCAGCCCGCTCGCACGCACCTCGACCATGGCCTTACGGATCGTGCCGCCTGAAACGCCATAGCGGTCGACCAGCTCGGACTCACTGGGCACCATGTCACCTGGCGCCAGGACACCGGCCCGGATCTGCTGCACGATCTCGTCGGCGATCTGTACGTAGCGAGGTACGGACCGCTCACCTCCTACTGCTGTTCCCATAGTCCTTCTCTTCCTCCTATGCTCCTGCACATGAGTAACAGTGCCCAGGAAGGCGAGTCAACGCCGCTCCACTCCGTGTCCGTAGCCGGAGTGGTCATCGGCGAGGACGGCCGACTCCTGGCGATCCGCCGCGCGGACAACGGCACTTGGGAACTTCCCGGCGGCGTACTCGAACTCGACGAGACCCCCGAGGCCGGCGTCGCCCGCGAGGTCTTCGAGGAGACGGGCATTCACGTCGAGGTCGACCAGCTCACCGGGGTCTACAAGAACACCACCCGGGGCATCGTCGCCCTGGTCTTCCGCTGCAAGCCCTCCGGCGGCACGGAACGCACGTCCAGCGAATCAACCGCGGTCGACTGGCTCACACCCGAAGAGGTCAGCGAGCGCATGGCCGAGGTCTTCGCGATCCGGCTCCTGGACGCCTTGGACGGGAACGGGCCTCACGTGCGGAGTCATGACGGCCGGCAGCTGCTTCGTGGTTAGGGCGCGCTGATGCCGGCTCCAGAGGGGCCACGGCAGAAGCCGAGGCAGCTGACGCAGCTCGGAGACGTGCACGACTTCCTCGACGAGGTTCGTTTGCGGCCTGGGATGTGGCTGCGTGGCAGTTCCTTGCAGCACCTTGAGTCGATGCTCATCGGATACCGAGCCGCCTTGGGAGTGCACGGCATCCCGGAGGACTTCGACTTCTGGAGTCCCGGCAGTCGGGGGCCGTTCGCGGAGTGGCTCTGTCAGCGCCTGGGCCACAAAACCCCCAGCCCTCTGGGATGGGCGGTCGAGATCGAGCGCGAGGCCGAAGCGACGAACAAGCCCGCGGTGGAGCTGTTCTTCAGCTTGCTGGACGAGTACCGCGCGGAGCGCAGCGAAGCCAAGGGATAGAACTTTCTCTACTTCATCAAGGCCCGCGCACGGCGCGGGCGCGCGCCGCCTCTGCGGCGCGGCCTGCCTCCTGTCTGCGCCCCGGCTGGCCGCGCCCGGCGGCGCGCTCGGCGGCTGCGTGCATGAAGGTGGGAGAGACCCCCTATGGCTGGGGCGGTCGGCTCCACGGCTTTAGGCAGCCACTTTGGGGCGAGCCTCTAAGATCATGGCCCCAACGTCGTGCTTTACGGGCAGGTCCACTGACTGCCCGACTCGCCATGAGCTTACGGGGCCATGATCACTCGCCCCAAAGCAGCTCCAGCCCAAAGCCGCTCCGCCGACCTGGTTGCTACGGCGCATCCGTGAAGACTATTCGAATATCTCTGCCGCATACTCCTCGGGAATTTCACCTTCGGCCAGGGAGGTGAGAATTGCAAATGATTGCAGAAGTGGATTGTTGAAGCGATACGTGTAGCGGCGTTCGGTGCCTTCGCGTTTCAGGACGCATCCTCGATCATATTCAGTGAAGGCCTTAAGGTGCGTGGCGAAGGCGGGAATCTCGTACGGTCGCCCCATCAGCTTACTCATGGGATCGCGCACGGCACTTGCTGTAAATTGACCGAGGCGGTTCTTGTCGGCGAGGGCGCACGCCGCAAGAACACGAGAGAATAGTGTTCCAGGGCGCGGGCTTTGAATCGCCGTCTGATACTCGCGGACCAGAGAATGCTTCTCGACTGCCTGATTGATGGCCGCGTTCACGTCTTCTTTAGTCACGGTGAGGCGGTCGTCGGAGACGGCATGCTGGCCCGCGTACAGGCTGAGCAAGTGGACATAATGGGGAAAGCCCTCGGAGAGCCTGCTGATTCGTTGGCGTGCATCCATTTCGATTTGCATGTCAACGGCTTTCAAGCCGGTGTCTACGATGTCGGCCAACTCGGGCTGCGACATGCGAGGCATTCGGACTTCTTCGACTGCTCGTTGCACCGACTGGTGCTCACCGAAAAGCTGATCGATGGAGTCCGCCACGCCGACAATAACCAGCTTAGTCCGGACAAGGTGATCGGAAAGAGCCTTGATGAGGTCAGCCATCAAGGATAGGGAATTGTCATCCTCAATCCTGTCGTATTCATCAAGGATGATAACACTGGCGTTCGGCAGGGATTGCAGTTGAATTCGCACGGCGTCAGGGTCGGGCGTCCCGTAGGTCCAGGCGTCAGGAACCTCTCGACCGGCGGATTCCAGCACTTTTACCCAGATGCTGCGGAAGTTATCCTGAGTGCTGCAATTCACCCTTACGGCTATTCCGAATTCAGGGGAAATGGGCTCCAGGATTTCAGCCAGGATATTTGCAAGGGATGTTTTCCCTACGCCGCGTTCGCCATAGAGCATGACGTGACGTCCAGGCTGGGCAATGGCTGACGTCACCTCCAGAATCTGGTCAACGCGGCCGGCGAAGAAGTTTCGACTCGCCACTGGCGCGCTCGGCGTGAAGACCTGAGCCAACCTGAAGAAACGCTGCATCTTCGGTTTGTCCTTGACCATGCCGAACCCCCACCTAGATCACCAACTGACACTCTATTAAAGCATTAACGCCCCTTAGGTGCAGCTAGTAAGTGGTGTGGGCAGGGTGATTTATACATGTATAGGTTGACTGCTACAGAGGCGGTCCGCTCCGTGTAGGGGTAGCTGAGGACTGCAGGGCCTGCCAGCCCGCCCTGGGCAGCGCTCCCTCATGCTGGGCCGCCCCTGGGCCGTCCGAAGCCGACCAACGCTGACAGAGGACGCCTACGGGTGACCACCCCCACCCCGCTCTGGCCTGGGCTCCCGGCGATGATCTGCCACGCTGGTCGTGTTATGCCTGCACCCGGAGATTGCTCATCGCTAGGCATACTCAGCGACGAACTCGGCGCGGTACGTGGCTTGGTAGTCGTCGAGTGCCCGCCGAAGCATGGCGGCTCCGCGGGGGACGCCGGCCGCGAGCCGCTCCCAGCCAAGGAAACTCACACGATCTGGGATGCTCACCAGGCCGGTGATGGCGTCCCAGAAGGCATCCCAGTTCATCCCGTAGAAGTCCGGGAAGCTCAGCTCTCGCTTCAGGAGCAGGTGCAGGGCGCGCTCGTCGGTCACCTCGCTGACGTCAATGGTGATCATGGCGCCATGCTTCCACGTGGTTGCATCGATCTGACATCCACGAGTGACATCAACGACGCCGGACGCCAGCAGTCCTAGGTGGCCCTGCCTGGTCCACGTGGCCCGGTGACTCCCCGGCAACGCTGAGGAGCGATCGAACTCCTAAAGCGGGTGTCGCAGGTTCGAATCCTGCCGGGGGCACAGAGAAACACCAGGTCAGGAGCCCTTTCGTCCACCGGACGGGAGGGCTCCTGAGTTCGCGGCGCAGGATGAGCTGCCACAGCGTCGGCACGAGAAGCTGGTCGGCCGCGTGGAATCACGGATGAGGTCCGTCCTCAAGCCTCAGTACGAGGGGTACTACGGGCAACTCGTCCTGAGCGGCGGCGACCTCGAAGAGATGGGCGAGCTGACGGACGTACGGCGTGCGGCCCGGGGGCCGGGCGCCGCCTCGGCCGGCAGCCCGTCACCAGAGCCTGCTGGTCGGATGGCGCCCGGCGGGGAGGGTGTGTGAGCGGGATCAGGGTGTCGGACGGATGGCAGACAGTACGCTGATTCCGGCTGAATCAGGCCCGCCCGACGGGTGTCCGGAGGAACGTCATGACTGCCGAGACAGTGGCCCCCGCATGGATGCACGAGCAGATCACGGCGGAGCAGTACGACTCCTGGTCCGAGGAGCAGTGTGCGGGGATCGAGATCGTGGACGGCATGGTCGTCGTCAGTCCGAGTGCGTCCCAGCGGCACAACCGCCTCGCCCGGATCCTGGCGAACGCACTGGACGCGGCGGCCGGACCGGACTGGAACGCCGACACGGCCTTCGATGTCCGCCTCCAGGACGTGCCGCTCACCAACCGCCGGCCAGACGTCGTGATCTATCGGGCAGACACCATCGACGTCACACCCACGCGACCCGAGCATGTGCTGTTGGTGGCCGAGGTCGTCTCACCAGGGTCGGAGACCACTGACCGGATCGTGAAAGTGGACCAGTACGCCAAGGCCGGTATCGCGTTCTACTGGCGGATCGAGCAGGCCGCAACGGGCGTTCCGCTGACCTATACCTATGTCCTCGACCCGGCGACCAACAGTTACCGGACCGGCGACATGTTCACCGGTGCCGTCAAAGTCTCCGCTCCCTTCACCGTCGAGATCGACCTCGGCCAGCTCTGATCTCGCTCCGGCGTCAGCAGGACAAGCCTCCGCGCGGGCGCGATGCGTGAGCAGGCGGTCCGGCGTGCGGTGTCACGAGGGGATGGGGACGCCGCCGCGGGGCGCTGATCAGGCAGAACAGCAGCACACGCTGCAGGCCGTGACAGGCGGACGTCTCAGCTACCCCCGCGTCGTCGCGCGCAGACGACCGCACGGTGTCCCGGCTGGCCAGAAGCCTATGATCAGGCCACTAGTACAAGGGAGGCGGGCGATGAACGGCCGCACGTGGAAGTGGGCGCTGATAACAGCCCCGATAGTGCTGTCGGTCTCTGCCTGCGTGGGATGGGGCGGCTATCCGCCGGCGAAGAACGTCCGCGAGTCTCAGCTCATAGGCACTTGGCACAACAAGAAGTGCGACACCACGGTGACCTTGAACCCGGACGGGTCGGCGTCCGCCATCGGCATCCCGACTGAGATGGAACTCGACCACAAGGTCACGCACAGGGTCAGCGGGGATGGCACCTGGAGGATCGACGAGTTCAGCGGTGAGCAGCAACTCGACGTGAAGGTGAAAGTCCAAGCCGCCTCGTACAGCGCCTTGCTGGAGGATTTCGACCTCTACAGAGACAAGGGGCGCTTGCTGGTGGCTCTGACCGTAGGGGACCCCGACGATGACAACTGGTGCATCCTGACCAGAGACTCGAAACGGTAGCCAGTACCCCAACCGCTGGACAGCAAGAATTGGGGAAGTGAGGCCCCTCTGGCATCCACGGCTGACATCAACGAGCCCGGACGGCGGCATACGGCAGCACCCTCGAACGACCGCTGGACCAGCCGTCGACGGCGCCCGGGGCGGACCCGGTCGGACCCCTGAAACAGGTGCCGCAGGTTCGCGGCCCGCCGGGCGCAACGGAAAAGGCCCCGAACCGATCATGGTCCGGAGCCTTCGGGCGGGGGCCCGCCGTCGACGACCGCGTCGCCAAGCACCGTGCGCGGCGCTTCCCCGCGCGCCCTGCGCGGTGCTCGGTCAGGCGGGCGTGCCGGCGTCCTGCGGGGAGGCCGTGGCCGCCTCGGGGCCCTGTGCCACCGCGGCCGGGTCCATCCACATGACCTGCCAGCCGTGGCCGTCGAGGTCGAAGAAGCTGCGTGAGTACATGAAGCCGTGGTCCTCGGCCCCGTCCGCCTCGGTGGCGCCCGCCGCGAGCGCGGCGGCGCTGACCGCGTCGACCTCGTCACGGGAGGCCACGCTGAAGCAGTACAGGGCCAGCGTGTGCGTGGTGGGGTCGGCCATCGGCAGTTTCGCGAACTCCGCGAACTTCTCGCGGCTGAGGAGCATGACGAAAGCGTGCTCGCCGACCAGCATGCAGGCGGAACTCTCGTCGGCGAACATCGGGTTGAAGCCGAACCCGAGCTTGGCGAAGAACGCCTTGCTCTGTTCGAGGTCCGCCACGGGGAGGTTCACGAACAGCATGCGGCCGGGGTGGGCGGGATTCGTCATGGCGGGTCTCCAGTCGGTGGTTCGATGGCGTACGTCCTGGTAGACCGGCCCGGCCGGCGGAACTCATCGGTGCATCCCCACCGGCTTCCCGCACAGCGGCGCCTTGCGCGGAGTCCGGGTTCGAGGCGCCGATGCTCCGCCGGTGATCCGACAGCAGGTCCGGCAGCAGGTCCGGCAGGAAGTCAGGCAGGAAGTCGGGCAGGAAGTCGGGCAGGAGTCCGGCAGGAAGCAGACAGGAGGGTGGAAGCCGGTGCTCTTCCGGCACGTCCCGGTTGTATCTGCCATGTTTCCTGTGAGAACTCTGTTCCCCTCGGGCCACCTCCACCGTTACGGTGATCCGACTGTCGTCAAGGAACGTGAGGTTTCCGTTCCGCGTCGGGGAGACGAACGACAGACCTTTGATCACTCTTGTGGGGGCACATGAAGATTCACAGACGCCGCGTGCTCGCGGCGCTGGGCACCGCGGTGGCCGTGGCGGCGGGTATGGCTGTCGCTCCGGGCGCTGCGGCCTCCGGTCCGGTGACGTGGAACGCGAAGGACGGGATGCTCGCGTTCCGCAACGGGGCCGAGCAGAGCCTGCAGCTCGTGAAGCCGGGCAGCAGCACGTACACCACCATCGCGGACCAGGCATCGCAGCCGGCCTGGGCGCCCGACGGCAGCCGGATCGCGTACGTCCGCGACGGCCGCGTCGAGACCCGCCGGTACACCGGCTCCACCCTGGTGAAGATCCAGGAGAAGAGCAGCTCCGTGGGCAGCGCGAGCGATCCCACCTTCGTCGGCGGCGGCGGGATCATCGTCTACTCGGCGAGCGGCCGGCTCCGCTGGGCCGACTCCGACGGTTCCCGCTACGCCCAGCCGCTGTTCTCCACGGCGCAGGACGGCTGCGACCGTCAGCCGAGCGGCTCGGTCAACATGCTGATCGCCTTCGTCCGTACGGGAGACACCTGCGGGAGCCCGACCGGCTCGGCGATCTGGCTGTTCGACGCGGACACCCAGGGCTTCACCACGCTGGCGGACAACGGCTCGCACCCGGCGATCTCGCCCGACGGCACGCGCGTCGCCTTCGTCCGCACGGTGGACTCGGTCGGCGAGCTGTTCGTGATGAACGTGGACGGCACGGGAGAGCAGCAGCTCACCACCGGCGCGGACGCCACCACTCCGGAGTGGGCGCCGACCGGCACGAAGATCGCGTTCAACACCGGTGACGACGACGCCTCGTCGACCCGCGTCCTGAACCTCGCCGACAGCTCGATCTCCACGCTGCCGATGCCGCCCCACACGTCGTCGACCGTCGACGTCGCCTGGCAGCCGCTGCGCAACCAGAACACCGGCCGCGTCTGGGGCGCCGACTCGGCGGGCACCAACATGGCCGCGTCGCGCTGGACCTGGAACACGCTCGGTCAGAGCGAGCCGGGTCTGGTCGACGCCAAGTCGGCCGTCCTCATCAACCAGGACAGCCCGTCCTACGCGCTGACCGCGCAGTCGCTCGGCGGTCAGAAGCAGGGCCCGGTGCTGGTCACGTCGAAGTCCTCGCTGTCGTCGGCGGCGCAGGCGGAGCTGAAGCGGACGCTGAAGCGGGGTGCCACCGTCTATCTCGTCGGCGGTACCGACATCCTCTCCAGCTCGGTCTCCAGCAAGGTCAGCTCGCTCGGCTTCACCCCGAAGCGGCTGGCGGGCACCTCCCGCTACTCGACGTCCGTGGCCGTCGCCAAGGCCGTGACCGGTTCGCCGGACTACGTGTTCGTGGCCACCGGCACGGACTACCACTCGGCGCTCGCGGCCTCCGCCGCCGCCGGGTCGCTCGGCTACGGGGGCAAGGGCACGGTCGTCCTCAACGACGGCAACACGCTGACGTCGTCCGTGAAGTCGTACCTGAACTCGCTCGACCCCGACGAGACGATGGTCGTCCCCGTCGGCACCTCGGCGAGCTACGCGCTCACGCACACCTACTTCTCCAACTGGCCCGACACCTGGACGTATTACCCGGTCAGCGGCAGCGGGCACGACGGCACCTCGGTCGCCCTCGCCCGGTTCTGGTGGTCGGCGCCGTCCCAGGTGGGCCTGGCGTGGACGGACAGCTGGCGCGGTGGCGTCTCGGCGGGCGCGGGCATGCTCTGGTACGGCCCGATCCTGTGGTCCGACGACTCGGCCCTGACGGAGACGGACGCGACGTACCTGCGCCAGCAGGCCGCAGGCGTTGGCGCCGTCTTCGCGTTCGGCGGGACGACGTCCATCTCGTCGTCCGAGCTGACGGCGGCGGGCTCGGCGATCAGCGCGGGCACCTCGAACGTGTCGTACTTCCCGTACTACAAGGGAGTCGACGCCGCGTCGCAGAAGTCGGCGCTCTCCGCGCCGCTCGCCGGTCAGGCCACCGGCGTGACCGGTCCCGCGCGGGACGTTCCGGCGGCACCGCGGCCGGACCTGGCGTCGGTGCGCACCACGCACGGCAAGTAGCGCAGACACCCACCGGTCGGCCCCGGGTGCACCACGCACCCGGGGCCGACCGTGTCGTACGCGCGGACGCGACCGCCCGCTACTTCGTGACCTCCGCCGACTTGTACGTCGTGGAGGCCGGGGCCATGCACGCGAACCAGTTCGCGGTGGGGTAGCCGTCGACCGAGCGGATCACAGCCTGGACGTTGTGCAGGGCCGAGTTGTCGGGGGCGCGGTCGGCGAGGGTCGTGCTGCCGTCCTTCCAGTGGCAGGCGACCTGTTTCGCGGTCGTGGCGACGGTGCCGACGACCAGGCGCAGGGGGCCGCCCCGGTCGGTGAGGGGCAGGGGGATCGCGTTGATCTGTTTCCCCTTCGGCCGGGGCAGCTCGGCGACGGTGTCGAAGACCACCAGGTGGGTGCGGTTGTCGCCGTATCCGCGCAGGACGAAGTAACTGGTCCGGCCCACCAGGTCGGACGGTCCGCCCGTGGTCACCGGGGTGAGCCCCCAGCTGTTCATGGCCTTCAGCTGCCGGGCGGCCTCCGCCCTGTCGCGCGGCGCCGTCCACACCTGCATGTTCACCCCCCACCGCTTGCCGTCGTACATGCCGAAGCCCACGTGCGAGATCCGCGGCTCGTCCACCTGGCGTTCGTACGCCGGGGCGGGTTTCGTGGGCGAGGTGTCGTCGCCGGTGCCGGGCAGCCCGGTCATGGTCAGGGCCCCCGTCGATCCCGCCAGCACGACCGCGGCGACCGCCGTGAGGGCCCGCCGGCGTGCCCGGCGCCTGCCGCCCGCGCGCATGACCGCCTGGACGGGAGCGGCGCCGACCTCGAACTCGTCGGCGATGTCGGTGAGAAGAGGGGAGATCTCCCTCGGTGCCATGGTGTCGTTCTCTCCGTCCGTGCTCATCACTTCCGCCCCCTATGCGCCACGACGTCGTTCAGCGCCGGCAGGGCGCGCAGCTTCGCTATCCCCTTGGACGCGTTGCTCTTGACCGTGCCGACCGAGCAGCCCATCGCTTCCGCGGTCTGGGTCTCCGTGAGGTCGGTCCAGTAGCGCAGGACGACCGCCTCCCGTTGCCGGGGCGGCAGTTGGGCCAGTGCCGCGAGCAGTGCGCCGCGGTCGTCGGCCCGGGCCATCAGGTCCTCGGTGCCGGCCACCTCGCCGACGAGGTCCGCGTCGTCCCGCGGTGCGAGGAACTCCTTCAGCTTCCGTCGGTGCCTACGGGCGTGCAGGTTGATCATCACGCGTCTCACGTACGCCTCGGGATCGTCGGCGGCCCCCACCCTGCGCCAGGCCGCGTAGACGCGTTCCAGCGTCGACTGGGCCAGGTCCTCGGCGGTGTACCGGTCCCCGGTGAGAAGAAACGCCGTACGCATCAGCCGTGGCCAATGGCCCGTCATGAACTGCTGGAACTCCGCGTCCCGGGCCTGCTTGCCGTCCCTCATGAACACCTCCTACACAGGAAAAGGAGTCCATGGACCGACAGGACCGTTGCCTCTCTCGTGGACCTCGGCCAGAAGTCTCCCCGGCCACGGCAACGGCACCCGCGCCGGGGCGGCGGCCGGGGGCATCCCCGGCGCGGGCGTGCGCTCGACGGGGATGTCTACAGGGACTGCGGGCGGCGTACTGGGGGCAGGGCGAGCAGGGTGCGCAGGGGTGCGGTGTCCGGGGTGTCGGCGACCGCCGCGTCGAGGGCGGCGTCGAATCCGGTCTCCCAGGCGTCGGGCAGGGCCAGTCCCGGGCGGCCGGACCAGCCGGTGTCGGGGTGCGCCGCGCCCTGGGCGATCAGGTGGAGGTGGAGGAGTCCGGCCAGCGCGTCCCACAGCGCGGGGCGGATGAAGTTGCGTGCCGACAACCCGGTCAGGCGCGACGCCTGCGCGGGTTTCGGCATACGGTCCGCGATCTCCATCCACAGCAGGCCGTCGTCCAGCGCGTTCAGGACGTCCTCCAGGCCGGGCTGCCCCGCTTCCGGCCGTGTCGCGGGGTCCGGGACGGACAGTGCCGTGAACGGGGTCGCCGGTGAGGTCACGACGGCTACGGCCGCCGGGGCGTGGGCCGCCGGTCCGTGTGGCACGGTCGCGCCGGGCTCCCGCGTCGCCCCGGCACGAAGGCTGCGTCTGACCGCCGTCAGGAGCGGTCGGGCCCAGTCGACCGCGTCCGCCTCGGCTCTCGCCATGACGAGGTCGGGCCAGTCGAGGCGGCGCATCGTCCAGGCGTCGCCGGAGAGCGCGCTCCCTTCCAGCTCCCCCAGCAGGCTTCCCTGGTCGCGCAGGAGTGAGGAGGCCGGCGGTGCCGCCGGGTCCTCGGCCACGCCGTCGTCAGGGAGCGCCTCGATCAGCGCCACGCGTTCGGTGATGGGCGGGTGCGAGTCGTACGGAGAGGGCTTCGGGGTCCGCCGAGCGGCGGCGAGCGCGGCCAGCGCCTGAGGATCGTGGGCGGCCAGCATGCGGGCGAAGCCGCCGAAGAACTCGCCGACCGGCGGCAGGGCCGAGACCGGGGTGCCCATCAGAGCGTAGGTGGCGATGTAGTGGTCGAAGGCAGCGTCCAGGACGGCGATCCGGCGCAAGGCGGCGGCCGTCGTGGCACGGCCGGCCCGGCGGGCCGCCGCCTGGTCGGCGGCGAGTTCCTGGCGGCGGCCCGTGGACTGCGAGACCTTCAGGAACAGCTGGGCGTAGCGGACGTAGAGACGGCCGACGAGGACGGACGCGCCGTTCTCGGTGTGCCGGAACGCGTTCACCGTGTGCAGGACGGCCGCGCGGCCCCTCATGGTGACGACGGCGAGCCGGGTGTCCTGGTTGCTGAAGTGGCCGAACTCGTGGGCGAGGACGGCCCGCAGTCGTGGCACCGTCAGCCCGGCGAGCAGCGGTACACCCAGGTACAGCCGGCGTCGGCCGGCCAGCAGGCCGAGCAGACGGGCGCGTTCGGCGACCGAGGCGTTGAGGTCCTCCGTCAGGAGCACCTCTTCCGGGGGCCTCGTGCCGGCCGCGCGGGCCGCTTCGAGGACCTCCGCCCACAGCTCGGGCTGCTCGCGCGGGGTGACCGGCCTGCCCGCCTCCTCCGCGCTCCGTCCCCCGGCCAGCAGGAACGCGAACATCCCGAACAGGATCGGCACCACCAGGGCCAGGCTGGTGGCCACCGCCGTCACCACCAGGTAGGGAGACCGTGTCACCCACGGCAGGCTGAACACGAGCCAGTCGGCGACGCCGACGAGCGCAAGCAGGACGGCGCCCATCAGATAGAAGCCGACCAGTAGCGCGAGCGCGCGCAGAGAAGCAGTCATCGAGCGGTCCCCCCACAGGACGTACGGACGCCGACCGGTGCGGGGCACCGGCGGAGTCTGGATCCTATGGCCCAGGTCAGGCGGGGGGCAGCCCCAAATGATGGGGGCTGCCCACCGCCCGCTCGGGATCGGGGCGGGCCTCAGTCCTGGTACACCTGGTTGACCCCCGCGCCTCCCGACAGGCTGTCCTGTCCCGGGCCGCCGTGGAGGAGGTCGTCGCCGGTGTTGCCGTGGATCGTGTCGGCGCCGGGGCCGCCGTAGAGGCGGTCGTTGCCGCGGCCGCCCTCGATGGTGTCGTCGCCCTCGTTGCCGTAGACGATGTCGTTGCCGTCGTCGCCGTAGAGGGCGTTGGCGTAGTCGGTGTACTCCTCGTCGGACTCGCTGACGCCGCCGATGAGGAGGTCGTCGCCCGCGCCGCCGTGGCAGGTGTAGCCGCAGGCGGAGAGGGTGTCGTTCCCGGCGCCGCCGAACGCGCCCTCGCTGTAGACGCCGCCTCCTCCGGACAGGTGGTCGTCGCCGTCGTCGCCGTAGAGGACGTCGCTGCCGTGGCCGGTGAGGGTGTCGTCGCCCGGGCCGCCGTGGATGCGGGAGTAGCCGCTGTTGTCGGGGTCGACGCGCGCGGTGTCGTCACCGTCGCCGAGGTCGACGATCAGGGTGTCGAGGTCGGACGCCGAGGTGTTGGGCTCGGTGACCGTGCAGACGGCCTTGGTGGTGTCCCGCGCGTCGGGGCGGACGCAGCCGGCGCCGGGCGTGATGGTCACGGTGTCGTCGAACGTGTAGATGTAGTCGGCCAGTTGGGAGTCCGGGTCGGTCGGGCCGAGCGCCCAGTCGATCGTGAGGTGGTTCGTCTGCCCGGCGGCCGCCGTGTAGAAGAGCTTCTGGCCGGTGGAGACGGCGGTGGCGCCCTGCGTGGTCGCGGCTCCGGCCGTGGGCACCGCGACCGCCGCGGACACGGCGACGGTCGCCACGGCGAGCGCGAGCGCCTTCGGCAGGGCGGCGGTGGGTCGACTGAACATGGTTCTCCTCGGTCGGGCCCCGGATCGCTTGCGCTCGAATACGCGCGTCCGGGCACCCCGTTCGACCGGGGGAAGGGTGGGGCGGTTGTGACGCGGACGTCCCGAAACCGGTGTCTTCAGGGAGAGTTCACCGGTGATTGGCTCCCGTTTGGTGTGGGCTCCTCCCGGTGTTGGCGGTCCGGGGACGCCGCCCTCCCCCGGCGCAGCGACGGCGCCAGGGTCAGCGTCACCGCGATCGACGCCGCCGCCATGACGGTCATCGCCGTTGCGGGCGAGGCGAGTTGGGCCACACCTCCGGCGAGCGCCGCGCTCACGCCCTGCATCGTGAGCATGCCCGCGGTGTGGAGACCGAGGGCGTGACCGCTGAGGTCGTCGGGGATCAGGGCGACCAGTCGTTCCTGCTGGATCAGGCTCGACCCGAAGCCGACCGAGGCGACGGTCACGCAGGCGGCGGCCACCCCGGTTCCCGGCCGGAGCACGAAGAGCAGGTACGGCGCGGCGAGGAGCAGCAGGAACGGGATGCCCAGACGGGCCCGTACCCGGGGTGTCAGGAGACGGCCGGTCGTCACGTCCCCGAGGAACATGCCGAACGCGGCGAAGGCGAACAGCACGCCGGCCCGGCTCGGCGCGTACGACACGTACAGCGACTCGCAGCCGACGACCAGGCCGTTGGGCACCCAGAGGAGGAGATAGAGGGTGCGGCGTTCCGGTGAGGAGAAGAGGCGGGCGTTCGTCCGCCAGGTGCGGGCGATCGACGGGCGGCCGGAGGCGCGCGGGGCGCGGGGTGTCAGACCGAGGCGGGCGGTCAGGGCCGACGCCAGGTAGAGCCCGGCGGCCAGGAGGAGCGTGACGCGCGGGGAGAGGAGGACCACCAGGACGCCGCCGGCCGCGTATCCGGTGATCTGCGCGAGGCCGCTCATCATGTTGAAGACCGAACGCCCCAGCAGATAGCCCTCCTTGGCGAGGATCTCGTTCAGCAGCCCCCACTGGACGCCGCCGCCGAAGGACTGGATCAGGCCGAGGAGCAGCAGGAGGGCGAAGATCGCCCCGACCGGGAGGCCGGGGACCGCCATGACGGCCGTGCCGAGCCCGAAGAGGAACGCGATGCCGGACACCGTCGCCTGGGGCGGCAGCCGGTCGGCGGCCGACAGCATGGTGGTCGCGCCGACCACCTGGGCCAGCGCGGGGCCGAACATGCTGAGCGCGGTGAGCAGCGGGGACTGTGTCGCCCGGTACACCAGGGTGGCGAGGGCGAGGCCGCTCACGGTCGAGGCGGCGGTTCTGAGGCAGGCGGACAGGAACAGCGGGGTGAACTCCCGCGTGCGGAAGAGCTCGGAGTAGCTGCGCATGCGGGGAGTCTCCGGCCCGGACGCGAGGCCCGATATTGTTTCGCGCACCCGCGAAACGTCCCCGCGACCCCGGGGGGAACCCAGAACGCGCCGTCCCGGGGAACGGAGGGCGCACCGTCCCCCATGGGCCTGGGCGGCCGGCCCCCATGCGCCTGGGCGGTCCGACCCCCGTGCGCCTGGGCGCACCGTCCCCGGGGACCGCCGGAAGAACCGAGGAAAGGACCTCAGGATGGGCTGGTGGCAGGTCAACGCCGACACGCTCGCCGGAAGCCGCTTCGTGCTGTCGCCGCTCGCCGAGACGTTCGCCTGCCTGAAGCTGCTGCACACCGGCGTCGCCACTCACCCCGGCGAACAGGCCTGGCTGGACGTCCACCTGCCCGCGTACCGCAGGCGGCTGGCCGCCGACCCCGTCACCGGGCGGCTCGTGCGCTCGGGGCTCGGGCGCGGCTGGATCGCCGACTTCCTCACCCCGACCCCGTACGGCGACGAGAGCTTCGAGACCGAGATCGCCCGCGTGCGCAAGGCACCGGCCGAGGAGGCCCGCGCCCACCTCGTCCGCTCCACGGGCGGCCCGCTGCCCGCCGTACTCGCGGACCGCGACGACCTGCCCGAGCGCGCCGCCGCCCTGCTCACCGCCCTCTGGGAGGAGTCCGTACGCCCCGACTGGCAGCGGCGGCGGCGCGTCCTGGAGGCCGATGTGGTCGCGCGGACAGCGCAGTTGGGCCAGGGCGGCTGGGCGGCGGCCCTGGACGGGCTGCGGCCGGGGACCCGCTGGCTCGGCGAAAACCGCCTCCAGGTGAACCTCCAGGAGTACCCGCCGCGCGAGATCTCCGGCGCCCAGCTGGTCTTCGTGCCGGTCACGCCGAGGACCGGGTGGGTGTCCTGGGAGGACACCCGGCGCTACGCCGTGGTCTACCCGTGCACCGGCGCCCTGGCCGACGCGGGGACGGCGGCGGTTCCGGAGAGTCTCGGGGCGCTGCTCGGCAGCGCCCGCGCCCATGTCCTCGTCCTGCTCGACTCACCGCTCTCCACCAGCCAGCTCGTCGCCGTGACCGGGCAGCGGCTCGGATCGGTGGGCCGGCATTTGCGGGTGCTGCTGGACGCGCGGCTCGTGCGGCGCAGGCGGGCGGGCCGGTCGGTGCTGTACTCGCGGACGCCCGCCGGTGAGGTGCTCGTCACGGCCCAGCGCGAGGGGCGGGAGGACGGTGCCGACGGTCCCGTCGTCCACCGGAGTTAGCATCCGCTCATGACTACTGACCACTCTGACTCTGTGCTCGACATCGAGATCGGCTCCCTCCAGGGGGGCTCCGCCGACCTCTCCCAGTACGCGGGCAAGGCTGTCCTCGTCGTGAACGTGGCCTCCAAGTGCGGGCTGACCCCGCAGTACGCGGGTCTGGAGCAGCTGCACGAGCGCTACGCCGGGCAGGGCTTCACCGTCCTCGGCGTGCCCTGCAACCAGTTCATGGGCCAGGAGCCCGGCAGCTCCGAGGAGATCGCCGAGTTCTGCTCCGCCACCTACGGCGTGACCTTCCCGATGACCGAGAAGGTCGAGGTGAACGGCGACGGGCGGCACGGCCTGTACGAGCGCCTGGTGGACACCGCCGACGCCGAGGGGCACACCGGCGACATCCGCTGGAACTTCGAGAAGTTCCTGATCGGCCGGGACGGCACCGTCGTCGGCCGCTTCTCTCCGCAGACCGAGCCCGAGTCCGCCGAGCTGGTCTCCGCGGTCGAGAAGGCCATCGACTGAACCCTTTCGTTGACCTTGCCCCTGGGGCAAGGGGCAGCGTCCTCGTCACCGGGCGGCCCTCGCCCGGTGACGGAGGATGACCGGGTGGACAAGGACCTGCTCACCATCGGCGCGTTCGCCTCGCGGGCGCGGCTGTCGGCCAAGGCGCTGCGCCTGTACGACCGCCTCGGGCTGCTGCCCCCGGCGTACGTCGACGAGGTCAGCGGCTACCGCTACTACCGCGCCGGGCAGACCGAACGGGCCCGGCTCGTCGCGCTGCTGCGCCAGCTCGACATGCCGTTGGCGCGCATCGCGGACGTGGTGGAGGCGTCGGAGTCCGACGCGGCCGCGCTGCTCGCCGCGTACTGGGACGGCGCCGAGGCACGGTTCGCCTCGCAGCGGGCCCTCGCCGAGTACCTCCGTGGACGTCTTTCCGGGAGGAGTTCCGAGATGTACGAGAAGTTCGTCGTCGAGACCGCCGAGGTGCCCGAGCAGGCCGTGCTGAGCGAGACACGGCACGTTCTCGCGCCCGAGCTGCCGGTGTGGATCCCCGGCTCGCTCGGACGGCTGGAGCAGGGGGCCGGGGAGGCCGGCGGGATCACCGGCCCGCCCTTCGTCGTCTACCACGCGGAGGTGAGCGTGGAGAGCGACGGGCCCGCCGAGTCCTGTGTGCCCGTCGCCGACGAGGCCGCCGCACGGGCCTGGGCGCAGCGGCAGGGCCGGGCCACCGGGGCGCGGGTCCGGGTGGAGCCCGCGCGGCGCCTCGCCTACGTCCGGATCACCAAGGCCCAGGTCGCGCACCCGCAGATCCTCGCCGCCTTCGAGGCCGTCGAGCACTGGGTCGCCGGGCAGGGGCTGTCCGTCGACGGCCCGTGCCGGGAGATCTACTTCGCCGACTGGGACGCGGCCGGCCCCGGGGACCCGGTGTGCGACGTGGCGTTCCCGGTGAGGTGACCGACCGGCCGGGTCGCCGGCCGGGGAGGTGACCTACCGGCCGTGGCAGGCCGGGGAGGCCGGTGACAGGCGATGGAGGGCCCGTGGAGCCGGGGGCCCGTGCCGGAGTCCCGTGGCGTCAGGGGCCGTCGGCGCGGCCGGGCGGCGCGACGGGACGGAGGGGGTGCGCGGCCGGTGCGCCGCGCCCACCTTCGGGTGAAGCTGACTCCACCTTCGTGTGACGGAGCGGGCACGGCTCCCGGGAGCCGTGTACCAGTGGGAGTTTCGGTGATCTCGTCCCTCCCGGGAGTTCCTTGTGCCTTCTGTCGCCTCCTCGGTCCACGTCCCCTCCCAGACACCGGGAGGCGGGGCGTCCACGGAAGTCGAGGAGCGCCCGCTCTCGTGGGAGGGGTACGCCTACACCGCCCGGATCGCCCGGCGCGGCGCCCCGGTCACGGAGCCGCTCCTCGTGCTCGGCGGCTCCGACCAGACGCGGTACTCGTGGGTGCGCCACGAGCGGTGGCTCGGTGAGCTGGGGACCGTCGTCACGGTGGACCTGCCCGGCTTCGGGGACGCGGACTTCCTGCCCGCCGAGCACGGCATCGACTTCCTGGCCGAGTGCGCGGCCCACATGCTGCGCGAGCTGGGGCTCGGCCCGGTGAACCTGTACGCCGGCTGCTACGGCGGGGCGGTCGGCCTGCGGCTGGCCCAGCGCCACCCGGAACACCTGCGGCGGATCGCGGTGCAGGGCATGTCGGACCACGTCCCGGGCTGGTTCGCGAAGGCGCTCGTGGGCTGGGTGCGGATGCTGGAGGAGGGACGCGTCGAGGAGACCGCGGAGGAGTTCGTACGGTGCTTCGTGCCGCCGCCGGGAGACCTCACCGTGCGCAAGCACACCGCGCTGGCCCGCCTGATGTACCAGCAGTTCGCGGCGCAGACCCCGCGCGACGTGGCGGTGACGGTCGAGCGGAACCGGCGGCTGCTGGCCCACGAGTGGTACCGGCGCGCTCCCGTGCCCGCCGTGCCGTATCTCGCGTTCACCGGCGAGCACGACACGCTCACGACGCCCGACATGGTCCGCGCGGTGGCGGCGGACCTGCCGGGCGCACGCTTCACGACGATCGCGGAGTGCGGGCACCTGGCCCACCTCCAGCGGCCGCAGGACTTCTGCGACCTGCTCGTGCGGTTCTTCCGCGACGAGCCGCTGGAGGACGCGGGCCTGACGTACTGCGGCCCCTTCGAGCGGAACTGAGGCCGGGCCCCCGGCGGATCCGGGGCCCGGCCCTCCGGCGGTCTAGCGCAGCTCCTCCGGGCACGGGGTGCCCCGGGGGAGCTGGTACGGCGCCGCGAGCCGGTAGGTGCCGGGCCTCGGCGCCAGCAGCTCCGTCCACTTGTCGCCCGCCGCGGTCTCCTCCGTCGGCATCAGGCAGCCGTTGAGGTTGTCGTACGTCTTCGCGGTGCCCTCCGCGCGCCCCTTCGAGGCCTTCGTCTCCTGCGGCGGCTTCAGGCTCTTGCCGTCCGCGTCGACGATGCTGAGCCACGGCGAGTACGGGATGCGGATGAGGATGCGGCCGGCTTCCTTCACCTCGATGGTCAGCTCGCCCTGCTCGGCCCGGTCGACGACGGCGTGCGGCTCGGCGAGCGGGGCCGGGTCGGTGACGGTGAACAGCTGCCAGTTGGCGTCGCCCCACACCTGACGGAGGTAGGGCATGCCGCGCTGCACCAGCTGGCGCTCGCGTTCGCCGCCGTCGCCGTCCGGTTCGCCCTTGGGCAGCACGACGTAGTGGACGGCCCAGCGCTGCAGCCACTCGTGGTAGTTCGCCGAGTTGAGCGTGTCGTCGTAGAAGAGCGGGTTGCGCTCCATGTCGGCCTGGCGGTTCCAGCCGCGGGCCAGGTTCACGTACGGGGCCAGGGCGGACGCCTCGCGGTGCGAGCGGGCCGGGACCACCTCGACGCGGCCCTTCTCGGCGTTCACCACCTGGAGCTGGTTGACCAGCGGAGCCAGTTCACGCGCCCAGGACGCGGCCGGGGTGGTGTGCACGACGTCGTCCACCGACTTGATGCCGACCCACGCGTTGAAGCCGACGAACGCGATGACGATGGCGTACCACTTGCGCGACTTCGGGACGGCGAAGGGCAGCGCGGCGATCAGCGCGACACCGCCGAAGAGCATCGACAGACGCGTGATGTTCGACCCGATCTGCGAGCTGATCAGCCAGACGCCGAGCACCGCGAGCCCGGAGACCGCCGCCGTGATCCGGACCGTCTTCCACTCCTTGGGGACCAGGAAGAAGACCAGGACCGCGTACAGGAACGGCAGGATCACCGACCAGACGGCCATCGGCTGGGTGCCGGAGAAAGGGAAGAGCCACGCCGAGACGGCGACGACGATCGCGGGGGCGATGCCCAGGGCGTAGGCGCCCGGGCGGCGCTTCTGGAGGAACAGGGCGACCGCGATCAGGCCCACGAACAGTCCGGCCACCGGCGAGGCGGCGGTCGCGAGCGCGGCGAGCGGCGCGGCGCACAGCGCCTTCGCCCAGCGCTTGTAGCGCCAGCGATGGGGCCAGCAGAAGACGACGGCGACGGCCGCGAGCGCGAACACCGTGCCGAGGCCGTACGTCACCCGGCCCGAGGCGGCGTTGCACAGCAGCGCGAAGACACCGGCGAGCGCCGGGGCCGTCGGGTTCCGGACCGCGCGGCTGCGGATGAGGATCATCGTCAGCAGCCCGGCCGAGAGGGTCCCGGCGATCATCATCGTCGTCCGGACGCCGAGCACGGACATCAGGTACGGCGACACCACGCTGTACGACACCGGGTGCATCCCGCCGTACCAGGCGAGGTTGTACGCCGAGTCCGGGTGCCGGCCGACGAACTCCGCCCACGCGTCCTGCGCCGCCAGGTCACCGCCGCTGTTCGCGAACGTGAAGAACCACACGACGTGCAGCACGCCGGCGAGGACGGTGGAGAGCAGGACGGGATGGCGTCGGAAGAGGTTGGGCCGAGCGGTGCCGGACGACGCTACCGCTGCGGCCGCGCCGGGCTCCGCGGGGCCGTCCGCGTCGTCGAACGGCTCGGGGGGACGGCCGCGCAGCGGTATTCGCCGGTCCGTTCCAGGACCCGGATCGGCGTCGTCGGCGTGGGTCGGCTCCGCTGTCGCCACTGCAAGGTTCTCCCCGTGTCCCGTTGTCCGTTCTGGGCCGGGACCCGCGGCTCGCGAGCAGCCCCGATTGTCGCGACGCTAGCACGCGCTCCGCCGGACAGCGCCCGAGTGGGGCGCGGTCCGGCGGAGCGCGGTGCGGGTGCCGCTGCCCCGCTCACGTCACCGACCCGTCCGTGGACACGTCGTCGGCGACCCCGGTCGGCTCAGCCGACGCGGGTCAGCTTCGCGCCGAGACCGGGCTCGGCGAGGTCCGACTGCAGCGCGACCGGAATCTTGACGGAGCGGCTCGATCCGTCGCCGACCGTCAGCCGCCCGACGACCGTGCCGGCCTTGCCGGTGTGCGGGACCGCGGTGTCGCCCGCGCCGATCGACAGGTGGGTCTTGAGACCGGGCCAGCCGACCGCCGTCATGTTCCTGGTGGCGACGACCGGGGTCCGGCCGCCGAGCTGGTCGTCCACGTAACCGACGACCTGGCCCTTCTTCACCACGGTGGCGGTGGTCAGGCTCTTCTGGACCTTGTCGATCAGCTTCTGGCTGTTGGTGAGCGCCAGGTGCAGGCTGTCCCAGACCTTGCCGGTGCCGGCGTTCTGGTTCATCACCGCGCCGTAGATCGTCTGCGTCTTGCCGTCGACGTTCTTCGTCGCGGCCCACACCAGGTTGCCGCCGGCCGGCGTCGAGGAGCCGGTCTTCAGGCCGATCACGCCGACCTGCTGCACCAGCAGGTCGTTGTTGTTGTAGATCGTGTTGTCCAGCCCCGGGATGTCCGCCTTGGCCATTCCGACGACACTGCGGAACACGTCGTTCTGCATGACCTTCCTGGCCAGCTTGATCTGGTCGACGGCCGTGCTGACCGTGGTCTTCTGCAGACCGCTCGGGTCCGTGTACGTCGAGTTCGTCATGCCGAGGTCCTTGGCGGCGGCGTTCATCTTGGCGACGAAGCTCTTGCTGTCGGAGTCCCAGCGGGCCAGCAGCCGCGCCACGTTGTTGCCGGAGGGGATCATCAGCATCTGGAGCATCTGGCGCTCCGTGAACTGCTGGCCCTTCGACATAGCCGCAGTCGACTCGTCGGGCAGCTTCGACTCGTCCTCCGCCTGCTGGTCGACGGTGATCTTCTCGCCGTCCTCGTTCCCCTTCAGCGGGTGCTCCTGGAGGATCACGTACGCCGTCATGATCTTGGCGACGCTCGCCACGGGAGCGGGGGTCTGCTTGCCGTCGGTGCCGAGGCTGCCGACACCGTCGACCTCGATCGCGGACTGACCCTGGCCGGGCCAGGGCAGGTCGAGGGTGCCGCCGTCGAAGGTGTAGGTCTCGTCGGCGGTGAGCGCGAGGGCCGGCGTCGGCAGCGGACGGAAGGCCTGTGCGACCGCAAAGATCACCACGAGCAGCAGGACCAGCGGCGTCCAGATCTTGACCCGCCGCACGATCGTGCGGACCGGCGTCTGCGGGGGCGGCGGGGTGTTGGTCAGCTCGGCGAGCAGGTCCAGCGGGGGCTTCGGCGGAAGCGGCTGCTGCGTGGTGCGCTCGGGCCCGACCTGCGGGACGACCGCGGTGGCCGAGGCCGGCCTGTCGGCACCCGCCGGGGCGGCCGGCGGCTTCGGGCGCGCCGGGGCGGCGGCCTCGTCGAGCGACTTGAGGGCGACGAACCGGCTGGTGCGCTCGGCGTCGGCGACGGGCTTGGCCGCCGGTTCCTCCGCGGGCAGGTCGGCGGCGGCCTTGTCGCCGGTCTTGTCGCCCGTCTTCCCGTCGGCCTTCCCGTCGGCCTTCTTGGCGCTCGGGCGCCGGGCGGCGTCGCCCAGCTTGAGCATGGTCGTGGGCTGGTCCACCGCCGGCCGCGGCGCCTTGAAGACGGCGGTCGCCCGGTCGACGGGGGGCTCGTCGGCGGGGGCCGCGTCGACGGGGGGCTGCGGGGCGGTGTCGCCGTCGTGGGTGGCGTCCGGGCCGGCGTCGCCGGGAGCGGCTCCAGGGGCGCCCTCAGGCGCGTCCTCGGGGGCGTCCTCGGGTGCCGGGGCCGCATCCCGTACGGACGCGGCGCGGGAGCTGTCCTCGGGCTCGGCGTCCTCGGCGTCCGTGGCGTCCGTGGCGTTCTCGGACTCGGGCTTCGCGTCCTCGGGGCCGGGCTTCGCGTCCTCGGGGCCGGCGTCGGACACGGCGGACTCGGGTGCGGCATCCTCGGGCTCGGACGGCGCGGAGGCGGGTGCCGTGTCCGGCGTGGCGGCGTCCTCGGGTTCGGGCTCGTCCGTGCCGGACGTCTCGCCGGAGGCGGTGTCAGGCTCCGGGTCCGTGCGCCGCTCGTCGGCGGCGGGTACGGCGTCGGCGGTGGTGTCCGTCGTGGCGTCCGGCTCGGACACCGCGCCGGAGGCGGCGGACGCGCCCGAGCCCTTCCCGGCGTCGTCGTCGGCTTCGGCCTCGCCGCTGTCGGCGCTCTCCGCGGCCGCGGAGTCCCCGCCGTCGGCCTCGGTCTCGTCGGCCGCCGGGGCGGCGTCGGAGCGGTCGGCACGGTCCGTACGGTCCGTCACCGTGACGCCGCTCGCGGCACCGTCACCGGCCCCGGACGCGCCCGGGGAGGCCGGAGCCTCGCCCGACCCCGAGACCCACGCGGCGACCGCCGCACGCAGCCGGGTGTCGCCCTCGGCTCCCGCCTCGGCGGCGTCCGTACCCGCCGCGGACTCCGCGGCCGGCCCGGACCCCGGAGTGCGCGAGGCATCCGTGGCCGTGGCCGTAGCCGTGGACTCTGTCGTGGCCGACGCCGCCGGCTCCGCCGCACGGAGGGTGTCCGCCGACAGGGCCTTCGTGGAGAAGACCGCCGTCGCCTGGTCCACCCGGACCGTGGCGGCCCGCTCGCGGGCCATCGCCATGCGCGGATCGGCCGGAGCCGCGCCCGGTGCCGACGACGGCGCGGCGGCCCCCGGCGACGCCGAGGACGCCGTCGACGACGGATCGCCCGACCGCGCCGGACCCGGAACCGGCGCCGGGGTCACCGGCGTCGCTTCTGCCGACGACGCCGACGACTCGTTCTGCTTCGACCTGTCGGGGGACTCGCCCGCCACCGATGCCTCCTCCATGTGACGCACGCCCTCCGCGCGCCGAACCGAACCGTCAAACCCTTTACCCGCGGCCCGGACATCGCTGTCCGAACCATGTACCAGTGTCCTGTGTGAGGGATTGACCCCTGCGGTAGACGAGAACGACATACCTACTGGTTCCACTACATTCCGGTCACGCACCCTCGACAGACCAATGTGAGAGGGGTCACCCTGTCATTCATCCACGCGGGGAGGCATGGATGGGCAGGAGCCGCAGAACAATTCCGGAGGAGCTTCTGTTGCTGGCGTTGGACCCGACCACGGGTACCACCGCGCAGCCGCAGTCGCTCGACCTCGGTCTGGCCGGAGCGCAGCTAGTAGAGCTGGCGCTGGCCGGACGGATAGCCCCAGACGGGGATCGTATCGCCGTGGTGCAGCCACGGCCGACTGGAGATCCAACACTGGACTGTGCGTTGGAACTGCTTCGCCGACGCGGAGCACCCGTACGCGCGGTCAACTGGATTGGCGGGCCCCGGCTGGGGCTGCGCCAGACCTATCTCTCGCATCTGGAGAGGTGCGGCATGGTTCATGCCGTGGCCGGCCAGATGTGCGGGGTGCTTCCGACGACTCGCTATCAGGCGACGGACACGGAAATCAGCCGGGAGATCAGGGTCCGGCTGGACAACGCGATCCGCACCGGCGTCCCGCCGGACCCGCGGACCGCGGCGCTCGCCGCGCTGGCCCATGCGGTCGGACTCGGCAAGCACCTGTATCCGGGTAACGAGGGACGTTCGTCCCGCTCCCGGCTGCGGGACCTGATCAGGCACGACCCCATGGGCGGACTCGTGGCACACGCCGTGATGGACGTTCAGAACGGTGTGGCCGCACAGCCGCGCCGCAGCCCGGCACCGGCAGGCCGTCCGGCCACCGCCGGAGTCAGGTCCGCACCGGAGACCGCGCGCGGTGTTCCGATGCAACCGCGTCACGGGTCGATGGCGCGCGCCGTGGTCCACTGAGCCGCAGTCCCACGGCAGACCGAACGACTCGCACCACCCGCAGCACCAGCACCGCCGCAGGACATCAGCGCCGCACCGCAGTCCCCATGATCCGGTTCGGGAGCCGCTGGCTCGCGCGGGGCGACAGGACCGTACGTCCGGACGACGACACGGTTTTGCCGCCCCGCGCGGCCGCATTCCGCGGCGGGTCCGGCGGTCGGCTCCGGGGCCGGACCGCGCGACCGAACAGGGCGAGCGGACCGGGCGTCGCGACCGTCGGTCACGCGCCAAGGGCCCGCGCGTGGACGCGGATACCCGCCGAAACCCCGAATGTGCGCGTACCCAGCGCATATCCGCTGTTTCCCAGCGGTAGAAAGCACCTTGGTGGCAATCTGCTCAACAGCAGATACGCAAAGTAGAGCCCCGCAGCCGGAGGTGCACGTCCCGTGGCGTCAAGTGTCAATCCCACCGTCCGACGACGCCGGCTGGGCCAGGAGCTGCGCCGGCTCCGCGAGCTCAAGGGCATGACGGCCGAAGAGGTCGCCGAGCGACTGCTGGTCTCGCAGTCGAAGATCAGCCGCCTGGAGAACGGGCGGCGCAGCATCAGCCAGCGGGACGTCCGCGATCTGTGCGGGGTCTACGAGGTCGAGGACCACCGGATCGTCGACTCGCTCATGCAAATGGCCAAGGACTCGCGCCAGCAGGGCTGGTGGCACTCCTTCGGCGACATCCCGTACAGCGTCTACATCGGTCTGGAGACCGACGCGGCGAGTCTGCGCGTGTACGACCCCCAGGTCGTCCCCGGCCTGCTCCAGACCCGGCCGTACGCCGAGGCCCTGATCGCGGGAGCCCTGCCGGAGACCGCGGCCGCCGACATCGACAAGCGCGTCCAGGTCCGCCTCAAGAGGCAGGAACGAATCTCCGCTCCGGACAACCCGCTGCGCCTGTGGACCGTGCTCGACGAGGCCGCCCTGCGCCGTGCCGTCGGCAACCGCTCCCTCATGCGCGAGCAGCTGGAGTACCTCGTCGAGCAGTCCCAACTGCCGCACGTCACCGTGCAGGTGATCCCCTTCGAGATGGGCGCCCACCCGGGCCTCAACGGCCAGTACGCGATCCTGGAGTTCCCCGACGCGGCGGACTCCAGCGTCGTCTACATCGAGGGCGTGACGAGCGACCTGTACCTGGAGAAGGCGAACGACGTCCAGAAGTACAGCGTGATGTACGAGCACCTGCGGGCCCAGGCCCTGAACGTGGAGCAGTCGCGTCAGTTCATCGCGGACCTCGCCAAGGACTACGCGCGCTGAGGCGTGCCCGAGAGGAACCGGGGCGGGCCGAAGGGGACATGTGAAGGCCCCTCGCGGAGAAGGTGCCGGACCCTACACCTTCGGCACCTGAACATGGAAGACCCCACTGGAATATGCCATCCAGTCGAGTGAATAGTCGCTTCGCCAACCGATGTTGGCGAGTAGCGTCGATCACGCCACCGAATGAACAACGTTGGCGCAAACCGAGCTGCGGATTCCGTACCGGATCCGCAACCCGGTGACAGCGCGTCGATGGCGTCGAAGGCGGCAACTCACCGAAGAACGACTGCTTTCTGGAGCGATCATGGCAATTCAGCAGGGTGCCACCGACACGTGGACCAAGTCTTCCTACTCCACCGGCAACGGCGCCTGCGTCGAGGTCAAGTCCCCGGTTCTCACGGCGATGGCCGTGCGCGACTCCAAGGTTCCCGCCGGCCCCACGCTGGCCTTTCCCGCGGACGCGTGGAACACCTTCGTGGCCGAGGTCGGCCGAGGAGCCTCCGACCTCGTCTGACCCCACATGACCCGACACAACTTCATACGTTCCACCGACAGAGCCCTCTCGACCGGCCCGCCGTCCTGGCCGAGGGGGCACCCTCTTTTTTGGGCTCGGTTCGCCTCCGGTTGCCGTCGGTTCAGCGGAGCTCGTCCACGTAGCGGTCCGTTCCCGGGACCGTGGGGATGAAGGGGGCCAGCAACTCCAGCCGACCCAGGCTCGATTCGGCCAGCGCCTCCTCCAGGCCCGTGAAGTGCTCCTCCCAGCAGTCCCGGGGGTCCGCCTCCAGGAACCACAGCAGGGTGAGCCGGGTGTCCACGCCCTCCACCTGCTTCACGTACGTCATCCGGTCGCCGGGCAGCGGGGTCGGCCGGAAGACGGTCACCAGGGCCGCGGGCGAGCCCGCCAGTCGCTTCGGCAGATGGCGGGAGCGCAGCCATTCCAGCAACTCCGCCCGCTGCTCCGCTGACTCGGCGTCGACGACCTCCAGCACGAGCCCCGCGTAGGGGTGGTCGAGGGCGTGGAAGTCCCGGGGCCCGGCGGCTCCGTCCCGGTAGACCGTGGCCTCGTGGTCCTGGAAGGCCGTGAAGACGTGCGTACGGTCCTGGTAGACGCGGCCGTCCCGGTTCAGCCGCCGGTTGATGCCGACGGTCCACTTCATGTGGTCGTCGTAGCGGCCGTCGGTGACCCAGTACGTGGACAGGTAGCAGCCGGCGGTGACCGGCTGCGCGACCGCCGACTTCTCGGGGCCGCGCAGCAGTTGGAGGTCGCGGGTCGCCACCCAGCGGCGCCCGGCGTACATCCAGGGCATGGCCATCGCGCCCGCGTAGTAGTGGTCGTCCTCGTACCAGCGGTTGTAGGCGTACTCGTGGCCCGGGTGCGGTTCGACCAGGGTGATCAGGGCGTGGCCCGGGCGGACGCCGTACGGGCCGAGGGCGGCCAGTTCCGCGTAGGTGTCACTGCGGGTCTCCTCCGACATGACGGTCCCCTTCCTCGGCGGAGCGTGCGCGGGGCTTCCTTCCTCCGCCGGACGCACATACTCTGACGCTCCGTCAGACAATTTGCCAGAGTCGGGGAGGCCCCGGATGTCACTGCTGACCGGCAGGACCGTCGTGGTGTCGGGCGTCGGAGCGGGACTCGGCCACCAGGTCGCGGCGGCCGTGGTGCGCGACGGGGGGAACGCGGTGCTCGGCGCGCGCACGGAGGCGAACCTGGCGAAGTCCGCGGCCGAACTCGACCCGGAGGGCGCTCACACGGCGTACCGGGCGACGGACATCACCGACGAGGGGCAGTGCGAGGCGCTGGCCGCGCTCGCGGTGGAGCGGTTCGGCAGGATCGACGCGGTCGTCCATGTCGCCGCCTGGGACAGCTACTTCGGCGGCCTGGAGGACGCGGACTTCGCGACCTGGCAGTCGGTCATCGACGTGAACCTGCTCGGCACGCTGCGGATGACCCGCGCCTGCCTGCCCGCGCTGAAGGAGCGCGGCGGTTCGGTGGTCGTCATCGGCACGCAGTCGTCCGTCGCCGCGCCGAGCCAGGTGCGGCAGGCGGCGTACGCGGCCTCCAAGGGCGCGCTGACGAGTGCGATGTACTCCATGGCCCGGGAGCTCGGCCCGCACCGGATCCGGGTCAACACCGTGCTGCCCGGCTGGATGTGGGGCCCGCCCGTCGAGGCGTACGTACAGTTCACGGCCTACACGGAGCAGGTCCCCGAGGCGGACGTGCTGCGCCGCCTCACCGAGCGGATGGCGCTGCCGGAGCTGGCCACGGACGGGGACGTCGCGGACGCCGCGGTGTTCCTGGCGTGCGACCGGGCGCGGGCGATCACGGGGCAGTCGCTGCTCGTGAACGCCGGCGAACTGATGCGGTAGGCAGTACGGCCCGAGTGGCCCCCTCTCCCAGGCGCACGGGACCCGCATCCCGTACGGCTGTCGACGCGTCGTTGCTCTGTGGGTCTGGCGAAGTGCCCGCTCATCGTGTGTTCCACGTCACGAGCACGACAACAGCCAGACGGGTAAAGTAGAGGCAAAATCGTTCTGCTTTCTGATCTGCGTTCATATCTGTGACCGCGCGAGGTCTTGACCGGCCGGTCGGACCAGCGGTTCAATCCCCCAAGTCCCCGCTCCCGCACGGGGCCCCGCCCCTCCGTCGAACGCCCGGCTCCGCCCGGGCGTGGAGGGACCTCCATGTGTACTGGCGAAGTGCCGTCCGGTATCTGCAGGTTCACAAGGCGGACCCCTGGAGGGGGCACATGAACGGTCTCGACTGGGCCGTCCTGGTCGCGTATTTCGGTGTCATGACCGCGATCGGCATCTGGTCCCACAAGCGCGTGGACGACGTCAGCGACTTCTTCACCGCGGGCGGCAAGATGCCGTGGTGGCTGTCCGGCATCTCGCACCACATGTCGGGCTACAGCGCGGTGATGTTCACCGGGTACGCCGGCATCGCGTACACCTACGGCATCACCTCGTACGTCACCTGGGCACTGCCCATCGCCATCGGTGTCGCCATCGGCGCCAAGGCCTTCGCGCCCCGGCTCAACCGGCTGCGCTCACGCCTGCACGTCGCCTCACCGCTCGAGTACCTCAAGGACCGCTACAACGTGCAGACCCAGCAGGCGCTGGCGTGGTCCGGCATCCTGCTCAAGATCGTGGACGTCGGCGCGAAGTGGGCGGCCATCGCCACCCTGCTCAGCGTCTTCACCGGCGTCACGCTCACCCAGGGCATCCTCATCACCGGCGGCATCACGGCGGTGTACTGCACCATCGGCGGTCTCTGGGCCGACGCGCTGACCGAACTCGGCCAGTTCATCATCCAGTTGATGGCCGGTATCGCGATGCTGATCATCGCGCTGAACAAGATCTCCGACCAGGGTGGCCTGTCCAAGGCGCTGGACTCGCCGAAGCTGCACGGTCACGCGGACGGGTTCGCGGGCCCGTACATGACGGTGTTCTTCATCGCGTACCTGTTCATCAAGCTGTTCGAGTACAACGGCGGCATGTGGAACCAGGCGCAGCGCTACATGGCCACCGGCAGCGCCAAGCAGGCCACGCGGTCCGCGTTCCTGTCCGCCGGACTGTGGTTCGTGTGGCCGGTCATCCTGTTCATCCCGATGTGGCTGTCGCCGCTCCTGGTGACGGCGCAGAAGCCGGACGGCTCGGACGCGTACGGCCTGATGGCCGACCAGTTGCTGCCGCACGGGCTGTTGGGCCTGGTCGTCGTCGGGTTCTTCTCGCACACGATGGCCATGTGCTCCTCGGACGCGAACGCCATCGCGGCCGTCTTCACGCGGGACGTGGTGCCGGCGTTCTCGCGTGCGGCACGCGCCTGGGACACCCGCACGGGGCTGATCGCGGGCCGTGTCACCACGGTCGCCTTCCTCGGCTTCTCCATGGCGGTGGCCACCCAGGTCAACTCCCCGACGTTCAAGGACATCATCACCGTCGTCATCAAGTGGGTGGCGGGTCTGATGGGGCCGATCGCGATCCCGTTCATCCTGGGGCTGCTCCGGCCGTTCCGTAAGTCGGGCCCGACAGCGGCGCTGACGAGCTGGGCGTGCGGTCTGCTCGCCTTCTTCTTCGTCAACTACAACCTGGACTTCTCCCAGCGCACCGACGTGAAGCTGGAGTACCAGGTCGCCCTCCCGATGGTCATCTCCCTCGTCCTCTACATCGTCATCGGCTTCGTGAAGCCCGAGGACACCCCGGAGCGGGACGCGATCATCGAGTTGATCAACACGGACCCCGACGGGACCTCGTCCGCCGAGGCGACGGTTCCGGCTCCGGCCGGGGCGGCCGACGACGTGGTGGGGGCGCCGGTGAAGGACTAGGACCGGCGCGGCCCGCTCAGCCCCGCGGGTACCGGGCGAGCCAGCCCGGGGACGAGCCCGCGGGGCCGTGCAGGGCGGGGCCCTGCGTCATCTCCATGGCGAAGTCGTCCGCGAGGACCAGCAGCGAGGGACGGCCCTCCAGTTCGGCCAGCCAGGCCGGCGGGAGGGCCGTCTCGCCGTGCAGGGCACCCAGCAGGCCGCCGGTGAGCGCGGCGGTGGCCGCGGAGGGCCCGCCGTGGTTCACGGCGAGGCACAGCCCGTGCCGGACGTCGTCGCCGACCAGGACGCAGTACACGGCTGCGGCCAGCAGCCCTTCGGCCGCTCCGTCCCCGGCGAGTTCCTCGACCCGGCCCGGCGACGGCATGCCCTGCCGTACGGCGCCCAGGGCGTGCTGGAGCGCGTCGGTGACCTGCTGCTGCCCCGGGCGGCCCGCGAGCAGCGCGAGGGCCTGCTGCACGGCCGCGTCGAGGCTCTCGCCGCGGGCGAGCGCGTGCACGACGACGGCGTACGCGCCCGCCGACAGGTAGGCCGCGGGGTGCCCGTGGGTCTGCGCGGCGCACTCGACGGCGAGCTGCATCACGAGCTGCGGCTCCCAGCCGACGAGCAGCCCGAAGGGCGCGGAGCGGGCGGCGGCCTCCGGGCCGGACTCACCGGGGTTCTTGGGTGCGTCCAGCGTGCCCATGATGTCGTCGCCGAGGCCCAGCAGACAGGCCCTGGCCGGGTCGCGGCGGGCGTAGAGCCACTCCTCGCGGGCCAGCCAGCCGTCGTCCTTGCGGCGCTCGTCGGGCCCCCAGTCGCTCTGGGTGGCCGCCCAGCGGCGGTAGGCGCGGTGCACGTCGGTCGGCGGGTGCCAGGCGCCGGTGTCCCGGCGGACCTGCGCGCGGATCAGACCGTCGACGCTGAACAGCGTGAGCTGGGTGAGGTGGGTGACGGCGCCCCGTCTGCCGTACGCCGGGGCCAGGTCGAGAAGCCCCTCCGCGCCGTGCGCCTCCCGGATCTCCTCCAGGGTCAGCGCGTCGACCGGCGCGCCCAGGGCGTCGCCGACGGCCGCGCCGAGCAGCGTCCCGCGGACGCGGCTGCGGAAGTCCTGCTGTTCCGCCCGTCCCCAGACGGCACCGGCTGTCGCACCCACCGAGACCTCCCCAGGCACCGTCCCTATGTCCGACAGCTCAGCACTGTAATCGAACGGGAACGGTCGGTTGTCGTTCCGGATCCAGATGCGGGACGTGATGCGAGTGGTAGGAAGCGGTCACGTATGGACGGCGCGGGAGACATCCGCACTCTCGTCACTCTGCGTGGCCACTTCTGGCTAGCCTGAACGGTGTTGAGGACGGTATGGGCGATACAGCCGATACGGCCGGTACGGGCGACGCGGCCGAAGGGGGCGGGATGGGCGAGGTGGAGGACGAGGAGGCCGCGGCCGTACTCAGGGCGGTCGGCCGGCAGATCAAGTCCTGGCGGGAGGCGGCCGGTCTGCGCCAGGCCGAGTTCGGCGCGGCCATCGGATACGGCGAGGAGATGGTCTCGTCGGTGGAGCGGGGTCGCCGGGCGCCGAAGCCCGAGTTCCTGGACAAGGCCGACGACGTGCTCGGCGCCGCCGGGAAGATCTCCGCGATGCGCAGGGACGTGGAGGAGGCGCGCTACCCGAAGAAGGTCCGGGACCTGGCCAAGCTGGAGGAGGCCTCGGTCGAGCTGGGGGCGTATGCCAACCACTACCTCCACGGGCTGCTCCAGACTCCCGACTACGCGAGGGCCTTGTTCACCATGCGGCGGCCGTCCTACACGGAGGACGAGATCGACCGCCACGTCAGCGCCCGCATCTCGCGCCAAGGCATCTTCGAACGCCTGCCTCGCCCGACGCTCACCTTTGTCCAGGAAGAGGTGACGCTACGGCGGCCCATCGGAGGGAGGATGGTGCTCCGTCAGCAGCTCGAACACCTCCTGGAAGTCGGCCGGTTACGACACGTCGAGATCCAGGTGATGCCGACGGACCGTGACGACCACGCGGGCATGGGAGGTCCGATCCGTCTGCTGAAGCTCCAGGACGGCAACACGGTGGCTCATGAGGAGGGACAGACCTACAACCGCCTGATCAGCGACCCGAAGGAAGTGCAGCCCCTCGACATGCGCTATGGGATCATCCGAGCCCAGGCTCTCTCGCCACGGGAGTCAACGACCCTCATCGAAGAGGCACTTGGAGAGATATGACCTTCGCGCACGCCAGCGATCACGACTCCGCCCTGGAGTGGTTCAAGAGCAGCTACAGCAGTAACGAGGGTCCGGACTGCGTCGAGGTCGCGATCGCCGGCGATACGGTCGGGGCCACCGTCCACGTCCGTGACTCCAAGGACGCGCACCGCGCCCGCCTCACGTTCTCCGACGGCACCTGGTCGGACTTCCTGGCGTTCACCGCCGGGCGCTGAGGCTCACTCCGTCTCGGCGGTCCGGGCCAGGATCGCCGTCCGCCGGCTCAGCGCCCACGCGTACCCGGGCCGCAGGGCGATGGCCCGGTCCAGGTCCGCGAGCGCCTCGGCATGGTGGCCCAGTTCGCTGCGGGACACGGCCCGGCTCGCGTACGCCGACGCGTACTCCGGGTCGAGGGCGACGGCCCGGTCGTACTCGGCCAGCGCCTCCGCGTGCCGTCCCGCGACGCGCAGCGCGTCGCCCCGTTCGCACGCGCCCCACGCCCAGTCGGGCTGGAGGGCCACGGCCCGGTCGAGGTCGGCCATCTGCCGGTCCTCCTCGCCGAGCGCGCGCCACACCCGGGCCCGGCGGGCCAGCGCCCACCCGTACTCGGGCTTCAACTCCACCGCCCGGCCCAGATCGGCGAGGGCCTCGTCGAGTTCGCCGCGGCTCAGCCGGGTGGCGCCGCGGGACGCCCAGGCGAAGTCGCGGGCGGGGTCGAGGGCGATGCCCCGGTCCAGGTCGGCGAGCGCCGCGTCGTAGTCGCCGAGGGCCCGGTGGTACTCGCCCCTGACGGACAGCGCCCGGCCGTCGTCGGGGGCCAGGGCGAGCGCCCGGTCCAGGTCGGCGATCCCGCCCGCGTAGTCCCCCGACTCGGCCCGTGTCATGGCTCTGCCGCGGTAGGCGCGGACCAGCCCGGCATCGAGCGCGAGCGCCCGGTCGTACTCCGCCGTCGCCTGCTCGTACGCCCCGTCGTGCCGCAGGACACTGCCGCGCACCGAGCGCGCGACGGCCTCGACGTCCGGGGCGAACCCGGCACGGTTCAGGAGGAGTTCGAGGGCCGCGGCCGGTCCGCCGTCCTCCAGGGCCCGCCACAGGTCGCTCCCCCAGCGGGCCGGCGCCTCGGCCTCGGCGTCCCGGCCGGCCTCCGCCAGTGCCCGCGCCCACTGCCGGGCGGGCACCTCACCGGCGCCGCAGGCGTGCACGACGTCCCGCAGCACGACCGGCAGCGCCGTCCGGGGCGCGGCGCACAACAGGTGGTACGACTCGGCGAGCCGCAGCTCGCGCCACCCGTCCCGGGTCCACAACTCGTCCTCGTTCTCGCCCGTTTCGGCCTCCTGCCGCCACCGGCCGAAGGTCTCCGCGAGCCTGGTGTGCCGGACGGTCCAGCCGCGCGGCGACCGGAGCCGCTGGGAGCGGAGCATCGGGGCCCGTACGACGTCGTGGTACTGGATGCCGCCGCCGCGCTCGGTGACGAAGGGCAGGCCGCGCAGCCAGTCGTACAGGGCGTCGGCCTCGTCGTCGGGGCGTTCCGCGGCGGCCCGGAAGACGTCGGCGTCCAGCCGCCGGGGGAAGGCGCAGTTGAGGGCGACGGCGCGGCGCACGGGGTCGTGTTCCCACTTGAGGAAGCTGTCGACGGCCGTGGCGCTCGGGTCGCCGACGTCGTCGGGGTCGGCCGGGCGGGCCTCGGCGAGGGTCGAGACGAGGACCGGGAGGCGTCCGGTGAGGCGCAGGATCTCCTCGACGACCGGCTCCGCGACCACGCCCCGGCCGGCGAGCACCTCGCGCGCCTCCTGCTCGGTGAAGGGCAGCAGGGGCATCTCGGCCACCGAGTCCGAGCAGCTTCCCCAGCGGTCGAGGTCCAGCGGGTTCCGGCCCGCCGTCACGACGACCACGTTCCCGGGCATGGCTCCGTGGCGTTCCAGGGCCATCGTCGCGTGCAGCCAGGCGTCGAGGAACGGCCCGGTCCGCTCGTAGGTGTCGAAGAACAGGACCTGGCGGGGGAACCGGGCTGCGGCGCGGGCCAGTTCCTCCAGCAGCACCGGGGTGAGGACCTCCTCGGGCGACATGACGAGCCGTACGTCGTCCCGGCTGCGGAAGTGCGCGCTCAGCCCGGCCCGCATCCGGTCGGCGGCGCCCGCGAGCAGGCCCGGATCGACGGCCCCGGCGAAGGGCCCGACACCGGGGACCATGCCGATGCCCACGAGGCCGGCCCGTGCCAGGGTCATCCCGGCGGCGGAGGGCTCGCCCGGGGCGGCCTCCCGGGTCAGCGAGTCGGCCTCGTGGCGCCGCTCGCGGTACCGGTCCAGCAGCCGTTCCAGGTCCTTCAGGCGGCGTCCCTGGCGGGCGAACCCGGCGCACACCGTCTCCAGCGCCTCGGGCACACTGCCGGTGCTCTCGTCGACGTACGCGGTCAGCGCCCCGGCCTCACGCGCGAGCTGCTCCAGCTCGCGGACGAGAAACGTCTTCCCGACACCCGCGTTGCCGTGCACGTGGAACAGGAACCGGCGCCCGGGATCGCGCACCGGCACGTCGAAGTTCCGTAGGAACGCGGCCCGTTCGGCATCCCGCCCGACGAACGAGAGCCGCCTGCGCTCCTCGATCAGCTCCTGCATCGACGGCTGCGCGCCCACCATGCGTCCCTTCCCTCCCCCGCCGGCCCGCCCGGACCACCTCTCCAGTCTCGCCCAACTCGGAGGCGTGCAGGCGTGATCGGCCGGTTCCGAACGGGCGACGGCCCGCCGGAACGGGTGTTCCGGCGGGCCGTCGTGAGGTCAGTACGCGGGGGTCAGCACACCCTGCACGAGCGGCTACGACTCAGCACAGACAGGGGTCCGTGCCCCACCCCAGACCGTCGGCGTCCCCCAGGGCCCCGGCATACGCCTGCACCTCGTCCATACAGCGCCGAAAGGGTTTTCTGTCACTCCAGGACCGGGAGCAGCTCCGGCAGGTGGCCGTCCGAGGCCGCCGCCGCGCGTTGCCGTTCCTCCGGGACCTCGCCGTAGGTCGTCGTGCGGGGCCTGGCCGGGCGGCCCGCCGCCTCGGCCACCGCGATCAGGTCCTTGACCGATTTGTAGGAGCCGTAACTGGAGCCCGCCATGCGGGAGATGGTCTCCTCCATGAGGGTGCCGCCGAGGTCGTTCGCGCCGGAGCGGAGCATCTCGGCCGCGCCCTCGGTGCCCAGCTTGACCCAGCTGGTCTGGATGTTGGGGATGTGCGGGTGCAGCAGGAGGCGGGCCATCGCCATGACCGCGCGGTTGTCGCGGGTCGTCGGGCCGGGGCGGGCGATGCCGGCGAGGTAGACGGGGGCGTTGGTGTGGATGAAGGGGAGCGTCACGAACTCCGTGAAGCCGCCGGTCTGCTGCTGGATGCGGGAGAGCGTGCGGAAGTGGCCGAGCCAGTGCCGGGGCTGGTCGACATGGCCGTACATCATCGTGGAGGACGAGCGGATGCCGAGTTCGTGGGCCGTGGTGACGACCTCGATCCAGGTCGCCGCGGGCAGCTTGCCCTTCGTCAGGACCCAGCGGACCTCGTCGTCGAGGATCTCGGCGGCGGTGCCGGGGATGGTGTCGAGGCCGGCTTCCTTGGCGGCGGTCAGCCACTCGCGGATGGACAGGCCGGTGCGGGTCGCGCCGTTCACCACCTCCATCGGGGAGAAGGCGTGGACGTGCATGCCGGGGACGCGCTCCTTGACCGCCTTCGCGATGTCGAAGTAGGCGGTGCCGGGCAGGTCCGGGTGGATGCCGCCCTGCATGCACACCTCGACCGCGCCGACGTCCCACGCCTGGGCGGCACGGTCCGCGACCTGGTCCAGGGAGAGCGTGTACGCGTCGGCGTCGGTGCGGCGCTGGGCGAACGCGCAGAAACGGCAGCCGGTGTAGCAGACGTTGGTGAAGTTGATGTTGCGGGTGACGATGTACGTGACGTCGTCGCCGACCGCGGCTTTGCGGACGTCGTCGGCGATCCGGCACAAGGCGTCCAGCGCCGGGCCGTCGGCGTGCAGCAGGGCGAGCGCCTCGTCGTCGGTCAGCTTCGTCGGGTCGTCGGCGGCGGTCGCCAGCGCGGCCCGTACGTCGGTGTCGATGCGGGACGGCACCATGCCGGGGGCCGCGGCCTCCCGCAGGGCCTCCCAGTCGCCGTACACCGCGTCGAAGTCGTCGCGGCGGTCGCCGGTGCGGCCCTCGGTGTCGATGGTGTGGTGCAGGTCGGTGCGCCCGGAGGACGTGAAGGCCTCCTCGGGCTCCTGCCAGGGGTGGCCCTCGACGACCGCGTCCGGGAGGGCGAGTCCCGTCTCCGGGTCGGCGAGCGCCCGGACGTGCGGAAGCAGCCGGGGATCCAGCCAGGGCTCGCCGCGCTGCACGAACTCGGGGTAGACGCAGAGGCGTTCGCGCAGTTCGAAGCCCGCCTCGGACGACTGCTCGCGCAGCAGCTCGATCTGCGGCCAGGGGCGTTCGGGGTTGACGTGGTCGATGGTCAGCGGGGAGACCCCGCCCCAGTCGTCGATGCCCGCGCCGATCAGCCGGCCGTACTCGCTGTCGACGAGGTTGGGCGGCGCCTGGAGGCAGGCGGCCGGGCCCATGATGTGCCGGGCGACGGCGACGGTGGCGATCAGTTCGTCCAGCTCCGCGTCCGGCATCCCGCGCATCGCGGTGTCCGGCTTGGCGCGGAAGTTCTGGATGATCAGTTCCTGGATGCCGTGGTAGGCGCGGGAGATCCGGCGCAGCGCGAACAGGGAGTCGGCGCGCTCCTCGTACGTCTCGCCGATGCCGATGAGCAGTCCGCTGGTGAAGGGGACGGAGGAGCGGCCGGCGTCCTCCAGGACCCGCAGCCGGACGGCGGGCTCCTTGTCCGGGGAGCCGTGGTGGGGGCCGCCGGGCTCGGACCACAGCCGGGTCGCCGTGGTCTCCAGCATCATGCCCATCGAGGGCGCTACGGGCTTGAGCCGCTGGAAGTCGGTCCACGACATGACACCCGGGTTGAGGTGCGGCAGCAGGCCGGTCTCCTCCAGGATGCGGATCGAGATGGCCCGTACGTACGCGATCGTGTCGTCGTACCCGTGCGCGTCCAGCCACTCGCGGGCCTCGGGCCAGCGGTCCTCCGGCTTGTCGCCGAGGGTGATCAGGGCTTCCTTGCAGCCGAGTTCGGCGCCCCGGCGGGCGATGTCGAGGACCTCGTCGGGGGACATGAACATCCCGTGGCCGGCCCGGCGCAGTTTGCCGGGGACGGTGACGAAGGTGCAGTAGTGGCACTTGTCCCGGCACAGCCGGGTGAGCGGGATGAACACGCTCTTGGAGTAGGTGATGACCCCGGTCCGGCCGGCCGCTTCGAGGCCCGCGTCACGCACCCGGGCGGCGGAGGCCGTCAGGTCGTCGAGGTCCGTGCCGCGGGCCTGGAGCAACACCGCGGCCTCGGTCACGTCGAGCGCGACGCCGTCCCTTGCGCGCTTGAGGGCACGCCGCATGGAGTTCGCCGTCGGCCCGGATCCGGGAGTCGCGCCCGTCGCGGAGGTCGTCATCCTTCGAGCATACGATCGCGTTGATCAGGCGTTACAGGGCATGGCCGATTCCGTGCGCGCCGCGCCTCGTTACGAAGGGGCACCGGTGCCGCTCACCTTCCCGTGCCCCGGTGTTCACGGCCCGGCACCAGTCTTGCCGGTGTCACCCCCCTGCCCCAAGATGTCATGTCACTGTCACGCTGATCCCGGGAGCGGCTCATGTGCGAGGACGGCCACGGAAACGGTATGGCACGACGTGCCCTGTTCGTGACGGGAGCGGCCGCGGCCCTTACGTTGGGAAGCGTGACCTTCGCGAGCGGCGCCGACGCGGCCGGCGGATCCGGCACCCCGGCCTCCGGGACCGAGACCCGGACGGTGCGCGGCACCCTGCCCACCGGTTCGCCGGACTTCGTGTACCTGCCGGTCGAAGTCCCGCGCGGGGTGCGGGAGATCAAGGTCGCCTACACCTACGAGAAGCCGTCGGTCCCGGCCGGCACCGCGGGCAACGCCCTGGACATCGGCGTCTTCGACGAGCGCGGCACCGACCTGGGCGGCCGGGGCTTCCGCGGCTGGTCGGGCGGCGCGCGCTCCGAGTTCTTCCTGCGCGGCGACGACGCGACGCCCGGATACATCCCCGGCCCCGTCCGGCCCGGCACCTGGCACATCGCGCTCGGCCCGTACACGGTGGCCCCGCAGGGGCTCACGTACGAGGTCACGGTCACCCTGACGTACGGCGAGCAGGCCGTGACGCCGAAGCCGGTGTACCCGCCCGCCCGGGCCGGGGGCCGCGGCCGCGCCTGGTACCGCGGCGACTGCCATCTGCACTCCTGGTACTCCGACGGCCGCCGCACCCCGGCCGAGATCGCCGCGCTGGCGCGCGCCGCGGGCCTGGACTTCATCAACTCCTCCGACCACAACACCCACTCCTCGCACCCGCACTGGGCCGACCAGGCCGGTGACGACCTGCTGATCCTGCTCGGTGAGGAGATCACCACCCGCAACGGCCACGTCCTCGCCCTCGGCACGGATCCGGGCACCTTCGTCGACTGGCGGTACCGGGCCCGCGACAACCGGTTCGGGAAGTTCGCGCGCCGGGTCCGTGAGGCGGGCGGACTCGTCGTGCCGGCCCACCCGCACGCCACCTGCATCGGCTGCGGCTGGAAGTTCGGCTTCGGGGAGGCGGACGCGGTCGAGGTGTGGAACGGCCCGTACACCCCGGACGACGAGATCGCCCTCGCCGACTGGGACAACATGCTCGTCGCCGCCGTCCGGGGCGGCCACGGCTGGCTCCCCGCGATGGGCAACAGCGACGCCCACCGCGACCCCGACCAGGTCGGCACCCCGCAGACCGTCGTCCTCGCCGACGACCTGACCCGCGAGGCCGTCCAGGCGGGCCTGCGCGCGGGCCGCTCCTACGTCGCCGAGTCGAAACTGGTGTCCCTCGCGTTCACGGCGTCCGGCGGCCGGGGAGAGCACGCGGGTATCGGGGAGCGGCTGAAGGTAGCCGCCGACACCCCGGTCACCGTCCGCGTGGAGGCCACCGGCGCGCCGCGCTGCACGGTCCGCCTCGTCACCGACGAGGGCCTGCTGTTCACCTCCGACCCGCTGCCGGTGTCCGGCTCGGGCACGGTGGAGTGGCGCACGACGGCGGCCTACGCGGCGTACGTGCGCGCGGAACTGCGCCACGAGGCAGCGGCGGGCCCGCTGCCGGGAGCGCTGGCGGCGTTCACGAACCCGATCTTCCTGGGAGAGGCCCGGTAGAGGGCGGACGCCCTCGCCGGCACGGCGGCCGGTGCCGCCGTGCCGGGTGTCGCCGCACCGGGCCGCACCGATGAGGACCGCGGGCCCGGGCCCCTCACCCCGGCCAGACGATCGCCTGGGTCTCGCTGTACGCGTGCAGGGCGTAGGAGCCGACGTCGCGGCCGACGCCGCTCCTCTTGAAGCCGCCGAAGGGCGCCTCCATGTTGCGGCCGACGGTGTTGACGCCGACGCCTCCGGCGCGCAGCCGGCGGGCCACCCGGAAGGCGCGGGCGACGTCGCCGGACCAGACGTAGTCGATCAGGCCGTAGTCCGAGTCGTTGGCGAGGGCGACCGCCTGGTCCTCGTCGTCGAAGGGCACGACGACGACGACCGGACCGAAGATCTCCTCGCGGACCACCCTCATGTCGGGAGTGCAGTCGGCGAGCAGGGTCGGGGCGACGTAGAACCCGGTGTCCAGAGCGGGCCGTTCGCCACCCGCGACCACCCGCGCGCCTTCCTTGCGGCCGAGTTCGACGTAGGCCTCGACCCGGTCGCGGTGGGCCGCCGAGATGACCGGGCCGACGACCGTGGCCCTGTCCCGCGGATCGCCCACCTTCAAGTGGCCCGAGTAGGCGGCCAGTTGCTGCACGAGGAGGTCGTGCACGCCGCGCTGGACCAGGACCCTGGTCGGCGCGGTGCAGATCTGTCCGCTGTAGAAGGAGAAGGTCGTGCCGATGCCCGCGACCGCCGAGGCCAGGTCGGCGTCGTCGAAGACGACCGCGGCGCCCTTGCCGCCCAGCTCCATCAGCTGGCGCTTCATCCCGCGCCCGCACACCTCGGCGATCCGCTGTCCGACCGCGGTGGACCCGGTGAAGCTGACCATGTCGACGTCCGCGGAGTCGACCGCGGCCTCGCCGGACTCGGGGGTGGAGCCGCTCACCACGTTCACCACACCCGGCGGCACCCCCGCCGCCTCCAGCGCCTCGGCCATCCGGAACACCGACAGCGGGTCCTGCGGAGCCGGTTTCACCACCACGGTGTTGCCCATCGCGAGCGCGGGGGCGATCTTGCCGGCCGGGTTGGCCCAGGGGTTGTTGTACGAGGTGATGCAGGTGACCACGCCGACGGGCTGGCGTACCGCGAGCGCGCCCATGACGGCGGCCGCGCCGAACGGCCCCGCCTCGTTGATCTGCGGCGGCAGGGGCTGCTCGACCGGTTCGGGCCGCGCGTAGCGCCGGAACCTGGCCGCCCCGACCCCCACCTGCATGCCGCGAGCCGTCCCGGTGGTGGCGCCGCTCTCGGCCTGGGCGAGTTCGGCGTACGGGACCAGGTGGCGCCCGATGTGGTCCGCGGCGCGGGCGAGGACGGCGCCCCGCTCCTCGGCGGGTGTGCGCGACCATGCCCCGAACGCCTCGCGGGCCGCCGCCGCGGCCGCGTGCACCTGGGCCCGGGACGCCTCGGGGGCGAGCCCGACGACCCGCTCGGTCGCCGGGTCGGTCACCTCGTAGAACCCGTGCTCCGGCGTCACCCAGGAGCCGCCGATGAACAGGCGCTGCTCCGCGGGCCCTGCCCCGTCGCCCGTCACCGGGTGCTCACCGTGCGGGTGTCGCGGCCCGAGCGCAGCACCGTGCCGGGCACGGCACCCGTCACGACGTCGTCCCGGATCGACTCGACGCCGTTGACCCACACGGCCCGTACGCCGATCGCCCGGGAGTCGAGCCGGGGGCTGTCGCCCGGCAGGTCGTGCACGAGGGTGGCCTTGCCCGCGTCGATGCGCTCCGGGTCGAAGAGCACCAGGTCGGCGTGGAAGCCGACCTCGACGCGTCCGCGCTCGCGCAGCCCGAAGAGCCGTGCCGGGTCGTCCGTCAGCATCTTCACCGCCTGCTCCAGGGAGGCGAGCCGGCGTCCGCGCAGACAGTCGCCGAGGAACCGGGTGGTGTACGGGGCCCCGCACATGCGGTCCAGATGGGCGCCCGCGTCGGACCCGCCGAGCAGCACGTCCGGGTGCTGCCAGGTCTCGGCCCGCAGCGCCCAGGAGGCGGGGTCGTTGTCGGTCGGCATCGGCCACAGGACCGTGCGCAGTTCGTCGGCCGCGCAGATCTCCACCAGGCAGGCGAAGGGTTCCTGGCCGCGTTCGGCGGCGATGTCGCGGACCACCCGCCCGGTCAGGCCCTCGTTGGCGGCGCTGTAGGTGTCGCCGATGACGTAGCGGCCGAAGTCGGCGAGCCGCCGGAAGACGCCCGCCTCCTTGCTGTTCGCGCTCCGCAGCATCTCCGCGCGGACCTCCGGGTCGCGGAGCCGCTCGACGCGTTCCGGGACGGGCAGTCCGAGGACCGGCCCCCAGCCGGGGATGAGGTTCAGCGCGCAGAAGGTGCCGAGCGACATGTTCATCGGGGTGAGGATCGGCATGGTGAGCGCGACGACCCGGCCGCCGGACTTGCGGGCGCGCTCACTCGCCTCCAGCTGGCGCGGTACGCGCTCGGGGACGGCGGCGTCGATGGTCAGGACGTTCCAGTTGAGCGGCCGGCCCGCCGCCGCGCTCATCTCCGCGAACAGGTCGATCTCGGCGTCGCTGAACTGGTCGAGACAGCCGGCCACGATGGCCTCGATCTGCGTGCCCTCGTGCTCCCCCACGGCCCTTGCCAGGGCAATGAGTTCCTCCGGGCCCGCGTGCCGGGAGGCGACCGGGCGGCCGTCGCCGTCGGAGTGGGTGGAGGACTGGGTGGTGGACAGGCCCCAGGCTCCGGCGTCCATGGCATGGTGGAACAGGCCGAGCATGGCGTCGAGTTGCTCCGCCGTCGGCTGTCCGCCCACCGCGTCGGGGCCCATCACGTACCGGCGCAGCGCGCAGTGCCCCACCATGAAGCCGGCGTTGACGGCGATCCGGCCTTCCAGCGCGTCGAGGTACTCGCCGAAGCCGTGCCACGTCCAGGGGGCGCCCTCCTCCAGGGCGACCAGGGACATGCCCTCGACCTTGGACATCATGCGGCGGGTGTAGTCGGCGTCCTCGGGACGGTCGGGGTGCAGCGGGGCGAGGGTGAACCCGCAGTTGCCGCCCGCGACCGTGGTGACCCCGTGGTTGAGGGACGGGGTGGCGTAGGGGTCCCAGAAGAGCTGGGCGTCGTAGTGCGTGTGCGGGTCGACGAAGCCGGGGGCGAGGACGAGTCCGTGCGCGTCCTCGCTGGTCCGGGACGGCTCGGTGACCGAGCCGATCACGGCGATGCGGCCGTCCCGGATCCCGACGTCCGCGGTGTGGGCGGGCGCGCCCGTACCGTCCACGACGGTCGCGCCCTTGATCAGGTGGTCGAGCATCGCGGAAGTACCCCCTAGACGGCCTGACGGAACCGCGTCGTGCGGTGCACCGGGTCCGTGTCGATCTTCGGAATGACGTGTTCGCCGATCAGCCGGATCGTCTGGAGGGTCTCCTCCTTGGGGACGCCGACGGGCAGTCCGAAGCTGAGCTGGTCGGCGCCCGCCTGCTCCCAGCGCTTGCACTGGGAGAGCACCTCGCCGGGGTCGCCGCAGATCAACAGCTCCTCCTGGATGAGGAGTTCGACGAACTCGGCGTTGTACTCCGGGAGGGTCTCCGGCCAGACGGGGAAGCCCTCGGGGCGCGGGAAGGTGTCGTGGTAGCGGAAGACGAGGGAGGGCAGGTAGTGCAGCCCGCCGCCGACCGCGATGCGGATCGCCTCGTCGTGGGTGGGGGCGCAGATCGCGGTGGTGGTCACCATCACGTTGTCGTTGACGAAGTCGCCGATGGGCTCGGCGTTCACGACGGCGGTCTTGTACTGCTCCAGGACCCACTCCATGTCGGAGACCTTCTGCACGCTGAAGCCCAGCACGCCGAGACCCTTGCGGGCGGCCATGGAGTACGAGGGCGGCGACCCGGCGGCGTACCACATCGCGGGGTGCGACTTCCCGTACGGCTTCGGCAGGATCTTGCGCGGCGGGAGCTGCCAGTGCTTGCCCTGGAAGCCGACGTACTCGTCCTGGAGCCACATCTTCGGGAACTCCGCGATGGTCTCCTCCCAGATCTCCTTCGTGTAGTTCATGTCGGTGATGCCGGGGAGGAAGCCGAGGATCTCGTGCGAGCCGGCGCCGCGTCCCGACCCGAACTCGAAGCGGTTGCCGGTGAGATGGTCGAGCATGGCGACCTTCTCGGCCACCTTCACCGGGTGGTTGACCTGGGCGAGCGGATTGAAGATGCCCGAGCCGAGGTGGATGCGGTCCGTGGCGTGTGCCAGATAGCCGAGGTAGACGTCGTTGGCCGAGAGGTGCGAGTACTCCTCCAGGAAGTGGTGCTCGGAGGCCCAGGCGTACTTGAAGCCGGACTTGTCCGCCTGGATGACGTACTCGGTCTCCTCCATCAGCGCCTTGTGCTCCGCGAGCGGATCGGTCTCGGCCCGCTTGCCCACATATCCCTGTACAAAGAGCCCGAATTCCAAGGAGGTTCACCGTCCCCATCCCGTTATCTGACGTACCGTCAGATCGTGTGAGCCGACTGTTCCACCGTGCGGATGGACCGTCAATAGCTGATGCGGCGTCAGAGAACGCTGACGCCCGCGAGCCAGCCGCCGTCGACCACGAACGGCTGCCCGGTGATGTACGAGGAGTCCTCGCCCGTCAGGAACAGGGCGAGCCGCGCCACGTCCTCGGGCCGGCCGATCCGGCCGAGCGGCACGAGCTTGCTGTAGAACGCGTCGAGCGCCTGCGAGGCCTCCTCGGTGTCGGCGCCCGGCGAGAGCTGCGCCGGGTTGCTCATGGCCGTGTCGACGGCGCCCGGGCAGACCGCGTTGACGCGGATCCCCTTCTCGGCGAGTTCGAGCGCGGCCACCCGCGTGAGGCCCACGATGGCGTGCTTGGTCGCCGCGTACGCGCCCACGTACGCCATGCCCGTGAGCCCGGTGAAGGACGCCGTGTTCACGATCGTGCCGCCGCCGGCCCCGGCGATCTCGGGCGCGAGGGTCTTGATCCCGAGGAACACCCCGACCTGGTTGACCTGCACGATCTGCATGAACTCGGCCAGCGGGGTGTCGACGAGCGCGTTGAAGCGCAGGATGCCGGCGTTGTTGACCAGCCCGTCGATCCGTCCGTACGCGGCCTTCGCCGAGGCGACCGCCGCCGCCCAGTCCTCCTCCCGGCCCACGTCCAGGTGGACGTAGTGCGCGCCGATCTCCTCGGCGAGCGCCTCCCCCTGCTCGTCGAGCACGTCCGCGACGACGACGCGCGCGCCCTCCGCCACGAAGAGCCGCGCCTCCTGTTCGCCCTGCCCGCGCGCCGCGCCGGTGATCACGACGACGCGCCCGTCCAGCTTGCCCATGACCGACTCCCTAGCTGAGGTGGGGTGCGACGTCCGATCCGAACGCCGCCATCTGGTCGAGGAGTTCGGCGCGGTCCCGGCTGCGGAACCGCACCTGGATCTGGTGCACGCCCATCGCGCCGTACGCCCGCAGCGACTCGGCGAGCGCCTCCGGCGCGCCGTGCAGCGTGCGGCGCCCGACCTCCCAGCCGGGCTCGCCGACGTAGAGGGGTTCGGTGATGGCGCCGACCGTGAGGGGTTCCTCGACGCCCGCCCCCTCGCGCAGCTCCTTCAGCCGGGCGATCTGGCCGGGCAGCCGGTCGCGCGGATCGCCCTGCGGCAGCCAGCCGTCGCCGCGCAGGGCGGCCCGGCGGACGGCGGCGGGCGAGGATCCGCCCACCCACAGCGGCACCCGCTCCTGGGCGGGCCGGGGCCGCTGGCCGAGCCCCTCGAAGTCGTACGTCTTGCCGTGGTGGACGGGGAACTCGTCCGGTCCGAGCGCGGCGCGCAGCGCGTCGATCGTCTCGTCGAGGACGGCTCCGCGGTGGGTGAAGTCCGCCCCGACCGCGGTGAACTCCTCCTCCACGTGACCGGCTCCGACCCCGAGGACGAGACGGCCGCCGGACAGGTGGTCGAGGGTCGCGTACTGCTTGGCGGTCACCAGCGGATGCCGGAGCCCGACGATCGCGACGTGACTGAGCAGCCGGACCCGTTCGGTCACCGCCGCGAGGTGGGCGAGGGTGGCGACCGGGTCGTACCAGACGGTGCTCATGGCGTCCGCGAGCCGGTGCGGGATGGCGACGTGGTCGCAGGCCGCGACGTAGGCGAAGCCGGCGCGGTCGGCGGCCCGGGCGATCTCGACGAGGTCCGCGGGACCGGCGCCCGCCTCCCACGCTTCCGCGTACATGGTGCTCTGCGACTGGACGGGGAGCTGCATCCCGTACGCCAGCCGCCCTTCGGGCAGTACCTGCATGGGCCCGCACCCCTTATCCGACGGTCCGTCACGTGACGGTTGCCGCCATCGTCGTAGCTGACGGTCCGTCAGACAAGGGGTCGGCGGGCACCGGGCCCGCCGAAGGGCGCCTCAGCCGGCCCAGAGTCCTTCGGGGGTGAGCCCGAGGAGGTCGATCGCGTTGCGCCGGACGATCCGGTCGACCACGTCCGCGTCCAGGTGGCCCATCTGTGCCTCGCCGACCTCCCGGGACTTCGGCCAGGTCGAGTCGGAGTGCGGGTAGTCGGTCTCGTAGAGGACGTTCCCGGCGCCGATCGCGTCCAGGTTCCTCAGCCCGAAGGCGTCGTCGAAGAAGCAGCCGTGGACGTGCTCGGCGAAGAGTTCGGACGGCGGCCGGTGGACCTTGTCCGCGACGCCACCCCACCCGCGGTTCTCCTCCCACACCACGTCGGCGCGTTCGAGGATGTAGGGGATCCAGCCGATCTGCCCCTCGGCGTACATCACCTTCAGGTTCGGGAAGCGCTCGAACTTGCCGCTCATCAGCCAGTCGACCATCGAGAAGCAGCAGTTGGCGAAGGTGATGGTGGAGCCGACGGCGGGCGGCGCGTCGGCCGAGGTCGAGGGCATCCTGCTGCTGGAGCCGATGTGCATGGCGATGACCGTGCCCGTCTCGTCGCAGGCGGCGAGGAAGGGGTCCCAGTCGTCGGTGTGCACGGAGGGCAGCCCGAGGTGCGGGGGGATCTCGGAGAACGCGACCGCCCGGACGCCGCGCGCGGCATTGCGCCGCACCTCCTCCGCCGCGAGCCGGGCGTCCCAGAGCGGGACGAGCGTCAGCGGTATCAGGCGCCCCTGGGCCTTCGGCCCGCACCACTCCTCCACCATCCAGTCGTTGTACGCCTTCACCCCGAGAAGGCCCAGTTCGCGGTCGGCCGCCTCGGTGAACGTCTGACCGCAGAAGCGCGGAAACGTGGGGAAACACAGGGCGGACTGGACGTGATTGACGTCCATGTCGGCGAGCCGCTCGGGCACGTCGTAGGAGCCGGGGCGCATCTGCTCGTAGGTGATGATCTCCAGCTTGATCTCGTCGCGGTCGTAGCCGACCGCGGTGTCGAGGCGGGTGAGGGGACGGTGCAGGTCCTCGTAGACCCACCAGTCGCCCACGGGTCCGTCGTCGCCCGGGGCGCCCATGACGGGCGCGAACTTCCCTCCCAGGAACGTCATTTCCTTCAGGGGCGCCCGGACGACGCGCGGCCCCGTGTCCTGGTACTTCGCGGGCAGCCTGTCGCGCCAGACGTGGGGCGGTTCGACCGTGTGGTCGTCCACCGAGATGATCCTCGGAAAGGCGGTCCCGTCGTCCGCCGGGGGGCTCTGCGGGGTTTCCGTGGTCTCCATACCGGCCACGGTAGCGCTGATCTGACGACCCGTCAGCTCCCTGTCGGGGACGCCGTGGACGAAGGCGGCCCGGCGGGTGATCGCGCGCGGAACAGCGCGGATGGCCGCGGGCGGGTGCGGAGGCCGTGTGAGGACCCTGTGGGGTACCCGTGCCCCGCCCTGTGATCGCTGTCTCGCACGGCTGACGCATCCCCCGAGAACAAGGCAAACTGGCCTCGTTGTACTGACGTTCGGCAGGGGGACAGCGATGGACGGTGTGCCGCGGGTACCGGAGCAGCGGCGCCGGGGCTCGGAGGAGCCCGCCGCGTTGCGCTTCAGCGTGCTCGGACCGGTGCGCGCCTGGCTCGGCGAGGAAGCGTTGCCGGCCGGGTCCCCGCAGCAACGCGCGCTGCTCGCCGCGCTGCTGCTCCGCGACGGCCGCACGGCCACGGCCGCCGAACTGATCGACGCCCTGTGGGGCGACGAGCCGCCCTCCCAGGCACTGGCCGCCGTGCGGACGTACGCCTCCCGGCTGCGCAAGGCGCTCGGCCCCGAGGTCCTGGTCAGCGAGTCCGGCGGGTACGCGATCCGCTCCCTCGGCGAGGGGGCGCTCGACCACACCCGCGCCCAGGAACTCGCCGGCCTCGCGGAGAAGGCTCGCGCCGAGGGCGATCTGCTCCGCGCCCGCGACCTGCTCCGGGACACCCTCGCCCTGTGGGACGGCGAACCCCTCGCGAGCATCCCCGGCCCCTACGCGGAGACCCAGCGGGCGCGGCTGGAGGAGTGGCGGCTCCAACTCCTCGAATCGCGGCTCGACATGGACCTGGAGCAGGGCTGCCACGCAGAGGCCGTCTCCGAACTCACCGCGCTGACCGCGGCGCACCCGCTGCGCGAGCGGCTGCGGGAGCTGCTGATGCTGGCGCTGTACCGCTCCGGCCGGCAGGCCGAGGCGCTCGCGGTGTTCGCCGACACCCGGCGGCTGCTCGCCGACGAACTCGGAGTGGACCCGCGGCCGGGCCTGCGGGAACTCCAGCAGCGCATCCTCCAGGCCGACCCCGGCCTCGCGGAACCCTCCGCCCCGGCGCCGGAACCGGCAGCCGCGCCCGTGCGCCCCGCCCAGCTCCCCGCCACGGTCACCGACTTCACCGGACGCGCCTCCTTCGTCCAGGAACTGAGCGACGTCCTCGCCGCCGCCTCCTCCGAGGAGGGCCGCGTCATGGCCGTCTCCGCGCTGGCGGGCATCGGCGGCGTCGGCAAGACGACCCTCGCCGTGCACGTGGCGCACCGCTCGCGCGGCGCCTTCCCCGACGGGCAGCTGTACGTCGATCTCCAGGGCGCCGGATCGCGGGCCGCCGAACCCGAGGCGGTGCTCGGCGCCTTCCTGCGGGCCCTCGGCACGGCGGACTCGGCCATCCCCGACTCGCTGGAGGAGCGCTCGGCGCTGTACCGCTCGTCCCTCGACGGCCGCCGCGTCCTCGTGCTGCTCGACAACGCCCGGGACGCGGCCCAGGTGCGCCCGCTGCTGCCCGGCACCGGGGGCTGCGCCGCGCTGGTGACCTCCCGGATACGGATGGTGGACCTCGCGGGCGCCCATCTCGTCGACCTCGACGTGATGTCCCCCGAGGAGGCGCTCCAGCTCTTCACGAAGATCGTCGGCCAGGAGCGGGTGGCCTCCGAACGCGAGGCGGCGCTCGACGTGGTCGCCGCCTGCGGGTTCCTGCCGCTGGCGATCCGCATCGCGGCGTCCCGGCTCGCCGCGCGGCGCACCTGGACGGTGTCGGTGCTCGCGGCGAAGCTCGCCGACGAGCGGCGTCGGCTGGACGAGCTCCAGGCCGGCGACCTGGCCGTCAAGGCCACCTTCGAACTCGGCTACGGCCAGCTGGAGCCCGCCCAGGCCCGCGCCTTCCGTCTGCTGGGCCTGGCCGACGGCCCCGACCTCTCCCTCGCCGCCGCGGCGGCGGTGCTCGACCTCCCCGCCGAGGCCACCGAGGACCTCCTGGAGTCCCTCGTCGACACCTCGCTCCTGGAGTCCGCGGCCCCCGGCCGCTACCGCTACCACGACCTCGTGCGCCTCTACGCCCGTTCCTGCGCGGAACGCGACGAACAGCCGCCCACGGAGCGGGCGGCGGCTATGTCCCGGCTCCTGGACTTCTACCTGGCCACGGCGGCCGGGGTGTACGCCCTCGAACGCCCCGGGGACCGCCTGGTGGACCATCTGGAGCCCACGGAGTACCCGGGTCTGGTGTTCGACGACCGGCACCCGGCGCACGACTGGCTCTACGCCGAGGCGAACGCCCTCCTGTCCTGCGTTCGTCAGTCCGTCGCGAACGGCAGGCTGCCCAGGGCGGTGGACCTCCTCTGGGCGGCCAAGGACCTCGCCGAGTCGGGAGCCAACTCCCGCGAGTACGAGGTGGCCGCGAACGCCGCGCTCGACCAGGCCCGCGCTGTGGGGGACGCGCGGGCGGCGGGGCGCGCGCTGACGACGCTCACCGACGTCCACATGGTCGCCGGACGGTTCGATCAGGCCGACGCGGCGGCCGTCGAGGCCATGGGCATGGCGCAGAAGGCCGACGACCCCGTCGCCAGCTGCTGGGCCCCGAACACGCGCGGCATCATCGCGATCTACCAGGGCCGGCACGCCGACGGCGAGCAGCACCTGAACATGGCCATCGAGAACTTCCGCAGCGACAGCAACCGGCCCGGTGAGGCCAGCGCCCTGTGCAATCTGTCCCGCATCCACCTGGCCATGGGGCGGATCGACAGCGCCGTCACCCTCGCGCGGCAGGGCATCGACATCTACGACTCCATGGAGAACGCCCTCAGGGGCGCGAACGGCCGCTACGCCCTGGGGCTGGCGCTCACCCGCAACGGCGACCTCAGCTCCGCGACCGCCAGCCTGACGGAAGCGCTGGAGACCTTCCGGGACAGCCGCCAGCGGCTCTGGGAAGGGATGACCCTCTTCCGGCTCGCCGAGGTCGATCTCGCCGCGCGCAGACATGCTCAGGCGGCGTCGAACGCGGAGATGGCGCTGACGGTGCTGCGGGGTATCGGCGGGGAGTGGCGGCGGGGCCTGGTCCTCACCGCGCTCGGCCGCGCGCTCAGCGGCATCGGTCAGACCGGACGCGCCCAGGTCTGCTGGCGGGACGCCCTCGCCATCTACGAGGAGTTGGGCTCGCCCGAGGCCGACGAGGTACGCGGTCTGCTCACCCCGGTCGCCGCGGCCTGAGGCCTGTCCCGGGGGTCGTTCATCGAACGTTTATCGCCACCCGACATGCTCACTCCTGTCGTTCCGTCGCGTCGGGGGGCAGGCGGATCGGTGACAGGGCCGTGAGGTTAGTCTGAGCGGCCGATCGGGCCTGTCCGGCGTCCATCGGGGGAGCTGCCGGGCAGGCCCTCAAGCCTCTTGCCTGCAACAGAACATGGGGAGTTGAACGCTATGAGCGACAAGAAGAAGGAACCGGTCGTCAAGCCGCTGGACCAGCACGCCACCGGCGAGGAGGCCGTCGTGCTGGACCAGCACGCCACGGACGAACCGGTCATCGCGCTGGACCAGCACGCCACCGGCGGTGCGATCAAGCCTCTGGACCAGCACGCCACCACGGAGCCGGCCAACTGACCACATCACGACGGGGAACGGCCGCGGCGGCGCGGAGGGGGAGCCGCCGCGGCCGACGTGTGTCCGGACGCGGCCGGTCCCGCTGTACCGCCCGGCGGCTCGTCACCGCCCCCGCAGTTCCCCCTTCACCACCTTGCCGCTCGCGTTGCGCGGGAGTTCGCGCACGAAGTCGATCGTGCGGGGCACCTTGTAGTTGGCCATCTCCCGGCGGGACCAGGCGATCAGGTCGTCGGCCGTGAGGGTCGAGTGGGGGCGGCGGACGACGTAGGCGCGGCCGACCTCGCCGAGGCGGGTGTCCGGGGTGCCGACGACCGCGACGTCGGCGACGTCGGGGTGCAGGCCGAGGAGTTGCTCTATCTCGGCGGGATAGGCGTTGAAGCCGCCGACGATGAACATGTCCTTGATGCGGTCGGTGATGCGGAGGTTCCCCGCGGAGTCCAGGACGCCCACGTCGCCGGTGCGCAGCCAGCCGTCCGGCGACAGGACCTCCGCCGTGGCCGCCGCGTCCTCGAAGTAGCCGCTCATCACGTTGAATCCGCGCACCAGCACCTCGCCGGGCGTGCCCACCGGGGCACCCGCGCCCGCGGCGTCCACCACCCGCACCTCGGTGTCCGCGACGGCCCGGCCCGAGGTCGTGGCGATCACCTCCGGCGGGTCCCCCCTGCGGCACATGGTGACGATCCCGCTCGCCTCGGAGAGGCCGTACGCCGTCAGGACCGTGGCCACCCCCAGTTCCGTGCGCAGGCGTTCCACCAGGCGCAGCGGCACCACCGCCGCGCCGGTGACGACCAGGCGCAGCGCGGAGAGGTCGTGCGCGTCCCGCAAGGGGTGGTCGAGCAGCGACTGGTGGAGGGTGGGCGGGCCGGGCAGGACCGAGACGCGTTCGGCCGCCACGTTCGCGAGGACGGTGTCCACGTCGAACACCGGCTGCGGGATCATCGTCGCCCCGCGCATCAGGCACGCGATGATCCCGGCCTTGTAGCCGAAGGTGTGGAAGAACGGGTTGACGATCAGGTAGCGGTCGCCCTCGCGCAGGCCGGCGAGGTCGCTCCAGATCTCGTAGCCGCGCAGCGTCTGGGCGTGGGTGATCAGGGCGCCCTTCGGGCGGCCGGTGGTGCCGGAGGTGAAGATGATGTCCGAGGGGTCGGCACCGGACACGGCGGCGGCCCTGCGGCGGACGGCGTCGTCCCCCACTCCCTCCCCCTCCGCCAGGAAGTCCTTCCAGGAACGGAAGTCGGCGGGGGCGTCGTCCGCGAGGACGACGACCTGTTCCAGGTGCGGGAGGCCGGGCAGCGGGCCGGGACCGGGACCCTCGCCGGCCGCCCGCCGCAGCGAGGCCACGTACGAGGTGCCGAGGAACGTGCCGGTGACGAACAGCAGCTTCGCCCGGCTGCGGTCCAGTACGTACGCCGCCTCGGCGCCCTTGAAGCGGGTGTTGAGCGGCACCAGCACCGCGCCCGCCGACACCGCGCCGAGGGCGGAGACGATCCAGTCGAGCGTGTTCGGGGCCCAGACGGCCACCCGGTCGCCGAGCCGGACACCGCTCGCCATACAGGCCGCCGCCGCCCGCTCCACCCGGGCGCCCAGCTCCCCGTAGGAGACACGGGTCCGGCCCTCGACGACCGCCTCGCGGCCGGCGAAGCGTGTGGCCGCCGTCCGCACCAGCCCCGGGACGCTTCCCCACTCCAGGTCTCCGCGCATCGCGCACCTCCCGCCGCAGCACCACTAGCTGACTGTCCGTCAGATTAGCTGTAGCCTGACGGCCTGTCAGCAGCCGGGACCGTGCGCGGAGGTGCACCCATGCCAGGGATCAAAGACGCCACGGCCGTCGTCGGCATCGGCCAGACCCCCTTCGCCAAGCAACTCCCCGACTCCGAGAAGACCTTGGCCTGCCGCGCGATCCTCGCCGCGCTCGACGACGCCGGCATCGCACCCGCCGAGGTCGACGGCCTCGCCTCCTACACCATGGAGGAGACCGACGAGGTGGAGGTCGCCAAGGCCGTCGGGTTCGGCGACCTCAGCTTCTTCAGCAAGGTGGGCTACGGCGGGGGCGGTTCGTGCGCCACCGTCGCGCATCTGGCCGGCGCGATAGCCGCCGGCCAGGCGACGGTGGGGGTGGCCTGGCGGTCGCGGAAGCGCGGGTCGGGACCCCGGCCGTGGAAGAACACCGCCGTGCAGCTCCCCACCCCGGCCCAGTGGACCCGGCCCTTCGGGCTGCTGCGGCCCGCCGACGAGATCGGGATGCTCGCCCGCCGCTACCTGCACGAGTTCGGCGCGACCCGCGACCATCTGTTCAACGTGGCGCTGGCCTGCCGCAACCGCGCCAACCAGAACCCCGCCGCGATGATGTACGAGCGCCCGCTGACCCGCGAGATGTACATGACCTCCCGCTGGATCAGCGAGCCCCTGTGCCTCTTCGACAACTGCCTGGAGACGGACGGCGCACTGGCCTGTGTGATCGTCTCCGCCGAGCGCGCCCGCGACTGCCGGCAGCGGCCCGTGTACGTCCACTCCGCGGCCCAGGGCCTGCCCGCCCAGCACCACGGCATGGTCAACTACTGGAACGACGACCCGCTCACCGGCCCGGCCTGGGCCGCCGCCCGGCACCTGTGGAAGAACGCCGACTTCACGCCCGAGGACGTGGACGTGGCGCAGATCTACGACGCGTTCACCCCCCTCATCCCGCTCTCCCTGGAGGGCTACGGCTTCTGCGGGCGGGGCGAGGGCGCGGCCTTCACGGAGGGCGGCGCCCTGGAGATCGGCGGCCGGCTTCCCCTGAACACCGGGGGCGGCGGGCTCAGCGAGGCCTACGTGCACGGCTTCAACCTCATCAACGAGGGCGTGAAGCAGTTGCGCGGCACGAGCACGGCGCAGGTGCCGGCCGCGGCGACCTGCCTGGTCACGGCGGGGGAAGGGGTCCCCACCTCCGCACTCCTGCTGAGGAGCTGAGATGGACGAGTCCCTGCTCTCCCCCGTCCTCGACGACGACGGCACGCCTTTCTGGGAGTACGCCGCCCAGGGCGAACTGCGCGTCCAGGGCTGCGCCGACTGCGGTGAGCTGCGCTTCCCGCCCCGGCCCTGCTGTCCGCACTGCCACTCCTTCGCGAGCGCGTGGCGCAGGATGACCGGGCGGGGCAGGATCTGGTCGTACGTCGTCCCGCATCCGCCGCTCCTGCCCGCCTACGCGGAGCTGCCCGGCTACAACGCGATCGTGGTGGAACTGGCCGACGCGCCCCGGATCCGGCTGGTCGGGAACCTGGTGAGCGGCCCGGACGCGGCCCTCAACTCCGTTTCCCCGGACCGGATCCGCATCGGGGCACGGGTGCAGGCGGTGTTCACCGCGGTGAACGGCGTGACCGTGCCGCGCTGGGTCCTGGAGCGGGCGTGAGCGCGGACGGGACCCGGCCCGCCGGCGCCGAGAGCACCCGGGGCCCGGAGAGCGGCGGAGGCGGCGGGGGTCTCAGGACCGTCGTCGACAAGGACTCCGGTGTCGCCGTCCTCACCCTCGACCGGCCGCACCGGCTGAACGCGATCGACCTCGGCACGGCAGCCGAACTGGCGGCCGCCTGGCGGGCGTTGCGGTACGACGACACCGTCCGGGCGGTGGTCGTCACCGGCTCCGGCACACGGGCCTTCTGCACCGGTATCGACCGCGACGCCGAGGTGCCGCAGCCTTCCTCGCCGTACATGGTGGACGACCCGCTCGCCACGATCGGCCCGAAGGCCAACGACCTGTGGAAACCGGTGATCGCCGCCGTGAACGGGATGGCCTGCGGCGGCGCCTTCTATCTGATCGGCGAGGCGGAGTTCGTGGTCGCCGACGAGGAGGCGTCCTTCTTCGACCCGCACACGACGTACGGGATGGTGAGCGCGTACGAGTCGGTCTACCTCGCGCAGCGCATGCCGTTCGGCGAGGTGGCCCGGATGGCGCTGATGGGCACCGCCGAGCGGATCTCCGCCCGGCGCGCGTACGACGTCGGACTGGTCTCCGAACTCACGCCCCCGGGAGGCGCGTTGGCGGCGGCCGTGGCGTGCGCGACCGTCATCGCGTCCTATCCGGCCGACGCCGTCCAGGGCACCGTGCGGGCGCTCTGGCAGGCGCAGGAGGCGACCCGGGCGGCAGCCCTCGCGCACGCCCCGCAGCTGGTCTCCCTCGGCAACCTGCCCGGCGACCGTCAGGCGGAACTGTTCGCGGGGCGACGCCCGGGCGGATTCCGGACGCGGTGAGCGCCGGAGCAGGTCACCGGTCGGCGGTGGCCCGCGGATCGACCTGGCAGTGGTCGATCCGGTCCAGGACCCCCGTACCGGCGGCGGCCACCCGCAGGGTCGCTTTGCCCTTCGCGGGCACCGACACCTGACCGGTGGTGTCGGCGAGGGTGAAGCCGGTCTCGTCCTTGTAGCCGACCTTCACGGTGAAGAGGGCCTCGCGGCCGTTCGGATTCCTGACCTCGACCTTCGTGTACGGATCGGCCTCGCTCGCGCACTGCTTGAGCACCGCGGTGCCGTCCTTCAGCGACCGCGAGGTGGCGGACGAGGTCGCGGTGGAGGTCGAACGGTGGGTGGGCCGCGAGCGGTACGTACCGCCCGTACTCCCGCCGGTGCTCGTCCCGGAGCCGTACGCGTCGTCGGACGAGCCTCCGTACGGGTCGCTCGACGAGCCCTCGTACGGGTCGCGGCTGGACGAACCGCCGCCGTAGGAACCGCCGCCCGACGTCGACGACGAACTGTCGTGGTCCTGGCGGGAACTGCTGCAACCACCGCCACTGCTGTGATGGCTGCGGCTCCCGTGACGCCCGGTCGAGAAGCCGGTCAGAGCCAGCACCACCATCGCCGACACCGCTGTGAACCTGAGTGTGCGCCCCCGCGTGTACATGACGTCAGCCTACCCAGGGCGTCCGCACGCACTCCGCCGAGGGACGCACCGGCGGGGGGCCTCAGGTCGTACGAGCCGTGCCGGTCCCCTTCTCCGCGTCCAGCGCGTACACGCAGCGGTCCTTGCTGCACGCGTACACCACACCGTCCTTGACGACGGGGGCGCCGGTGATCTCGCCCCCGGTCGCCAGCTTCCAGCGCAGCCGGCCGTCGTCGGCCTTCAGCGTGTACAGCAGGTGGTCCGTCGAACCGAAGTGGATGCGGCCCTCGGCGACCGCCGGGGCCCCGACCAGGTCGCCGCCTGCCTGGAAGCGCCACTTGGGGGTGCCGGTCACCGCGTCCAGCGTGTACAGGCCCTTGCCGCTGCCCACGTGGATGTGGCCCGCCGCGACGAGGACCGGCTCCACAGAGGCGCGGGACTCGGTCGCGATACGCCAGCGGTCACGGCCGTCGGTGGCGTCGAGGGCGTACACCGTGCCCAGGTAGTCGGCCAGGTAGACCCCGCCGCCCGTCACGGCGGGACCCGGCGCGAAGGTGGGCGGGCTGAGGAAGACGGCCGGGGCCTCGAAGTGCCAGCGGACCCGGCCGCTCGCCACGTCGACGGCCAGGACGCGGGTGCCGGCGGAGATGTACACGTAGCCGTCGGGGGCGTGGGTGATCCGCACCGGTACGCCGCCGCAGGAGGCCGCGTCACCGATGGGGTAGGACCAGCGCTCCTCGCCCGTCCGGGCGTCCACGGCGCGCAGCCGGGCGTCCTTCCAGACGTACACCGTGCCGTCGTGGACGGACGGGCCGGCCTCCGCCGACTCGAAGTCCGTCTGCGCCCCGCTGATCTCCCAGAGTTTCTGGCCGTTCGAGGCCTCCCAGGCCTGGACACCGCCGCCGCGCGTGCCGGTGACGACCGTTCCGCGATCGGCCTTGAGCGAGTAGACCCAGGCGTCCGTGGACAGCCGCCACAGGTCGGCGCCCTCGCGGGCGTCGAGGGCGAAGAGCGTCGGCCCGTCGGAGGCGTGGATCCGGCCGTCCGCGACGGCCATCGACCAGGCCACGTCCCGTGTCTTGAAGCGGCGGCGGCCGGTCGCCACGTCGAGGGCGTGGACCTCGAAGGAGGTGACGTAGACCAGGTCGCCGGCGACCGAGGGGGTGCCCCAGACGTCGTTCGACATGCGAAAACGCCAGGGGCGCCAGCCGGCGGGCGCGTCGGGCGAGGGGGCGGGCGGGGCGACGGTGGGCGCCAGGTCGGCGCCGTTGACCCCGGCGCGCGGCCGGGACCAGGACGCCGCGAGTCCGGCCTCCGGCGGGGGCGCCTTCACGGCGGCGGCGCGGGCGTCCGCGACACGCGGGCCCGGGCCGATGGGCACCCTGGCGCCCGCGAGCCGCACCGGGCCGGTGTCGGGCGCGCCGACGGCGACCGGGGCGTGCGACGGGGGCGGCGGCACCGCGGGGCGTCCGCCGCCGCTGCGCGCGCCGCCGGACGCGGGCTTCACCGGCGGACGGCCGCCGCGGCGCGTCTCGATGAGGCCGACCGCCCGCTCGGGCAGCCACGCCGACGCCGTACCGCTGTCGTCGGAGCCGGAGCCGAAGAGGTGGGGGGCGAGCTGGGCCTGGAGGTCGGCGGGGTTCGGGCGGGCCGTGGCGTCCATCTGCATGCAGGACTCGATGAGCGGGCGCAGCTCGTCGGGGAGACCTTCGAGGTCCGGTCCCTCGCGGAGCAGCATGAACACCGTCTCGACGGGGTTGGCGCCGTGGAAGGGCGCGTGCCCGGTCGCGGCGAAGACCAGCATCGAGCCGAGCGAGAAGACGTCGCTCGCGCCGGTGACGCTGCGCGAGTCCTTCGCCTGCTCGGGCGACATGTACGCGGGGGTGCCGACCGCGACGTTCGTCATGGTCAGACGGGTGTTCGAAACGCCGGACGCGATGCCGAAGTCGATCACACGGGGGCCGTCCTCGACCACCAGGACGTTCGACGGCTTCAGGTCACGGTGGACGAGTCCCGCGCCGTGGATCGACTGGAGCGCCTCCGCGACGCCCGCCGCGAGCCAGCGCACCGCCTGGGCCGGGAGCGGCCCGCACTCGTTCACTATTTCCTCGAGCGAGGGGGCGGGAACGTAGGCGGTGGCCAGCCAGGGCACCGCGGCGCGCGCGTCGGCGTCGACCACGGCCGCCGTGTAGAACCCCGATACAGCGCGGGCCGCCTCGACCTCGCGCGAGAAGCGGACCCGGAACAGCTGGTCCTCGGCGAGTTCCGTCCTGACCGTCTTGATCGCCACGCGCCGGCCGGAGGCCGAGCGCGCGAGATAGACCAGCCCCATGCCGCCGGCACCCAGCCGTCCCAGCACCTCGAACGGCCCGATCCGCCGCGGATCGTGCTGCGTCAGCTGATCCACCACTTGCCTGCCACCTCCCCGTACGGGTCGCGTCATCCACGTGTGAACGCGGCCCAGTGCAGCGTCTCACCACCGCACCGCCGCGGCGGCACGCACCCCGATTCTTCCTGGCCGAGCCACAGGTTGCGAACCCGGACGCGGATCGGGGTGTCTCATGACAAAACACCCGCTCCAGGAGGAGTACGGGCGGCCGGGCCCGGCCGTTCACGGCCGAATGACGCCCCTCGTCCCGGATGTACCCCGTCCTCCGGCGCCGGATGTCCCTCCTCAGCGTTCGAGGACGGCGAACGACGCTCCCTGATTGTCCGTGACCACGGCCACCCGTCCGTACGACGTGCCGAAGGGCGGCACCTGGACGCGGCCGCCGAGCCGGTTCACCGTCCCGAGCGCCTCGTCGCAGTCGCCGACCCCGAAGTGCACGAGGAAGTGGGGCGGCATCTCGGCCGGGAAGACGCCGGAGACGGGGACGCGGCCGAAGTCGGGGGTCGCGTCGGGCCCGAAGAGCGCGTCACGGAACAGGGTGCCGTAGAAGCGGTCGACGGTCGCGGTGTCCCGCGCGTACAACTCCGCCCAGCAGAAGGTGCGGCGCTCGTGGCGGCGGCCGAACCCGGCGTGGGTGCCGGGCTGCCACAGGCCGAACACGGCGCCCTCCGGGTCGGTCACGAGGGCCGCGGTGCCGAGGTCGCCGGAGGGGCCGGGCAGCTCGGTCGGCGCGGTGATGACCTGGCCGCCCGCCGCCATGACGCGTCGGGACAGCGCCCGCGCGTCCGGCGTCGCGAAGTACACCGTCCACACGGTGGGCATGCGGCCGTCCCGCTTGGGCGTGAGGCCGGCGACCGGCGCACCGTCCAGCTCCGCCAGGGTGATCGGGCCGGCGCCCGCGGTCCCCTCCGCCGCCTCCGGGAACGTCCAGCCGAACAGCCCGCCGTAGAAACGCCTGCCCGCCTCGACGTCGGGCAACTGGGCGTCGACCCAGCAGGGCACGCCCTCGGAGAACCCGGCGACAACGGCAGATTCGGCCATGCGATCAAGCTAACGGCGGTGCGCTCATCCCGCAGAGCGGGCGCATCCGCACCGGTGACACCCCGTGGAGACCCTCCACAGCCCCTGTGACGGACGGCCGCACCCCATTTGCAGTCGGCCGAATCGCGCTCCGATCACCCCTCGGTAAGCTGACGGCATGACAGGACAAGTGCGTACCGTCGACGGCCGCGTGGCCGGACGGCGTGGGCAGGCGACCCGGCAGAAGCTGCTCGACTGCCTCAGCGAGATGCTCAGCTCGTCGCCCTACCGGGATGTCAAAGTCATCGACGTCGCCCGGAAGGCGGGCACGTCGCCGGCGACCTTCTACCAGTACTTCCCGGACGTCGAAGGCGCCGTCCTGGAGATCGCCGAACACATGGCCGCCGAGGGCGCCGGGCTGACCCAGCTGCTCGAAGGGCGGTCCTGGGTCGGCAAGGCCGGGTGGCAGACCGCGCAGGAACTCGTGGACGGTTTCCTGGAGTTCTGGCGGAAGAACGACGCGATCCTGCGCGTGGTCGACCTCGGTGCGGCCGAGGGCGACAAGCGCTTCTACAAGATCCGCATGAAGATCCTGAACTCCGTGAACAACTCGCTCACGGACTCGGTGGCCGACCTCCAGGCCAAGGGCAAGGTCGACAAGGACGTGAACCCGGCGGCCATGGCCGGTTCCCTCGTCGCCATGCTCGCCGCGGTCGCCTCGCACCAGAGGGGCTTCCAGACGTGGGGCGTGAAGCAGGCCGAACTCAAGCCGAACCTCGCGCTGTTGGTGCATCTGGGCGTGACCGGGAAGAAGCCGACGAAGTAACTCAGCCGACCTTTTTCGCCTCAACTCCTGTCATGCGGGCGGCAGTTCGTTCCGGAGCATCACTCCGGCGGACTGCCGCCCGCTGCGCTGTCCGGGCGCGGGGGCACGCGGACCTCGGCCCGGCTACCCGGGCGGGGCCGGCTACCCGGGCGGCGGCCCGTCCACGGCGTCCGGGGTCGCCGTCGCTCCCCGCCGGACGATCCTGAAGAGCCGGATCTCCCGGTCCACCCGGGCCTGGTAGGTGGCGTAGGGCGGCCAGAAGGCCAGCGCCGTCCGCCACACCGCGGCCCGCTCCTCTCCGGTGAGAAGCCGCGCCGTCACGGGGATGTCCTCGCCCCGCCAGCTGATGACCGCGTCGGGATGGGCGAGGAGGTTGGCGGTCCAGGCGGGGTGGCCCGTACGGCCGAAGTTGGAGCCGACGAGGATCCAGCCGCTGTCCTGGCCGTCCGCGACGCCCTCGGCACCCGTCTCGTGCCGGACCCGGGCCGCACCGGCCTCCGGCATGCAGGCCAGGGGGGTGCGGCGCTCCAGGCCGCTGCGGGCGCCGCGGGCGGTCAGGACGATTCCCGGCAGCATCTGGGCGCTGAGCAGCACCTTGCCTCGGGTCAGCCGGTGCACGGCCCGGTCGAGGGCCGGGATGAGGTGGGGGGCCACCTTGGCGAAGGCCCGCGTCGAGGAGACCCGCTGCACCAGCCGCACCCCGGGCATCCTCCGCGCCCCGGTCCCGACCTCGGCCCCGGTCCCCGTCGCGACCCCGGTCCCGGTCCCGACCCCGCCCCCGGCCTCGGCCCCCGCACCGGGCGCACTTCCGCCCCGGCTTTCGCCACCGCTCACCCCGGACGGCCCTCCCCCGGAGCCTTCGCCACCGCTCACGTCGGGCACCCTTCCGCCCGCGCTCTCGCCACCGCTCACTCCAGCCGCCCCTCCCCCGGAGCCCTCACCACCACTCACCCCAGCCGCCCCTCCGCCCGGGCTCTCACCACCACTCACCCCAGCCGCCCCTCCCCCGGAGCCCTCGCCACCGCTCACGTCGGACGGCCCGTCGTCCCGGCCTTCGGTGCCGTTGCCCTCCTCGGCCGCGCCGTCCCGATTTCCGGCGCCGCCCGCTCCGCCCGCCTCCGCTCCGTCACCGCTCACCCTCTCGGCCTCCACCCCCGCACCGCTCACCCCGTCAGCTCCGGCGCCCGTGGCGCCGCTTCTCTCCCGATCCGTACCGTCCCCCGCGTCCCCCGGGCGCGGGCGTCCGGGCGTCGCCATCAGACCCTCACCTCGCCGGCGTCGAAGAGGCGGGCGGTGTCGGCGGCGTGGGCGCGCAGCCGGTGCACGGGGCCGAAGAGGAGTTCGTCGCCCGCGGCGCGCTTGAAGGACAGATGGGCGTCGTGCTCCCAGGTGAAGCCGACGCCGCCGTGCAGCTGGATGCCCTCGGAGGCGGCGGTGCGCAGCGCCTCCAGCGCCTGGGCCAACGCGAGCCCGCCCACCCGCTCGGCGCCGGTTCCCGCGGCCCAGGCCGCGTAGTACGCCGCAGACCGGGCCGCCCGCACGCCCACGTACACGTCCGCGAGCCGGTGCTTGACCGCCTGGAAGGAGCCGATCGCGCGGCCGAACTGCTCGCGGGTCCGCACGTGTTCGACGGTGCGCTCCAGTGCGCGGTCGGCGGCGCCCACGGCCTCGGCCGCGAGGACGGTGGCGGCGGCGTCCCCGGCAGCGGCGAGGGCGGCGGGCACATCGGCGCCCTCGTCGCCCAGCAACTCGGCTTCCACGTTGCGGAGTTCGATCCTGGCCTGCGGTCGGGTCGCGTCGAGCGCGGTCTGCCGCGCGCGGACCATTCCCGCGGCGTCGGCCCGCACCAGGAAGAGCAGGGTCCGGGACCGGGCGAAGCCACCGGTGTGCGCGGCCACCACCAGCAGCCCGGCACTGTGTCCGTCGAGGACCTGCGCCGCCTGCCCGTAGAGCCGCCATTTGCCGTCCGCACGGCGGGCCTGGACGCCTCCGGCGCGGCCGCCGCCCGCCCAGTCGCCGTGGTTGTCGTCGACCAGCGCGAGGGCGGTGGCCAGACCCGCGCCCGGCACCGCGAGCGCGGCGGTCAGTCCGCCGGAGGCCAGCCGGGGCAGCAGGGCGGCCCGCTGGTCCTCGCCGCCGAGGGCCAGGATCAGCGGGGCGGCGAGGGCGGCGGTGGCCAGGAGCGGTGTGGGGGCGAGGAAACGGCCGGACTCCTCGCAGGCCAGGGCGAGTTCGGTCACCGAGCAGCCGATCCCGCCGTAGCGCTCGGGCAGTGCGAGGCCGGCCAGTCCGAGCTGCCGGGACAGGGTCTCCCAGAGTGCCCGGTCGTGGCCCTCGGGGCTGTGCGCGGCGGCCCGGAGGTCGTCCGGGCCGCACCGTTTGGCCAGCACCTCCCGCAGGGTGCGCCGGATCTCCTCCTGCTCCGCGGTGAGACGGGCGTCCATGGGCGGGCTCCTCCCCGGGGCAGCCTGCGGGATCCGCCCACCCCTGATCTGACGGGCCGTCATGTTAGGTCGGACGGTTCCAGATGCCCAGGGGTTCGGCATCTCCCGGCGGCCCGGTTATCTGATGTACCGTCAGATTTATGACGCAAGCCACCCCGGGCCGGACCGGCCGCAAGGTCGCCGTCGTCGGCATATCCCTCTCCGACTGCGGCCGCGTGGACGAGGCGACTCCCTACGCGCTGCACGCCCAGGCGGCCCGGCGCGCGCTCGCCGACTCGGGCCTGGACCGCTCGGTGATCGACGGTCTCGCGTCGGCGGGCCTCGGCACCCTCGCCCCGGCCGAGGTGGCCGAGTACCTGGGACTGCGGCCCACCTGGTTCGACTCGACCTCCGTCGGCGGATCCACCTGGGAGGTCATGGCGGCGCACGCGGCCGACGCCATCGCGGCGGGTCACGCCAACGCCGTCCTGCTCGTCTACGGCTCCACCGCCCGCGCCGACATCAAGGCGGGCCGCCGCACCGGGAACCTGTCGTTCGGCGCCCGGGGACCGCTCCAGTTCGAAGTCCCGTACGGGCACACCCTGATCGCCAAGTACGCGATGGCCGCCCGCCGTCACATGCACACGTACGGCACCACCCTCGAACAGCTCGCCTCGGTCGCCGTGCAGGCCCGCGCGAACGCCGCCCACAACCCGGAGGCGATGTTCCGCTCCCCCGTCACCGTCGACGACGTCCTGTCGGGGCCGATGATCGCGGACCCCTTCACCAAGCTGCACTGCTGCCTCCGCTCCGACGGAGGCGCGGCGGTGCTGCTCGCCGCCGAGGAGTACGTACGCGACTGCCGTACGGCCCCGGTGTGGGTGCTCGGCGCCGGGGAGCACGTCTCGCACACCAGCATGTCCGAGTGGGCGGACTTCACCGTGTCCCCGGCGGCGGTGAGCGGCCGGCTCGCCTTCGAGCGCGCCGGGGTCCGGCCCGCGGAGATCGACGTCGCCGAGATCTACGACGCCTTCACCTACATGACCCTGGTGACCCTGGAGGACCTCGGCTTCTGCGCGAAGGGCGAGGGGGGCCCGTTCGTGGAGGCGGCGAAGGGGCGGCTGCTGGTGGGCGGGGAGCTGCCGGTGAACACCGACGGGGGCGGACTGGCGGCCCAACACCCGGGCATGCGCGGCCTGTTCCTCCTGGTGGAGGCCGTACGGCAACTGCGCGGCGAGGTTCCCGTGGCGCGCCAGGTACGCCGGCCCGACGGCACCCTCCCGCGGCTGGCGGTGGCGTCCGGGACGGGCGGCTGGTTCTGCTCGTCGGGAACGGTGGTGCTGGGCCGGGGGTGAGGGGGCGCGTCCGGCGAAGGCGGGCGTCCGTGCCGCGGGGCGATACTCGACGGCATGGAACCGGATCTTCACGAGCTGCTGAGATCGCTGCGGGTGTGGGACACGGAGCTGCCGGGCTTCGAGCCGCGGGAAGCGCCGGCGGACCCGCTGACCCTGTTCGCCCGGTGGCTCGCCCAGGCCGCGGCCGCGGGGCAGACCGAGCCGCACACGATGTCGCTGGCGACGACGGACGAGGACGGTCTGCCCGACGTCCGCACGGTGATGCTGCACGGCGCGGACGACCGGGGCTGGGCGTTCGCCACCCACGCGACCAGCCGCAAGGGCCGCCAGCTCGCCGCCCGCCCGCACGCGGCCCTCGGCTTCTACTGGCCCGCGCAGGGACGCCAGGTCCGCGTCCGGGGCCCGGTCACCCCCGCCTCCGCCGAGGAGAGCCAGGCGGACCTGCACGCCCGCTCCACGGGGGCGCTGGCCGCGGCCCTGGTGGGCCGGCAGAGCGACGTCCTGCCCTCCCTGACGGACCTGGACCGCGCCTCGGACGCGGCCTGGAAGCAGGCCGAGCGGTCCCCGGACACCCCGGCCCCCACCTGGACCCTCTACCGCCTCCGCCCCACGGAGGTGGAGTTCTTCCAGGGCGACCCCCGCCGCCGCCACGTACGCCTCACGTACCACCGCACGGCCCCGGGCTGGACGACGGAACTGCTGTGGCCGTGACGCGGCCGGGCCGGGTCCCGCGCCCCGCTCTACCGCCGGCCGCGTGAGCCGTCCGCCGCGCTGTCCCCTTCCCGGCCGCCCGTGAAGTCGTAGGCGGCGAAGTCCGCGACGGGGCGGTAGCCGATGCGCCGGTAGAGGCCGGTGCTCGTCGGATCGGCGAGGTCGGCGAAGAGCAGGACCTCCTGGGCCCCGGCCGCCCGCGCGGCGCGGCTCACCTCGGCGGTGACGGCACCGGCGTAACCACGGCCGCGCAGGGAGGCCGGGGTGTAGACGGGTCCGACGCGCACCTGACCGGCTACCGGTGGTGTCGCGCCCGCCATGGCGAGCGGGGTCCCGCCGGGCGCCTCCCAGAGGGAGACGCCGCCGTGGGAGATCCGGTCGTCGGCCCACGCCCCGCCGTCGCGCTGCGCGCTGCCGCCGATGGCGTCGGCGAAGTCCCGGTACCAGCGGGCGAGCAGCTCCCGGTCGGCCCCGCTCGCCACTCTGGCCCGCCCGGCGGGCACGGGTCCGGGCGCTGTCAGGTCCACGAGCCGGTACAGCCGTTCGCTGCGGACCCGTACGGCCGTCGCCCCCGTCCGTCGCCGCCAGGCCTCGGCGAACGCGCCCGCCGTGTCCGGCTCCGCCATGGCGCCGGGCAGCGCGGTGTCCACGTCCGCGAGCAGCGCGGCGAGGGCGTCCGCGTCCCGCTCGTCCACGGCCGTGAGGTTCAGGCGGTACGGCGGGGTACGGAAGAACGTCCCGCGGACGGCACCGTCCCGCTCCAGCACGCCGAAGAGCGGCGGCTCGTCGCCGTACCCGTCCATCCCCCGCCGGCGCAGGGCGTCCGTCACGGTCAGCGGAACCGTGTGCCGCACGGGCCCGGCGCGCAGGAAGTCACCGGCCCGTGCGAGGAACGCGTCGAGGTCACGGGTGAGCTGCCAGGCGTACGCGGTGGACGTCATGCGCGATGGTCCCGTGAACCCGGGGCCGGACGCCTCCGGATTTCGGCGGCCCCGTGCCGGTGGGGCCCGCTCGCGCGGTCCCCGGGAGGCCGGCGGCGCGTCGTCATCCTCCGGGCGCGGGCTCCGGGTCCGCCGCGACGCGGCCGTGCAGGTGGACGTCCCGGAACGCGTCGTGGCGGCCCGCCTCGAACATGGCGCCGCGGAGGGTTCCCTCGGCCCGGAAGCCGCAGCGTTCCGCGACGTGGCAGGAGACCTCGTGGCCCACGGCGTGGCCGAGTTCGAGGCGGTTCAGGGCGAGGCCGGTGAAGCCGTAGCGGGCGGCGAGGGTCAGGGCCCGGGTGGCGACGTGGCGGCCCCGCGCCTCCGGGAGGACCCAGTAGCCGACGCGGGCGCAGCCCATGACGTGGTCGATCTCGTTGACGCCGATGTGGCCCAGCGTCTCGCCGCTCTCCGCGTCCGTGACGCGGAACGAGACGTTGGTGCCGCTCGTGGCGCTCGCGATCCGGGACCGCAGCGCCTCCCGGGCCCCGTCGATGTCCCGGATGAACCGCAGCGGGGTGTTCCAGCGCTGGAACTCCGGATCGGTCAGTCCGCGCAGGTACGCCGAGACGTCGGCGTCCGACTCCGCGTCCCAGGGGCGCAGCCGAAGACCGAGCCCGCTCAGCTCGGGGAACGGGTGGACGGCGAACTGTTCGTGGACCTCGGCCATCCAGCCATTGAAACCCGTCCGGCCACCGGGGTCACGTCCGGGACGGTCCGGGCCCGCCCGCCCCGGCCGGCCGGAAGACGGGGATCCCGGACCGGAACGCGACCTCCAGGTCCATGCCGATCAGCAGCTCTGCCTGCGCGCACCCGACCACCTCGGTCATCATCCGGGGCCCCTCCGCCAGGTCGACGACGGCGGCGACGTACGGCACCCGGCTCCCGAAGGGGGGCAGGTCGTTGCGGTGGACGGTGGACCAGGTGTAGAGCGTGGCGCGGCCGCTCGCGGTCCGCCAGCTCACGTCCTCGCTCCAGCAGAGCGGGCAGAACTCCCGGGGGTGGTGGTGGGCACGGTCGCAGGCCGCGCAGTGCCGGATCAGCAGCCGCCCCTCGGCCGCCGCGTCCCAGTACGGGCGGGTGAACGCGTCCACCTCCGGCACGTCGAAGGCGGGGGCGGGGGATGCGGCGGGTGTAGTGGAGGGGGCGGGGGAAGCGGCGGCTGCGGTGGAGGGGACGGAGGATGCGGCCGATGTGGTGGAAGGGGCGGAGGGGGCGGGGGCCGCTGGTCCCGTGCCGGCGGCCGGTGCGTGCGATCCCGTCGCGTTCCCGGCGGCGGGCGGGGCGAGCGCCGGTGTCGGCGCGCCTGCGTCCGTCCCCTCGGTGTCCGTCCCCTCGGCGTCCGTCCCGCGCTGTCCCGTCGCCCGCCCGCTCACCGGAACAGCCCCAGCGCGTCGTCCAGCGACCAGGTCTGCCAGGACATCCCGAACAGCGCGACGGCCGAGATCAGCGCCATCATCGCGTTCTGCCCCTGTTCCGCCCAGTCGTGGATCATCAGCGTGAAGTAGAGGAGGTTGAGGAGCAGACCCGCGATCAGGGCGACGGGGGTCAGGAGGCCGGCCACCAGACCGAGGCCCAGGGCCAGTTCGGCGTACACGACGACGTACGCCATCGTCCGCGGGCGGGGGGCGACGACGGTGTCGAAGCCCGAACGCACCGCGCTCCACCGGTGCTTGTGCGCGACGTCCGCCGCCCACGCGATCCCGGTCCCCCGCTCGAACCAGCCCTTCCTGTCCTTGTGCCGCCAGCTCTCCAGCCACCACAGCCCGAGGCCGATCCGCAGCACGGCCAGCCACTCCGCCCCGCCGAGCCAGATCGTGTCCATGGAGCAACCTCCCGCGGAAAGCCGGAGCCGTAGCCGGCCGCAACAGCATCTGACGGTACGTCAGTTTCAGCGTTCCGGGTGCGCGTGCGCAAGGGTCCGGACGCGAACGCCACGACGGGCGGGGCGAGTTCGGCCGCCCGGACGGCCGTGCGCGCGGAGCCGCGCGCCGGGCGGACCCGCCCTCCGGCGAAGGGGCGTGGGCCGAGACCCGCCGCACCCCGCGACCGACCCGCGACCCCCCGCCCCCACCTGCCACGATCGACCGTTTTCCCGCCCTCTCCCGACGCGATGAAGTGACCTACGCCACCGGCCGCACTCCTCCTCCACCACCCGTGATCAGTTCGCAACCGATTCCGGTCTTGACCGAGACCTATCAACCGAAGTCGTGATTACGCTCGCGCACATGGCCGACTCGACTGCTTCCACGACATCCCGCCCGGTGCCGTCCCACGAGGACCGCCCCGTGTACGTGATCGGGGGCGGCCCCGGCGGACTCGCCGCGGCCCACGCGCTGCGCGCCCGGGGCGTTCGGGCCGTCGTGCTGGAGAAGTCGGACCAGGTCGGCGCGTCCTGGCGGCGGCACTACGACCGGCTCCACCTGCACACCACCCGGCGTCTCTCGGCGCTTCCGGGGCTGCCGATGCCCCGCAGGTTCGGACGCTGGGTGTCGCGCGACAACGTGGTGCGCTACCTGGAGAAGTACGCCGAGCACCACCAGCTGGAGATCGTCACCGGCGTCGAGGTCTCGCGCGTCGAGCCCGCCCCGGACGGCGACGGCTGGCTGCTGCACGCCACCGGAGGCCGGGAACTGACCGGCAGCGCCGTGGTCGTCGCGACCGGCTACAACCACACCCCGCGCGTCCCCGACTGGCCCGGCCGCGACACGTACACCGGCGAGCTGCTGCATGCCGGCGAGTACCGCAACCCCGCGCCGCACGCCGGCCGCGACGTCCTCGTCGTCGGCGTCGGCAACACGGGCGCCGAGATCGCCGTGGACCTGGTCGAGGGCGGGGCCGCGCGGGTACGGCTCTCGGTACGCACCGCGCCGCACATCGTCCGGCGTTCGACGGCCGGCTGGGCGGCGCAGTTCACGGGCATCGCCGTACGGCGTCTCCCGGTGCGTCTGGTGGACGCGCTGGCCGGGCCGATGGCGAAGCTGAGCGTGCCCGACCTGGCCGCCCAGGGCCTGCCCCGGCCCGACACCGGGCTCTACTCCCGGGTCAACGAGGGGGCCATCCCCGTGCAGGACGTCGGCCTCATCGACGCCGTCCGCAAGGGGAAGGTCGAAATCGTGGCCGCGGTGGAGAGCTTCGAGGACGGCAAGGTGGTCCTCGCCGACGGCAACCGGATCGGCCCGGACACCGTGATCGCCGCGACCGGATACGAGCGCGCCCTGGAGGGCCTCGTCGGACACCTCGATGTGCTCGACGGCCGCGGGCGTCCGGCCGTGCACGGCGCGCGCACCCCGAAGAACGCGCCCGGCCTGTACTTCACCGGATTCACCAACCCGATCAGCGGCATGTTCCGCGAACTCGCCCTGGACGCCGAGAGGATCGCGAAAGCGGTCGCCCGGCACACCTCCGGACGCCGGGACACGGCGGGCAGCGCGGGCTGAGCCGCCCGCCCTTCACCCGCACCCCGGTGCGCGGCGCACCGTCCGGCGTGCCCACGCCCCGCCGGGCGCCCTCACCGCGTACGGCCCGGTTCTGCGCGGGCCCCGCGGCGGCGTCCACTGGGCAGGCGCCGAGACGTCCACCTACCGGAACGGCTCCACGGACGGCGCCGTCCGCTCCGGCGAACGCGTCGCGAAGGAGATCCTGGCCGCCTCGTGACGGCCCACGGCGCCCCGCCGGCAAGTGGGGCGCCGCCCTCGCGCGGGCCCGGTCAGGAGGCCGCCGTCAGCTCCGCCAGCTTCTGGAACTCGCCGAGGTCGTAGTTGGCGAGCGTCGAGTCCAGGTTCGTGAGCGCGCCGAGCCGCTCGACGAAGCCCTTGGGGTCGTACTCGATCTGCACGGTGACCCGGCTGGTCGTGTCGCTCAGCCGGTGGAACGTGACCACTCCGGAGTGGTCGACGCCCTCCACGGTGTGCCAGGCGATGCGGTCCTCCGGGATCACCTCGGTGAGTTCCGCGACGAAGTTCTTGTCTGCGCCCGGCAGTTGGAGCTGCCAGGCGAATCGCTGTCCGTCCAGCCTGTCGACACGGCGTACGTGGCTCAGGAAGGCCGGCCACCGGGTGACGTCACTCCACAGTGCCCACGAGACGGAGACGGGGGCCTGGACATCGACGGTTTCGACCAGAGAGGCGGACAAGGCGACTCCTCACAGTTTCCGGGCTCCGGACGGAGCGCTCCGGCGATTCCGGGTACCCGCCCCGGAACCCCGCATGCGGCCGCGACGGATCGCTGCCTGATTCCGGCAGTCCTCCACCCGGATCCGGTGCCGCCCCCCGCGGCGTGTGACGACGCGTCCATCGTTTCCAGGGGTTCGGGGCGGGGCGGTGCGGACGCGCCGGAACGACGAGGACGCCACCGATATGCGGCATATCGGTGCGAATGTTTCTTCATGACTCCCTCTCCGAAGGCCGCGCAGCCGTTCATCGCTCAGCAGCAGGCAGAGCTGCGGGACCGCCTTCCGTTCGCCGACTCCCAGGACTTCGAGGATGCGGCGCGCGGGCTGATCGCGGACCGGGTGCCCAACGCCGTCCACGGCGACGGCGGACAGGTCGTGTGGGACAACGACACCTACGCCTTCCTCGAGGGCGACGCTCCCGACACGGTGAACCCGAGCCTGTGGCGCCAGTCCCGACTGGTCGCGCGGCAAGGCCTGTTCCAGGTCACCGAAGGCATCTACCAGGTGCGCGGGTTCGACCTGTCGAACATCACGTTCGTCGAGGGCACGGCCGGTGTGATCGTGATCGACCCGCTGATCTCCACGGAGACCGCCGCCGCCGCGCTGGCGCTGTACCGCGAGCACCGCGGTGAACGGCCGGTGACCGGCGTCCTCTACACGCACTCGCACGTCGACCACTTCGGCGGCGTCAAGGGCGTCACCACCCAGGAGGACGTCGACGCCGGGCGCGTGCCCGTCATCGCGCCACAGGACTTCACCGAGCACGCCGTCGCCGAGAACGTGTACGCGGGCACCGCCATGGGCCGCCGCGCCGCCTACATGTACGGCGCGGCTCTCGCACGCGGCCCGCGGGGCGCTGTCGGCGCCGGGCTCGGCCAGACGACGTCGACCGGCACCGTCACCCTGATCCCGCCGACCCTGACCGTCACCACGACCGGCCAGGAGGAGACCGTCGACGGGGTCCGCATGGTCTTCCAGATGGCCCCCGACACCGAGGCGCCCGCCGAACTGCTCATCCACTTCCCCGACTTCAGGGCTCTGTGCACCGCCGAGGACGCCACCCACACCCTGCACAACCTGCTGACCCTGCGCGGCGCCGTGGTCCGCGACCCGCGCGCCTGGTCGCACGCCCTGACCGAGACGCTCGACCTGTTCGGCGGGAGCACCGACGTCGCGTTCGCCTCCCACCACTGGCCGACCTGGGGGCAGGAACGCGTCGTGGCGTTCCTGGAGACCCAGTGCGACCTCTACGGCTACCTCCACGACCAGTCGCTGCGCCTGATCAACAAGGGCTGGACCGGCATCGAGATCGCCGAACACCTGCAGCTGCCGCCCGCGCTGGAGAGCGCCTGGAACACGCACGGCTACTACGGCTCGGTCAGCCACAACCTCAAGGCCGTCTACCAGCGCTACATGGGCTGGTTCGACGGCAACCCGGCGCACCTGTGGCAGCATCCGCCCGTCGAGGCCGGCAGGCGCTACGTGGAGTTCATGGGCGGCGCCGACGCCGTGGTCGACAAGGCGCGCGGCTCCTTCGAGAAGGGCGACTACCGGTGGGCGGCCGAGGTACTCAGCCACGTCGTCTTCGCCGAGCCCGACCACACCGCGGCCCGCGCACTGCTCGCCGACACCTTCGAACAGCTCGGCTACGGCGCGGAGAACGGCACCTGGCGCAACTTCTACCTCTCCGGCACCACGGAACTGCGCGAAGGGCAGTTCGGCACCCCCACGATCACGGCGTCGCCCGACATCGTCGCGCACCTCACGCCCACCATGCTCTTCGACGCCATCGCCATCCAGATCGACGGCCCCAAGGCATGGGGCGAGAACCTCACGGTCGACGTCCACCTCACCGACATCGACGAGCGCTACCGCCTCCGGCTGCGCAACGGGGTCCTCGGCTACACCGCCGCACCCCAGAAGACAGCCGCGGACGTCACCCTGACCACCGCCGTCCACGCCCTGTCCGAGCTGGCTGTCACCGGGCTCACCCCGGAGAGCCTCCACCGTGCGGGGGTCCAGGTCGAGGGCGACGCGTCGGTGCTCCAGCGGCTCACCTCCGTACTCGACCCCGGCGACCAGGACTTCCCGATCGTCACCCCCTGACGAGCGCCGGCCGGATGCCCTGACAGGACCTCCCCGTCGATCGACGGGGAGGTCCTGTCATGAGGCCGAGCCCGGCCCGGCGGAGTGCCGAGAGGCGGGCGAAGGCGCCGAGAACCTCCGCCTCGGTGCAGGATCTCAGCCTCCGTACCCATTTCGACGCCTCTGAGCTGCGACTCTTGCAGTTGTCTCAGCATCCGCCCCAGCTCGTCGTCTCAGACACTCACCCACTCGAACTGGCGCAGGGGGTCCGCTCGGGTTCACCGGCCACACCGCTGCCGGAGCGCAGTGGGGCGGGCACGCCGGAGGGTGGACATCGCCACCGAGAACGAGCGCGTACTCAGCGAACGTCGCCAGCACTACCCAGGCGCCACGGACCTCTGAGCGAGGCACTTCAGCCTGGACGGACCAAAAGCCGGATCGCGTCCATGGTGACCGTCCCGTGGAAGACGCGGGCCCGCTTGTCGTAGCGCGTGGCCACCGCTCGGAATGTCTTGGGCCGGTTCATGGTCCGCTCGACTTCTTGTGGCGTCGGTAGATCTTCTCCTCGAACCCTGTGGGTCGGCCGCCTTCGCCCCCGCGGCGGCTGTCTCACGCCGATGGTGGCCGGCCGATCTGGCCGCGGCACCTACAAGTCCATCGAAGCGGGCCACCGATCACCGAACCACACATCCATCGAGACGACCCGAACGGGCGAGGGCATTCGCTCATGTGCTTCGCCGGGAATGCGGGCCCGACGCACGCCGGACACGCTGACGAGCATCCCGCCCGTCCTCCGAAGGAGATCAGCTATGACGTCGTCCCGTGTGGTGCGGCCTCACTCGCGTCGAATACATGCAGCTGTCGCCACGTTGGTGACCGCGGCCGCTTTGTCGGTGTCGGCGCCGGCCGTCGCCGACGGGGGAGCCACGACTCCCGACAGCGGAACCGGCGCTGCCGGGGGCAAACCGACCATCGTGCTGGTGCACGGAGCATTCGTCGACGCGTCCAGTTGGAACGCAGTCGTGGGACGCCTGCAGGCGGACGGCTACCGCGTCATCGCTCCCGCCAATCCACTACGTGGCCTGCCCACCGACTCCGCCTACATCGCCAGCGTCCTGCGGAGTGTCAAAGGCCCCATCGTCCTGGTGGGCCAGTCGTACGGCGGAGCGGTGATCAGCGAGGCGGCCACCGGCAACTCCAACGTCAAGGCGCTCGTGTATGTCTCCGCCTTCATGCCGGACAAGGGCGAAGCCCTTGGCCAACTCGCCGCCAAGTTCCCCGGCAGCGAGCTCAACCCGGCCCTGGTACAGGTGCCCTTCAAGAACGCGGACGGTTCCACGGGAACAGATCTCTACGTCGCCCCGGACAAGTTCCGAGCCGTCGCCGCTGCGGATCTTCCGGAGACGGCCACATCGGTGGCAGCCGCAGCCCAGCGCCCCATCTCAGCCACGGCCTTCACCGACAAAGCAACCTCCGCCGCGTGGCGGACCATCCCGTCCTGGGCCGCAGTCGCCACCAACGACAAGGCCATAGCCCCCGACCTGGAGCGCTTCGAAGCCAAGCGCGCCGGTTCCCACACCGTCGAGATCGACTCCTCGCACAGCGTGATGATCTCCCACCCCGACGCCATCACCGATCTCATCCGTGACGCCGCCCGCGGGCAGTCCCCCACACCGGCCCTGGCAGAAACAGGACTCACCTCTCTCGGAGTCGCCGGCGCTGCCGCCGCCGGCGGAATGCTCATCGCGGGAGCAGGACTCGTCGTGGTCAGCCGGAAACGGTCGACCGGCGCGCGGTGATCGGCAGCAGCCGCGCCCCGGGAGTTCGGATCCCATCCCCTTGAGAGCTGGAGTGGCCCTTGACCTGGTGAATCGGTCAGGGGCCCTTGTGCCGGGTGCCACTCGAGTCTTCGCGGTGAAACCGATCCCTGAGCGTCCGCGGCGTCCGGCGTCCACCGAGGTCGACCAAGGCGATGCGGCGGGTCAGCGCATGGCAACTTCGCCGGTGTGGACCGCGCGCAGGGCGCGTTCGACGGTTTCCTGGCTTTCGCCGACCGGAGCGACGTAGCCCAGGACGTCGCGCACGGCGTCCTCCCCGAGTGTCCGGGCCATCACCCACGTGGCGAGGTACTGGGAGGCCAGGCAGCCACCCGCCGTGGCGATGTTCCCCTCGGCGTGAAACGGGGTGTCCAGCACCGTGACGTCGCAGGCTTCCACGAAGGGCCGGCTCTTCACGTCCGTGCTCACCGGCATGCCGTTCAGCAGTCCGAGCCGGGCGAGGACCAGCGCGCCGGAGCACTGGGCACCGATCAGCTGCCGGCCCGGGTCGAGCGACAGCCGGGAGAGCAGCCTGTCGTCGGCCACCACCTCTCGTGCCTTGACCCCGCTGCCGATCAGCACGACGTCCGCTTCGGTCACGAACTCCATCGGGCGCTGTCCGCTCACCTCGACGCCGTTCATCGACGTGACCACCGAAGTCGGTGTCGTGATGAAGGCCTCCAGGCCGTCCTTCCGGCACCGGTTGATCAACGCGGAGGCGATGAAGCTGTCGAGCTCGTTGAATCCGTCAAAGGTGACCACGGCTACCTGCATGGCGTTCTCCTCACAGCACGGCCCTGGAACGAGATTCTCATGTGCTCCGTGCCCAGGTCGCGGGCCAATGGGCAGTCAGTGGCTCATCCGTCAGTGCTGCGGTTGTCGAGGTCTGCCATGCCGTGGAAGGTGGAAACGGGTCGTGCGCGGCGGAGACCGGCGATACGGGAGTGAGGCCGGCGCGGTCCCCTCGTACCGGAGAGGAACCGAGTGGCATGACAACCTCATTGAACGTGAACGTGTTCACGGCACCGGAGAAGGAGCTGGTGGCCGAGCGGTCCCGGCCCTTCGGGCCGCCGCCGGCATGGGATCCGATGACCTCGACCCTGGTCTTCGGCGAGCACGACGCCGTTCTCGTCGATGCCCTCACCACGGCCGCAGAGGCCGAGGCCCTGGCAGCCTGGGTACAGCTGCACCACCGCAACCTGACCACGATCTACATCACCCACGGCCATCTGGACCACTTCGCCGGCCTCGGCGTGCTGCTGCGCCACTTCCCCGGCGCCCGCGCCATCGCCACCGCGAAGACGGTCGACTACGCACGCAAGCAGGTCGGCATGCTGCCGGTCTACCGCAAGCTGTGGCCCGGCCGGCTCCCTGCCGCCATCACCCTGCCCGAACCCTGGACCGAGGAGGCGTTCCAGCTGGAGGGCCACGACCTGCGGATCATCGAGCAGGGCCAGACAGACGCCGTCGACTCCACCTCCCTGCACGTGCCCGCCCTGGATCTCGTCATCGGCGGCGACGTGCTCTACAACCGGTGCCACATGTTCGTCGCCGCCACCACACCCGAGAGCCGCGAGAACTGGATCGCCGCGCTGGACCGGCTCGCCGCCCTGAACCCGAAGATCGCGGTCGCGGGACACAAGAAGCCGGGCGCTCCCGACACTCCCGACATCATCACGGCGAGCAGGCAGTACCTCACGGACTTCGGCCGCCTCCAGCACGAGACGAGCAGCGACCAGGAGCTCTACGACGCCATGACCGAGCTGTATCCCGACTGGGTCAGCCACCAGGCATGGCTGATGTTCGGCTTCTAGCAGGCTTATGGGTCAGCTGTCCTCGTTGTCCTCGGGGAAGTCCCCCACAGCCTTGCCGAGGTCGCGTTCGAGTCCACCCGGAGTCTGCAGGCCCCGCGCGCCGAGGTGGTCCAGGCGCTCACGGCTTTCGGGCCGGGCGATCAGGCTCTGGAAGGTGGCGGCGTCGGACCGGATGTGCGCGGGGGACGCGAGGGTCAGGTCGTTGACGGCACGCTTGGCCACCCGCACCCCTTCGGGCGGGAAGCCGGCGATGCGTTTCGCCAGGCGCTCGACGAAACCGTCCAGTTCGGTGTCCGGCAGGGCGCGGTTGATCCAGCCGTAGCGTTCGGCGGTGTCGGCGTCGAAGTCGTCGGCGCTGACGATGGCCTCGATGGCGCGGGTCCGGCCGAGCCGCCGGGCCAGGTGCTGAACGCCACCCGCGCCGGGCAGGGCGCCAGTACCGGATTCGAACTGTCCGAAGACCGCCTTCTCGCGCGAAGCGAAGATCATGTCGCACGCGAGCGCGAGTTCGTTGCCGCCGCCGCGGGCGCGCCCGCGGACCTTGGCGATGGTGATCACCGGAACTCTCGCCAGTTTGTACAAGAACATGCCGAGCGAGGCATCGCCGGGGCCACCCGCCTTCGCTGCCTCCGCGGTGTACTGCGGGACCGCCGTGAGGTCCACGTGCGCGCAGAAGTAGTCCGGCGAAGCGCTGTCGATGACGACGACACGTATGTCACCCGGGTCGGTGTACAGCATGTCGACGAGGGAGACCAGGTCACGGACCAGGTCGACACCGAGGAGGTTCAGGGAGCCGGCGTCGAGGGTGGCGAACAGGACACCGTCCTCCAGCCGGGTCCGGATCGACGGAAGGTCGATGCTCATGATGAACGCTCCAGGACGTGAGGGTGTGGTGCGCCCCTTCCCACCGCGTGCGCATGCTGGGAGACGGAGAGAAGGCCTTGCGCGCAGTTGTCGTGCGGGTACTGCGAGGTACTGGATGCTCAATTCGTCCGCCCGGTGCTCCGCGGTCCTTCAAGCAACCCTCGAGAACCACGTGGCAGGGTGCCGGTGACCAGCGTCTCCTCGGCACTCCGCCCACGACGAGAAACCCGTCACCGTCGTGGCGGACGCGACCATCGACCACAAAGCCTCCCTCGCCGGAGCCTGGCGCTCCGGCACGCCCACACCTGGACCCCGGACCAGCGCAAGGCCTTCGGCGCTCAGAGTCCTCCGGCTTCCCGGGGGCCTGTCAGTCCACGTCCGCATGGCGTCGTGGGATGCCGCCAGGAGCCGGTCTCTGTGTCCAGGCGTAGCCCTCAAGTCAGGGTGTGGGAAAAGGGCCTTCCGGGTCGGGCCCCTCCCAGAATTCGGCGCCGAGAGTCTCCTTCAGCAGGGCGTACATCCTCTTTCGGAAGTGGGCGGTCACGAGCCATGGGCGGGTGAAGATGCGGATCTCCGCGACCTCGCCCGCATCGTTGAGGGTGAACATCTCAACGAGTTGCTGTACGTGACCGTCCACATATTCGTCGATCACCACCGCGAATCCCGATCGGCCCTCGATGTCGAGGACGGCACGAACCTTGAGGTCGCTGAAACTCTGCGCCGCCGCTTTGAGGACAGGCCCGACGACAGCCTTCCCCGTCGGCTCTTCGCTCAGGATCGGGGAGTACAGGGCGACATCCTGCGCCAGCGGCGGAACGGCTGGATGGTCGACCCAGACCGGCGTCGGCCCATCCGGGGTATACGGTCCGGATCCGAGGCCCGGGTCTGCGAGAGCGTCGTCCGTCTTCGCAATCACTTCGCGCAGGGCGGCCATGAATGGCCACGGCCGACCGTAGACGTCGATGGTGGAAATCAGGCCCGCAGCGTTGTGTCGGGCGAGGGCCACGATCTCTGTCGGTCGTCCGCCGGGGCTCGCGCTGTACACGACCCCCTCCACCCCGTCTCCCTTGAGCCGGACTGTGACTTCAGGCGCGGCGAGCGCCTGATGGTACGTACCGAGAGCTGCCGAGACGGCGTCACGACCGGCGATGCGAGCGGCGACCAGTGGAGTCGCGAGAGAGACGTCCTCGGCAAGCGCTGTTGGAGCCTCTCCCGAAAGGGCAGCGTTCAACTGATCCGACATCGCGCGCTCCTTGGGGTCACGATCAGGGCGAGCCTCGGGATTCGGGAAATACGCGCCCACGAGGTCGTACGAGCGCGCTCGGCGCCGGCACCCCAAGCCACCAAGAACCTTCTGATGAGCCGCGGCAGCACCTCAGGCGGTGCCACGCAATTGCCGCGCCACGGCTGAGTTCGCCGCCGCCTTCCATCATGCGCCTGGAGCATGGCGTGGCGCATGCTGGAGGACATGGGTGCTCGTTCACCCGGGAATCAGAGGCCTGGAGGTTCGGGTGCCGGCACCGGCCGATGGGGCAAGGTACGCATTCCGAGCGGTAGCGGGACGGACCGCTGAGTCCACGGCCGTCACTGGGTGACTCGATTCGGCGCCTGAGGGGCAGCCACATCATCGCCGACGCGCGTTCCGCGAAGACGCATCGTCCGTGCCGCACGCGCCATTGCCCTCTGTGATCTACGCAGACCCCGACGGCGACGCCAGACTCGCTGTCAACCGGCCGGGATTGTTGTTCGACAGCTACGGCAACCCGCAGCCGCCCCTGGCGAGGGCGAGGGCGCCGACCATGGTGCACAGCTGGGTCATGCCGTACTGATCACGATGAGTTCCCGTTCCTGCCGTGCGAGAGCCGAGCAGTGGTGGCGGGCCGCCGTCAGCCTGCGCATCGCCGGAGAAAGGCGCATCCTGAAGCTGAAGGTCGATGAGTGAGGAGCAGGTGATGTCAGTCCTGCGGTTCCACATGGACTCCTCGATGAGCCCGTCAGAGGTCATGGGTGTACTGACCGACTTCAGCCCGTCGCGGTCGGAGACGTGGCCGACGATTGACGCGGAGCACTTCACGGTTCACGAACGCGGGGACACCTGGGCCGAAGTCACCGAGGGCACGGAGAGCAGTTGGGAGCGCGCCCGCTACGAATGGGATCCCGCGGGGGACACGGTCAAGGTCACGACTCATGATTCGAAGGTCTTCGGCCCCGGTGGCGGCTGGGTTTTCCACGTGGCTCCGGAGGACCAGGGCACCCGCGTCGACATTCAGCTCGAACGGGAGCACCCGACCACGTTCAAGGGCAAGATGCTCGGCGTGATCCTGCCTTTTGCGGGGCCGGTGTTCAAGAAGTCCTTCAAGGAACCCCTCAAAAGCGCCTAGAGACCTCTTGATGCCGAGTCCCGGCTCGCGAGTTCCGTGCGCAGCATGACATCGATGCGAGCGAGACGGATCCCGGCGAGGACCTCCGCGAGCGCCGCGGGGCACAGGGTGTCATCGCAGCGGCCGCCGCGGGCAACATCTCGCCCCTCCTCAGTGGTCCTGCCAGCGGTGGACGGCTCGTGGTCGTGGGAGCGTCCGGCCAACCCGTCAAGCCACTCCGAGACAGCTCGTCCTCGGCGACGTACCGCCGGCCAGGAGTCGAAGATCTGCGCGCTCTACGCAGACAAGCATCGTGGCGCAGGCTTCCGTCTCAGCGCACGGCGCCGGATCCCGGCATCACTCACACGGGTACACCTGAGACTGCGGGTGGGCCCCCTGGGCGTCCCTGTTGAGGAGTGGGCGAGGACGCCGAGAACCCCCGCCCCGGACCCCGGTCCGAGCCTTTGCCTGCACAACTATTCCTGACACGGCGTCAGTTACGTAATCTGACAGTGCGTCAGTTATCAGTTGGCTGTCACACAGGAGCGGGCGGACCGATGCTTGGATCAACCCACGGCACCCTCACCACCGACTCCCGCCGGGCCCGGGTCATCGCCTGCGGCGAGCAACCTTCGCCGGTCGTGCACGGACGGCCGGCCGAGGTCGACGACCTGGACGTCAGCGGGCGCCCGCTGTACGCCGACGCGCCCGATCTGGACCGGTTCTTCCGGCCCGAGTCGGTGGCCGTGATCGGCGCCTCCGACGCGGAGGGGCGGCCGAACACCGGGATCACCCGGCAGCTGGTCGGCTGGGCCGAGCGGGTCGGCGCCCGGCTGCACCCCGTGCACCCCACCCGCGGGTCCGTCTTCGGGCTGCCCTGCCTCCCCTCCGTCGCGGACCTGCCCGAGCAGGTCGACCTGGCCGTACTGCTGGTGGCCGACCCTCTCCCGGTGATCGAGGAACTCGCCGAGGCGAAGGTGCGGTTCGCGGTCGCCTTCGCCTCCGGCTTCGCCGAGACCGGGGACGAGGGCGCCGCGGCGCAGACCCGGCTCGCCGCCGCCGTGCGCCGCTCCGGGATGCGGCTGCTGGGGCCGAACACCAACCTCAACGCCTTCGAGCACTTCCGCGACGACCTGGAGGGCCCCGCGGTCGCCCTGATCACCCAGTCCGGCCACCAGGGCCGCCCGGTGTTCGCGATGCAGCAGCTCGGCGTCCGCCTCTCGCACTGGGCGCCCACCGGCAACGAGGCCGACCTGGAGACCGCCGACTTCATCTCCTACTTCGCCGAGCGGCCCGAGGTCGGCGCCATCGCCTGCTACGTCGAGGGCCTCAAGGACGGCCGTTCCTTTCTGCTCGCCGCCGACCGTGCCGCCCGGCGCAAGGTGCCCGTCGTCGCGGTCAAGGTCGGCCGCACCGAGACCGGCTCCCGCACCGCCGCCTCGCACACCGGCAAACTGACCGGCGCCGACGCGGTGGTGGACGCGGCGATGCGGCAGTACGGCGTGATCCGCGTCGACGGGCTCGACGAACTCCAGGACACCGCGGCCCTGCTGGCCCGCGCGCGGGCGCCGCAGGCCGACGGGGTCGTGGTCTATTCGATCTCCGGCGGCACCGGCGCGCACTTCGCGGACCTGGCCAGCGCGGCGGGCCTCGACCTGCCCGTCCTGTCCGACGCCAGGCAGACCGAACTGCACACGTGGATACCGGACTACCTGAACGTCGCCAACCCGGTCGACAACGGCGGCCACCCCGTCGGCGACTGGCGCGGCCGGAAGATCATCGACGCGATCCTCGCCGACCCGGCCGTCGGGGTGCTGATCTGCCCCATCACCGGGCCCTTCCCGCCGATGAGCGACAAACTGGCGCAGGACCTGGTGGACGCGGCCGAGCAGACCGACAAGCTGGTGTGCGTGGTGTGGGGGTCGCCGGTGGGCACCGAGGACGCCTACCGCACGACACTGCTCGGCTCGTCCCGGGTGGCGACCTTCCGCACCTTCGCCAACTGCATCACCGCCGTCCGCGCCCACCTGGACCACGCGCGGTTCACCGCCGCGTACCGCTCGCCCTTCGACGAGGCCCCGCGCACCCCCTCCCCGTCCTTCCGCAAGGCGCAGGCCCTGATGCGCCCGGGTCACCAGCTGAGCGAACACGCGGCGAAACAGCTGCTGCGCGCCTACGGGATCCGGGTGCCGCGCGAGCAGTTGGTGACCAGCGCGGCGGCGGCCGTGCGCGCGGCGAGCCAGGTCGGCTACCCGGTGGTCATGAAGGCGTCCGGCGCGCAGCTGGCCCACAAGACGGAACTCGGCCTCGTCAAGATCGGGCTGACCTCCGCCAGCCAGGTCCGTGACACCTATCGTGAGCTGACCGACATCGCCCGTTACGAGGGGCTGCCGCTGGACGGTGTCCTCGTGTGCCAGATGGTCGAGCGGGGCGTCGAGATGGTCGTCGGTGTGACGCACGACCAGCTCTTCGGGCCGACCGTGACCGTCGGGCTGGGCGGGGTGCTCGTCGAGGTGCTGCGCGACGCCGCCGTACGCGTGCCGCCCTTCGGTGACGACCAGGCGCGGGCCATGCTGTCGGAGCTGCGCGGGCGGGCTCTGCTCGACGGGGTGCGCGGAGCGCCTCCGGCGGACGTGGACGCGCTGGTCGAGGTCGTCGTCCGGGTGCAGCGGATGGCGCTCGAACTCGGCGACGAGATCTCCGAACTGGACATCAACCCGCTGATGGTGCTGCCCCGCGGACAGGGAGCGGTGGCCCTGGACGCCCTGGTGGTGTGCCGCTGAACGGCACCGGAGCCCCGGCTCGCGCGGGAGCCGGGGACGACGCGGGGCCGCGAACTCCCCCGTCCCTGCGCACGGCGCCGCATCCAACGGGGGGCCCTGGACGGCGGTCCGCCCACCGGGCGAGAACACCCCGGCCCCCCCACCTCACGAAGGGTGCGGCACCCCGCCGGCCCCACCACACGACAGGCGCGGTACCCCGGCACCCCTGCCTCTCGGCGCGGAGTCTCCGGCCGTCCAGCCCGGCTGCCGATCCGCCGGACCGCCCGGCGTGGCACTCCCGGCGGGAGACGCACTCCGGCGGCCCATCTCCAGCGCCAGGGAGGCCCGTTGGGACCACCACCCCGCACAAGCCCACGCGCCGACCGGGCTCCCCTCGCGGACGTGCGCCCAATCCCGCCCGACCGCCCGGACCCCCTCGCGACCCGCCCTCCCAGCGCAAGGAGCACCCCGGTGACCCATCTCCACTTCCAGGGCGCCCCATTGGGACCACCACCCCGTACAAGCCCACGCGCCGACCGGGCTCCCCTGGCGGCCCCGCTCCGCCCCCCGCGCGGCCCCGCGCGCCCGCTCCCCACTCCCGTAAGAAACGGTGGAACCCCGTGACCGACTCCCGTACGCCCGAGCCCCCTGCCCCCGGTTCCCTCACGACCGTCTCCCCCCATGTCTCCGACGCCGCGTCCCGTGCCTCCACGGGATCCGCAGGCGCCGCCGAACCGGCCGATTCCCCCGAACCGGCCGAAAAGCCCCTCGACTCATTGATACGGCACACCACTGACAACGCGGTCTCGTGGATCACCCTGGACCGGCCCGAGGCGATGAACGCGCTCACCTGGGACCAGCGGGAGCGGGTGATCGCGCTGCTCGCGGAGGCGTCCGCGGACCCGGGGGTGCGCGCGGTGGTGATCACGGCGACCGGCCGCGGGTTCTGCGCGGGTGCCGACCTGCGGGGCGGGCCGCCCTCGGGAGCCCGCGTCCCCGGCGATGTCGCCCGCACCATCCGGCTGGGCGCGCAGCGTCTGATCGGCGCCGTCCTCGACTGCGAGAAGCCGGTGATCGCGGCGGTCAACGGCACGGCCGCCGGGATCGGCGCGCACCTCGCCCTCGCCTGCGACCTCGTCCTCGCGGCCGAACCGGCCCGGTTCATCGAGGTGTTCGTGCGCCGCGGCCTCGTACCGGACGGCGGCGGGGCCTACCTGCTGCCCCGGCTGATCGGTCCGCAGCGGGCCAAGGAGCTGATGTTCTTCGGCGACGCGCTCAGCGCCGCGGACGCGGAGAGGATCGGGCTGGTCAACAGGGTCGTACCGGCCGAGGAGTTGGAGAAGACCGCGCGTGCGTGGGCCGAGCGGCTCGCCACCGGGCCGACCCGCGCGCTGGCGCTGACGAAGCAGCTGGTCAACGCCTCCCTCGACACCGACCGCGGCGCCGCCTTCGCCGCCGAGGCGGCGGCCCAGGAGATCAACATGACGACGGCGGACGCCATCGAGGGCGTCGCGAGTTTCGTGGAACGGCGGACCCCGCGCTACGAGGGCCGCTGACCGGACCGTCCCCCTCGCTCCCGTACCCGGCCTGCGGCCCGCCGCCCGCCGGCCCCATCCACCCCGTCCCGTCAGTCCCGTCAGTCCCGTCAGTCCCGTCAGTCCCGTCAGTCCCGTCGCAGGATGCGCAGGTCGCCCGAGTCGGGGTCGCCGAAGAGGACGAAGAGTTCGGGGCGGCCGGCGGTGCCACCGATCGTCCAGTACGTGTCGTGGCCGCAGTCGGCGACGCGGACGACCACCCCGGCCCGTTGCCCGGAGGTGCCTCCGTCGGCGTACGGGTCGTAGCGGCCCCCGGTGTCGAGGAACCAGTCGCCGGTGCCGTCGCAGCGCGTGAACTCCCGGGTGGTGACGTCCCCGAACTCGGGCTGGGCCGGTACCCCGGTGAGCAGGGCCCGGCCGCCGGGGCGCAGCCGCAGCACGGCCCCGTGGTCGCCGCGCCAGACTCCGGCCAGCCGGTCGGCGCCGAGCTTCGGGGGCTCGTACTCCCGGATGAGCCCCGTGGCCAGGCCGGCCGCGCCCGCGCCCGCGATCAGGACGCAGGCCCCGAGGGCGGCGAGCCCGGCGCGGAGCCAGACGCGTCGGCCGCTCGGCGAGCGTCCGGTGCGCCGCTCGCGCCGCCGCACCTGGGCGACGGCCAGGGCGGGCAGGACACCGGACCCGGCGATCAGCAGCGCCGGGGCGCCGGTCGGGGAGAGCCCACCGGGCACGACGGCGGGCACCGCCCAGAGCGCGCCGAGCGTGAGGGCCAGCACCAGGTGCCAGGCGGTCTCGGGCACGGGGGTGCGGCGGGCCGCGAGCCGGGCGGCGGAGGCCGCCGGCATCGTGACGGCCGCGGCGTGCAGGGCGCCCAGGGCGGCGAGGAGCGCGGGGCCGAACACCAGCACGCACAGCAGACCGACGGCGGCGAGGCCACCGCCGGACCCGGCGCCGTGGTCGTCGTCGTCGAACGTGCCGACCCAGAACACGGCGGTGACGGCCGCGGTCTGCGCCGCGCAGACCGCCGCGGCGAGGTTCACCTCGGCGCCGTCCCATCGCGGCCGGGAACGCGCGGGCGCCCCGGACTCTGCCCACCCCATGGGGCGAAAGATACGGGGCGGCCGACGCCCGGACGTCGGGCGGGCCTCGCCCGGACGGCACCCCGCCCGCACCGGCCGGGCCGGCCTCCGCGCGCCCCGGCACCGCGGCTCCGCACCCCTTCCCATCTGACGCACCGTCAGCTTCAATGGCTGGTGTGATGGGACACGCAGGGATGGCCGCCGCCGCCGTCCGCTACCTCAGGTCGGCCGGGGCCCCCACCGTCGCGGGGCCCGTCGAGGCGTTGCCGCGCCCGGATCTGCGCGCGGTCGGCGACGACGAACGCGCGCCCGTCGACCCGGCCGAGTTCCGGCGGGTCCTCGGCCACTTCGCGACGGGCGTCACGGTGGTGACGGCACCGGCCGCCGGCGGCGGGGACCCGGCGGGGCCGGCGGGCTTCGCCTGCCAGTCCTTCGCGTCCCTCTCCCTCGACCCGCCGCTGATCTGCTTCATGGTCGGCCGTACGTCGGCGACCTGGCCGCGCATCGCGCGCGCCGGGGTCTTCTGCGTGAACGTCCTCGGGGCGCACCAGGGTGAGCTGTGCCGGGGCTTCGCGGTGAGCGGCGCCGACAAGTTCGCCGGGATCACCTACGACGCGGCCCCCGCCTCCGGCTCCCCGCGCCTCGCGGGCGCGGCGGCGTGGATCGACTGCACGGTCCACGCGGTGCACACCGGCGGGGACCATCTGATCGTGGTGGGCCGGGTGGACGCGCTCGGCACGGGCGGGGACGGCGACGGCGTACCGCCCCTGCTGTTCCACAAGGGGCGGTTCCTGGCCTGACCCGCCCCCGCCCGGTCAGGCGGTCGCGGGCGCCACCCTCACCCTCCGCGCGGCGGACGGGCGGCTGCGCCGGATCACCAGCGCCATCAGGGCCGCCACCGCGCACAGCGCGCCCGAGGCGTACCAGACCACGTCGTAGGAGCCGAAGTGGTCGCGGGCGACCCCGCCGAGGAAGGCGACGAGGGCGGCGCCGATCTGGTGGGAGGCGAGGACCCAGCCGAAGACGATGGCGCTGTCCTCGCCGTACTGCTCCCGGCACAGGGCCAGGGTGGGCGGGACGGTGGCGACCCAGTCGAGGCCGTAGAAGACGATGAAGAAGATCATCGGCGGGTGCACGTTCGGGGCGAGCAGCATCGGCAGGAAGAGCAGGGAGATGCCGCGCAGGGCGTAGTACACGGCCAGCAGGCGGCGCGGCTCGAAGCGGTCGGTGAACCAGCCCGAGGCGATCGTGCCGACCACGTCGAAGACGCCGATGACCGCGAGGAGCGAGGCGGCCGCCGTGATGGGCATGCCGTGGTCGTGGGCGGCGGGCACGAAGTGCGTCTGGACGAGGCCGTTGGTGGAGGCGCCGCAGATCGCGAACGTGCCGGCGAGGAGCCAGAAGGGGCCGGTGCGGACGGCGGAGAGCAGCACGCCGATCGTGCGCCGGGCGGCTCCCCGCACCGGCTCGGGCTTCGGTACGAACTCCGTTGCGCCGTACGGCTTCTGGCCGACGTCGGCCGGGTGGTCGCGCAGCAGCAGCCAGACGAAGGGGACGACCGCGAGGGCGGCGAGGGCCACGGTGACCGCGGCCGGACGCCAGCTGTGCTCGGTGACGATCCAGGACAGCACCGGCAGGAAGATCAGCTGACCGGAGGCCGAGGCCGCCGTGAGGATGCCCGTCACCAGGCCCTTGCGCTCGGTGAACCAGCGGTTGGTGACGGTCGCGGCGAAGGCGAGGGCCATCGAACCGGAGCCGAGGCCCACCAGCAGGCCCCAGCAGAGCAGGAGTTGCCAGGCCGCCGTCATCCACACGGTGAGCCCGGAGCCGACGGCGATCACGGTCAGGGCGACGGCGACGACGCGGCGGATGCCGAAGCGGTCCATCAGGGCCGCGGCGAACGGCGCGGTGAGGCCGTAGAGCGCGAGGTTGATGGAGACGGCGAGTCCGATCGTGCCGCGCGACCAGCCGAAGTCGGCGTGCAGCGGGTCGATCAGCAGTCCCGGCAGCGACCGGAAGGCCGCCGCTCCGATGATCGTCACGAAGGTGACGGCGGCGACGAACCACGCGCGGTGGATGCGGTGCGGGGCGGCGGGGCGGACGGGCCGGGCGTCCTCCGCGGCGGGTGCGGCTTCGCTTGTCTCTGTCACGTCCTTGAGCATCGGGCAACGGAACCGGCCGAACCACTGGCCCGGAGGACAGCATTCGCTAGGATCGGGCCATGGCTCCTCCGGGAACGTTCCGTCCGCACCGTGTCGTCGTCCTCGCCCTCGACGGCCTGCTCCCCTTCGAGCTGGGCATTCCCCAGCGCATCTTCGGCAAGGCGCGCAACAGTGCCGGACGGCCGCTGTACGAGGTGGTCACCTGCTCGGCCCGGCCGCCGGGCCCGGTCACCACGGACGCCGACTTCGAGATCCTGGTCGCCCACGGCCCCGAGGCGCTGGCCGGCGCCGACACCGTGGTCGTCCCGGCGTCGTACGAACTCGGCCCCGTCGAGCAGGACGGCGTGCTGACGCCCGAGCTGGCCGCCGCCCTCACCCACATCCGCCCCGGCACCCGCCTGGTCTCCATCTGCACCGGCGGCTACGTGCTGGCCGCGGCGGGCCTGCTCGACGGCCGCCCGGCCACCACCCACTGGATGCACGCCGAGCACTTCCAGCGGCTCTTCCCGAAGATCCGGGTCGACGCGGACGTGCTGTTCATCGACGACGGGGACGTGCTGACCTCGGCCGGTGTCGCCGCCGGGATCGACCTGTGTCTGCACATCGTGCGCCGCGACCACGGCGCCGCCGTCGCCAACGACGTGGCCCGCCGCACCGTCGTCCCGCCCCACCGGGACGGCGGCCAGGCGCAGTTCGTCCGGCGGCCCGTCCCGGAGGCGGAGTCGGCCGGCACGACCAACGCGCGCGCCTGGGCGCTCGGCCGGCTGCACGAGCCGATCCAGCTCCGTGACATGGCCGGTCAGGAATCCATGTCGGTGCGCACCTTCACCCGGCGGTTCCGCGAGGAGGTGGGCGTGAGCCCGGGCCAGTGGCTGACCCGGCAGCGCGTCGAACACGCCCGCCACCTGCTGGAGTCCAGTGGTCTGTCCATCGACCAGGTGGCCCGTGACGCCGGGTTCGGCACGGCCCAGTCGATGCGCCAGCACCTCCAGGCCACTCTCGGCGTCACCCCCACCGCCTACCGGCGCACGTTCCGGTCGGGCACCGGGGGCGGCGGCAGCGATGGGGGCGGGGGCGGGGAGAGCGCCGTCGCGGCGGCCCAGGTGTGAGGCGTACCCGCGGCCGGGCGGGCGTCCCGGCCCTCACCCCCGTGGGCAGACGAAGGCCGGGCGCCTTCGCCGGGGCGCCGGTCAGAACGTGAGCACCGCGCGCGCCACCTTCCCGGCGTGCGCGTCCTCGGCGGCCCGCGCGAAGTCCTCGACCGGGTAGGTCGCGGTCACCAGCTCGTCGAGCAGCAGATGTCCCGCGCGGTACAGGTCGGCGTACAGGGCGATGTCGCGCTGCGGGCGGGACGAGCCGTAGCGGCAGCCCAGGATGGACTTGTCCAGGTACATGGAGGAGACGAGGAAGGACGCCTCGGCGGTCGCCGGGGGCACGCCCAGCAGGACGGCCTGGCCGTGCCGGTCGAGCAGGTCGATCGCCTGCCGGATCAGCTCGACGCGTCCGACGCACTCGAAGGCGTGCTGGGCGCCGGTGGGCAGGATGTCCTTCACGCCCTCGGTCGAGGTCAGGAAGTCGGTGGCGCCGAACTGCCGGGCCACCGCCTCCTTCGCCGGGTTGGAGTCGACGGCGACGATCCGCAGGGCGCCCGCGATCCGCGCCCCCTGGATGACGTTGAGGCCGATGCCGCCGGTACCGATGACGAGGACGGTGTCGCCGCGGTCGACCCGGGCCCGGTTGAGCACCGCCCCGACCCCGGTGAGCACCCCGCAGCCGATGAGCGCGGCCGACGTGAGGGGGATGTCCTCGGGGATGCGGACCGCCTGCACCGCCTTCACCACCGTCCGTTCGGCGAAGGAGGAGTTCGCGGCGAACTGGTGGAGCGGCTGCCCGGCCCGGCTGAACGGCCGCTGCGGCATGCCGATCGCCTTGCGGCACATCGTGGGCCTGCCCCGGTCGCACTCGGCGCAGGCCCCGCAGTTGGCGAGCGTGGACAGCGCCACGTGGTCGCCGGGCCCGACATGGGTGACGCCCGCGCCGACGGCCTCCACCACGCCCGCGCCCTCGTGGCCGAGGACCACGGGGACGGGGAAGGGGATGGTGCCGTCCACCACGGACAGGTCGCTGTGACAGAGTCCGGCCGCGGAGACGGCCACCCGCACCTCCCCGGGCCCCGGGTCCCGCAGCTCCAGGTCGTCCACGACCTCGGTCCGCTTCCCGTCGAAGATCACGCCTCGCATCGCGCCAGCTCCCCTCTTCCCGGGCCGTCCCCGGGCTGTGCCGTTCGTGGGCCGTGCGGGGCGCGGTGGCTAACCCCTGGGTTCCTTCGGCAGGCCGAGCGCGCGCTCGGCGATGATCGTGCGCTGGATCTCGTCCGAGCCGCCGTAGATCGTGTCGGCCCGGCTGAAGAGGAACAGGTGCTGTGCCGCGTCGAGTTCGTACGGGGCCCGCGGCGACCAGTCCGCCGGACCGACCGCCGCGCCCGGGCCCCTCACCCGCACGGCCAGTTCCCCGAGCCGGCGGTGCCAGCCGCCCCACAGGAGCTTCGCCGCGCTGGGTGCCGCCGTGTCCGCCGGATCGCCCGAACCACCCAGCGTGCGCAGGGCGTTCCAGCGCATGGTGCGCAACTCGGCCCACAGGCGCACGAGCTGGTCGCGCACGACGGGGTCCGTGGCGGCGCCGGTCGCGACGGCGGCCCGCAGGACGGCCCCCAACTCCTCGGCGAAGCCGATCTGCTGGGCGAGGGTGGAGACCCCGCGCTCGAAGCCGAGCAGGCTCATGGCGACCCGCCAGCCGTTACCGGCCCCGCCCACCACGTGCTCGGCGCGGGCCACGGCGCCGTCGAAGAACACCTCGTTGAACTCACTGGTGCCGGTCATCTGACGGATCGGCCGGACCTCGACGCGGCCCGGCTGGTCCATGGGCAGGAGGAGGAAGGACAGCCCGTGGTGGCGGGCGGACGCCTGCTCGGTCCGGGCGAGCACGAAGCACCAGTCGGCCTCGTGGGCGAGCGAGGTCCAGATCTTCTGCCCCGTGACGCGGTACACGTCCGAGGACGCCCCCGCCTCCCGCACGGCGTCCGGCACCACGGAGCCCGCGGCGGGAGCCGGAGACACGGAAGGAGCCTCACCATCCGTGTCCCGTACGGCGGTTGTGCGGACTCCCGCCAGGTCGGAGCCCGCGCCGGGTTCGCTGTATCCCTGGCACCACAGCTCCCGGCCCCGCGCGATCGGCGGCAGGAAGCGCTGTTTCTGCTCCGGTGTCCCGTGCGCCAGTACGGTCGGGGCGAGGAGGTTCTCGCCGATGTGCCCGGACCGCGCGGGTGCCTTCGAGCGGGCGTACTCCTCGGCCCACACGACCTGCCGGGTCAGACCGGCGCGCCGGTTCCCGTACCCGTCCTCCGGCCAGCCGAGCCCGATCCAGCCGGCCCGCCCGAGCTCCCGCTCCCAGTCGCGGCGCCCCGGTGTGCCGGCCAGGTGCTCCGCGAGCCAGGCCCGCACCTCGCGGCGGAACTCCTCGTCCTCGGGACCGAATGCGAAATCCACGCGCTCTCCTCCCACCGGGCCGCGGCTCGTGTCCGCGGGCGCACTCACGCGTTGGGGCGGGCCCTGTCGGCCGCCGCGCGCGCCATCGCCTCCACCTGCTCCAGCAGCGGCATCGGATCGACGCCGACGGTGCCGGGCAGGAAGTCGGCGATCCGCTCCGGGGTCCAGCCGCCCTCGGCGTATCCGGCGCGCAGTTCGCGGGGCTGGGCCCAGACGGCGATCTTGGGTCCGGCGATCGTGTAGACCTGCCCGGTGATGCGTTCCGCGCGGGCCCGCTCCGACAGCAGGTAGACCACGAGCGCGGCCACGTCCTCCGGCTCGCCGATCTCCTTCAGCTCCATGGGCACGTTCGCCGACATGCGCGTACGGGCCACCGGTGCGACCGCGTTGGCGGTGACCCCGTACTTGTGCAGGCCGAGGGCGGCGCTGCGCACCAGGGAGATGATGCCGCCCTTGGCCGCGCTGTAGTTGGCCTGGGCGACCGACCCCTGGTGGTTGCCGCTGGTGAAGCCGATGAGCGTGCCGGACCGCTGTGCGCGCATCACCGCGGAGGCGGCCCGGAACAGGGTGAACGTGCCTTTGAGGTGGGTGGCGACCACCGGGTCCCACTCCTGTTCCGACATGTTGAAGAGCATGCGTTCGCGCAGGATGCCGGCCACGCAGACCACGCCGTCGATCCGTCCGTAGGCGGCCAGCGCGGTGTCGACGACCCGTTGTCCGCCCGCCATCGTCGAGATGTCGTCGGTGACCGCGACCGCTTCGCCGCCCGCCGCCTCGATCTCCTTGACGACGGTGTCGGCGACCGAACTCGTGGGCTCCGCGCCCTCGACGGACACCCCGTAGTCGTTGACGACGACGCGTGCCCCCTCGGCGGCCGCGGCGAGCGCGACCGCCCGGCCTATCCCCCGCCCCGCGCCCGTGACGGCGACGACCTTGCCCGCCAAGAAGTTCCCCACGCCCGGCCCCTTCCCGCAGTTTCTGACGGTCCGTTAGATTCAACTCGGATTCTACGACCCGTCGGATACCTGGAGACAAGACCCCGGGGAGCACTCATGTCACTGCCTGCCGAGTTCCACGAGATCGCCAAGCGCGTGAACAACTGGGGGCGCTGGGGGGCCGACGACGAGATCGGGACCCTGAACCTGATCACCGACGAGGTGGTGCGCCGGGCGGCGGCGACCGTGCGCACCGGACGCCGCGTGCCGCTCGCGCTGCCGCTCCGGCAGGACGGCGTGCAGACCGGGATGATCCCGGGCCGGGTCAATCCGCTGCACGCGATGGTGCAGATCAACCAGGAGATCTTCGGGCCCGGCACGGTGGCGTGCAGCGACGACGCGGTGACCATGGGCCTGCAGGCGGGCACCCACTGGGACGCGCTGACCCATGTCTCGCACTCGGGGAAGCTCTACAACGGCCGCCCCGCCGGCACGGTCACCGCGCACGGCGGCGCCGAGTTCGGCGGGATCGACAAGCCGCGGCATGTCGTCTCGCGCGGTGTGCTGCTCGACGTGGCGCGGGCGCACGGCGTGGACCGGCTGCCCGGGGACCACGCGGTCACTCCGGAAGACCTGGAGGCCGCCGAGGAGTTGGCGGGTACCCGGGTGCGGGCTGGCGACATCGTGCTCGTACGGACCGGTCAGATCCAGGTGTATCTCGCGGGCGACAAGCACGGGTACGCGTATCCCTCGCCGGGCCTGTCGGTGCGCACCCCCGAGTGGTTCCACGCGCGCGACGTGGCGGCGGTCGCCGACGACACCCTCACCTTCGAGATCTTTCCGCCCGAGATCGAGGACCTCTGGCTGCCGGTGCACGCGCTCGACCTGGTGGAGATGGGGATGATGCAGGGCCAGAACTGGAATCTCGAAGAGTTGTCCACAGCCTGTGGACAAGAAAAGCGGTACGCGTTCCTGCTGTCGGCGATGCCGGAGCCCTTCGTGGGCGGCACCGGCACCCCGGTGGCTCCGGTGGCCCTCCTCTAGGCGGCACTTCAGGGCGCCGTTTCCCGTACGAGGTCCGGCTGGCGGCGCGCTTCCCCCACTCTCGACTGCGCCCGTCCGCGGGGTCCCCACCCCGCTCCGGGCACGGCACGCGCGCCGCCATCCGCCTCCGGCGTACTCACCTCGCTCCGCAGCCCCATGAGGAGCCGACGCCGGATCGCGACCCGCACTCGCCGAGGACCCCCGTCACCGGAGCCCTCGCCGTCCCCTCGCGGCGAATCGCTGAACACAAGCGTGATCAAACGGACACGTCACGTCAACACCGGATCGGCGATTTGCCCGGCACATCCCTTATGAGGCAGCGCGTACGGAAGCACGGCCCGGCGCATTCGGCCGCCGCCGTGGCCGTGTACAGCGCTTTCGTGCATACATGCACGAAAGCGCGCGCCCACCGGCGGCCGGCGGGGTGGCGGGAAGAGGCGCGTGCGCCGAGGACCGACCCGACCCCCCGCACGGCATGCGCGGGGAGGACGAACTAGACCGCCTCGTACGCGAAGTCCTCGTAGGCCGGGTACGCGGACACGGACGGGGCGCCCGAGACGCAGCGGTCCACCTCGCACCAGATGCGCTTGCCCGCGCCCTCGGGATTCCAGCCCCAGCGGTCCGCGAGGCCGTCGACGAGCTCCAGGCCGCGGCCGTTGGTCTCGTCGCCCTCGGCGTGCCGGGGGATCGGCGGCCGGGCGCAGGAGTCCGCGACCTCGAGGCGCACCGTGGCGGCCTCACCGCCGCCCGGCAGGCACAGCCGCAGCACGGCCGGACAGCCGGTGTGCACCACGGCGTTGGTGACGAGCTCGGAGACGAGCAGGATCAGCGTCTCGGCGAGTGGTTCGTCGACCCCTATCCCGGAACCCGCGAGCCGGGAACGGGCCCACCGCCGGGCCCGCCCCACCTCTGCGGGGTCGGGCCGGATCTCCAGCTGCACTTGAAGCACCTGCACCGCTCACACCATCCGAACCGGCGGACACATCGCCTCGCGCCTCACAAGGGCCACGATCGTAGCCATTTTCTGCATGGCCAGAACAAGGATCACGGAACGTGATTCCCTTGCGAGACAGCATGGTTGACGTACAGTCACCCCAACAAGCGCTTCGGGCATATTCCAGCGCGAAGGAGTACGCGTGCGGCATACTGTGCGACGCTCGCCACGGGGAGTCGAACAGGCAGGTACGGGGATTCGTCCTGCCTCGCGAGCGGCGCGCATCGCCGGGTCCGGCGCCGCCTCTGGGGCAACACCGGGCTGGCTCAGCCTCGGAACCACTCGCATCCCACACAAGGTACCGGAGCACGGCGCCGACTCCAGGCCGTGACGAGTCACGCGTAGGACACAACCCGATCTCGACGCTCCGTGATCCCGGTGTGCCACGTTCCGCGACATCCCGGTCCGCCGTTCTCGCGGCGCCGCAGGACAGGGGCCGGTCAGGCCGGTCCGGCGACCAGATCGTCCGCGAGCGTTTCCTCACTCTGTGTGCCTCCGCCCGCACGGTGGGTCCTGACCCAGGCCCTCTTGAGGTGCAGATGGATGTCGGACTCCCAGGTGAAGCCCATGCCGCCGTGCACCTGGAGGCAGTCGCGGGCGCCGCGCACGGCGGCCCCGTCGGCGAGCAGCCGGGCGGCCGCGACGTCGGCGGGGTCGGCGGTGACGGCCGCGGCGTAGACGGCGGCGCGCGCCACCTCGACCCGTACGAGCATGTCCGCGCAGAGATGCTGCACCGCCTGGAAGGCCCCGATCGGCCGACCGAACTGTTCGCGCGTCCGGGCGTGTTGCACGGCCGCCTCACAGGTCCGGGCGGCGCTGCCGAGTTGTTCGGCGGCGGTGAGGAGGGAGACGAGGAGGGTGTCCGCGGGGGGCCGGTCCGGGGAGGCGGGCAGCCGGTGCAGGGGGGTCAGCGGGTCCAGCGCGCCCAGCGGCTCGGCACCGGCGGTGTCCCCGCGGACGACGTCGGACTCGTCCAGCCATTCGACGAGGCCCGGGCCGACGGCCGTGACGACGGCCTCCCCGGTCGCCGCCCCGGCCACGGTGCCCGCGGCGAGGTGGGTGGCGATCAGGGGGCCGGGCAGCAGGACGCGGCCGGCCTCCTCGAAGGCCAGCACGGCCTCCGGGAGCCCCTGTCCGACACCGCCGGCCGCCTCGGGCAGGCGCAGGGCGAAGAACCCCGCCGCGCCGAGTTCGCGCCACAGCGCCCGGTCGAGGACGGTCCCGCCCGCCGTCTCGGCCCGGCCGGCCGCGGCGCGCAGCGAGTCCCGCCCGAACCGGCCCTCCAGCAGCTCCCGTACGCCATGGCGCAAGGCCACCTGGTCCGGGCTGAGTTGGAAGTCCATGGTCCCGCTCACCTTCCCCGGGGCAGGCCGAGGATCCGCTCGGCCACGATGTTCCGCTGGATCTGCGAGGTGCCGGCCGCGATGGTGTACGACAGGGACGACAGCCGGTCCAGGGTCCACTCGCGGCCGGGGTCGAGCGCCTCGGGCCCGAGCACCTCGGCGGCGGCGTCGTACAGCTCCTGGCGTGCGTGCGAGTAGGCGAGCTTGAAGACCGAGCCCCCGACGCCGGGCACTCCCCCGGTCCGCTGGGCCTCGCCGACGTTCCACTGGGTCAGCCGCCACAGGGCGCGGAACTCGGCGTTCAGCCGGCCGAGGCGGCGGCGCAGTACGGCGTCGTCCCAGCGGCCGTTCTTCCGCGCCTCGCGCGCCACCTCGGCCAACACCCGGCGGCAGGCGACGACTTCGCCGACGAAGGCGGTCCCGCGTTCGTAGGACAGGGTCACCATGGTCACGCGCCAGCCGTCGTTCTCCGCGCCGACGCGGTGGGCGGCCGGGACGCGCACTTCGTCGAGGAAGACCTCCGCGAACTCGGTGGAGCCCGCGAGGGTGCGCAGCGGGCGGACGGTGATGCCCGGCGCGTCCATGGGCATCGCGAGCCAGGTGATCCCGCGGTGCCGCGGGGCGTCGGGGTCGGTGCGCACCAGCAGTTCGCACCAGTCGGCCACTTCGGCGTGGGACGTCCAGATCTTCGACCCGCTCACCACGTAGTCGTCGCCGTCCCGCCACGCGCGGGTGCGCAGCGCCGCGAGGTCGGACCCGGCGTCCGGCTCGCTGAAGCCCTGGCACCAGACCTCCTCGCCGCGCAGCACGGGCGGCAGCCAGCGGGCCCGCTGCCCGGCGCTCCCCTCGGAGGCGATGGTCGGACCGGCGTGCAGCAGCCCGACGAAGTTGGCCCCGACGTAGGGGGCGCCCGCCTTCTCCGTCTCCTCCAGGTAGATGAGGTGCTGGGTCGGGGTCGCCCCCTGTCCGCCGGCGTCGACGGGCCAGTGCAGACCCGCGTACCCGGCGTCGTACAGCCTGCGCTGCCAGCCGAGGTCGTAGGCGCGGCGGGCGGGCCAGTCGGCGGGGGACGGCTTCGGGGGCAGGGCGGGCAGGACTCCGGCGAGCCAGCCGCGCAGGCGGGCGCGGAACTCCTCCTCCTCGGGTGTGTACGCGAGATCCACTACAGGTCCAGGTCCAGCATGCGGATCGCGTTGCCGCGCATCAGCTTGTGGATCGTCTCGTCGTCGAGGCCCTTCACGTGGTCGAGGGCGACCTCCTTGGTGTGCGGGAAGGTCGAGTCGACGTGCGGGTAGTCGGTCTCGAAGGTGGCGTTGTCGCGGCCGACGACGTCGAGGGACGCGACGCCGTGCTTGTCGCGGAAGAAGCAGCAGAAGATCTGGCGGTAGTAGTACGTGGAGGGCGGCTCGGGGATCAGGTCCTTCACGCCGCCCCAGGCGCGGTGCTCGGACCAGACGTCGTCGGCGCGCTCCAGGGCGTACGGGATCCAGCCCATCTGGCCCTCGGAGTAGGCGAGTTTGAGGCGCGGGAACTTCACCAGGACGCCGCTGAACAGGAAGTCCATCATCGACGCCATGGCGTTGTTGAAGGAGAGCGAGGCCTGCACGGCGGGCGGGGCGTCGGGGGAGGCGGCGGGCATCTGCGAGGACGAGCCGATGTGCATGTTCACGACCGTGCCGGTCTCCTGGCAGACCGCGAAGAACGGGTCCCAGTAGCCGGAGTGGATGGAGGGCAGGCCCAGATGGGTGGGGATCTCGGAGAAGGTGACGGCCCTGACCCCACGGGCGGCGTTGCGGCGGATCTCGGCGACCGCGAGGTCGATGTCCCACAGCGGGATGAGGCACAGCGGGATCAGCCGGCCGCCGCTGTCGCCGCACCACTCCTCGACCATCCAGTCGTTGTAGGCCCGCACGCAGGCGAGCGCGACCTCCTTGTCGTGGGCCTCGGCGAAGGTCTGGCCGCAGAACCGCGGGAAGGTGGGGAAGCAGAGGCTGGCCTCGACGTGGTTGAGGTCCATGTCCTTGAGCCGCTCGGCGGGGTCCCAGCAGCCGGGCCGCATCTCGGCGCGGGTGATGCCCTCCAGCGTCATCTCGTCACGGTCGAAGCCGACGGCGGCGATGTTGCGCTTGTACGGGAACTTGAGGTCCTCGTAGATCCACCAGTCGGTCGGCGGTCCCTCCGGGTCCATGGTGATCTGGTACTTGCCCGCGACGTAGGCGAGCTCGCCGATCCCGGCGGTGAGCGGTCGCGGCCCGCGCTCCCGGTACTTCCGCGGCAGCCAGGTCTCGAAGAGGTGCGCGGGCTCGATCACGTGGTCGTCGACGCTGATGATGCGGGGCAGTTCGGTCATGGTCCCCTCCGCCTGGCGTACGGGTCCGTCCGCGGGTCTCCCCACCGACGTATCTGATGGGTCGTCAGTTCTTCGGTCCACCAGCAGGCTAGCCCCGCGCCTATGGACCGACAAGGCGGCGAGCCCTACGCTCTGCGCACGATCTGACTGACCGTCAGGTCGGGCCCGTGCGTCGCGGGTGCCGAGGCGAACGCCCCCGGGGGGTCGAAGTGAACGACACCGCACACGCCCTGAGTTCCGCCCGCACGCTGTGGGAACTGGTCGACCGCCGCGCCGGACTCACCCCCGACCGGCCCGTGCTGCTCCAGGGCGACCGAACGCTGACCTTCGGCGAGCTGCGCGACCGCTCCGAGCGGGTGGCGGCCGGTCTGTACGAGCGGGGCGTGCGTCCCGGCACGGTCGTCGCCTGGCAGCTGCCCACCCGGATCGAGACCGCCCTGCTGTCGTTCGCGCTGGCCCGCATCGGAGCCGTGCAGTCCCCGGTCATCCCCTTCTACCGGGACCGCGAGGTGGGTTTCGCGCTCCGCGAGTCGAAGGCGTCCCACTTCGCGGTGCCGGGCGAGTGGCGCGGCTTCGACCACACGGCGATGGCGCACCGGCTCGGGGCGCGGAACGTCTTCGAGGCGTACGACGACCTGCCGGACGGCGACCCCGCCGTACTGCCCGCGCCGCCCTCCGACGGCACCACCGTCCGCTGGATCTACTGGACCTCGGGCACCACCTCCGACCCCAAGGGCGTGCTGCACACCGACCGCTCCCTGATCGCGGGCGGCTCCTGCCTCGCCCACGCCCTGCACCTGTCCGCGGACGACGTGGGCTCGATGGCCTTCCCCTACGCGCACATCGCCGGTCCCGACTACACGGTGATGCTGCTGCTGTACGGCTTCCCCGCCGTGATGTTCGAGCACTTCGCGCTGCCCGCCGCCCTGGAGGAGTACCGCGGGCACGGCGTGACGGTGGCGGGCGGGTCGACCGCCTTCTACGCGATGTTCCTCGCCGAGCAGCGCAAGCAGCCCGGGGAGCCGGTGCTGCCCGCCCTGCGGCTGCTCGCCGGCGGCGGAGCCCCGAAGCCTCCCGAGGTCTACCACGCGGTCGTCCGCGAGATGGGTGTGCAGCTCACCCACGGGTACGGGATGACCGAGGTCCCGATGATCACGATGGGCGCGCCGGACGACACGGCCGAGAACCTCGCGACCACCGAGGGCCGGCCGCCGCACGGCATGGAGATACGGATCGTGGACGGGGCGGGGGCGGTACGGCCGGCCGGCGTCGACGGGGACGTGCGGCTGCGGGGCGAGGCCGTGTGCCGGGGCTATCTGGACCCGGCGCAGACGGCGGAGGCCTTCGACGAGGACGGGTTCCTGGTCACCGGGGACGTCGGGCATCTGACGGAGAGCGGGCACCTGGTGCTCACCGGGCGGGTGAAGGACATCATCATCCGCAAGGGCGAGAACATCTCCGCGAAGGAGATCGAGGACCTGCTGCACCGGCATCCCGCCGTCGGGGACGTCGCGGTGATCGGCCTGCCCGACGCCGACCGCGGGGAGCGCGTCTGCGCGGTCGTCGAACAGCCGCCGGGCTCACCGGAGTTGACGCTGGCCGCGATGACATCGCACCTGCGCGGTGAGGGGCTCTCCGTGCACAAGCTGCCGGAGCAGCTGGAGGTGGTGGACGCCCTTCCGCGCAACGAGACGCTGCGCAAGGTCCTCAAGTACCGGCTCAGGGAGCGGTTCTCGGGGTGAGGAGGCCGGGACCCCGTCGTCCGGACCGTCCTCCGCGGCAGGTGCGGCGCCGCGCGGTCGAGGGGCCGCGCGGGTGCCGTGGGTGCCGTGGGGCGAACGGGCTACTCGGGCACCGTGAAGTAGCGGGCGAACGCGGCGACGACCTCCGTCTCGCCGATCCGTCCGTCGGTGTCGGCGTCGAGGACGGCGGCGGCGGCCGAGGCGGTGTCCTCGTCCGCGCCGAGGGCCGTGATGACGCGGCGGGTCTCGTCGACCGTGGCCGTGCCGTCCCCGTCGGTGTCCGCCACCGCGAGGGCCGCGTGCAGGAAGGGCCGGGCGATCTCGGCGAACCGCTCGGGGTTGTCCCGCAGCCGCTTCACCGCGCCGCTCACGAACTCCTCGCGGGTGATGCGCTGGTCGCCGTCCCGGTCCGCTATGCCCGCCATGCCCTGCCAGAACGCCTCGGCGCCGATGTACAGGGCCTGCCCCTTGTCGGACCGGGCCGCCGTACCGAACTCGGCGAGCACGGCCTTGGCCGCGGCGTTGAAGTCCTCCCGGTCGATGTAGCCGTTGCCGTCCTGGTCGAACCCGGCGAACCGGGCGGCAATCCTGCGTTCGTACTCGGTGCTGACCATGATGTGTCGGACCGCCTCACTGCTCAGCCGGCCGTGGCCGGACTGCGGTTCATCTGGCACGGAGCGTACGACGCGCGGGCCGCGACGGGAGCCGAAAACGACGGTTGTGCCAAGACCGCGGGAATTCCGGGACAACGGTGTGGCAGTGCGTCGCGCGGTGCGCCGGGGGGATCACGGTGGGCGAGGCGGCGGCGTGAGCGACCGCACACCCGCCGGCGTCGATCAGGCCGACAGCGGGCGGGACTCCTCGTCGAGGGCCGCGTCGACGTCCGGGTACACGTCGAAGAGCCGGCGCACGCCGAGCGCCGCGAGGACCCGGTTGACGTGGGAGCCCTCCACCGCGCCCTGCGCGGGCAGGATCAGCCGCAGCCGGCCTTGGCAGGAACGCATCAGGCGGCGGGTGGCGATCAGGACGCCGACACCGCTGGAGTCGCAGAACAGAACCTCGGAGAGGTCCAGGACGACGCTGTGCCGCCCCTCCGCCACCACGTCGTGCACGCCCTGGCGCAGTACGGGCGCCGTCACGAGGTCGAGTTCGCCCGACACCCGCAGCACGGCCCACTCGCCCTCGTCGCGGCTCACCGCGTTCAGGCCGTCCGCGCGGCCCGTACCCGCTCTGCCGCCCGCGCCGCCCTCGCTGTCGGTCACGTCGGTCACCTCGGTCACCTTGAGCGTCACCGCCACGCCTCTCGCTCGCCTCGTCCCGCAGAACCGGAAGCCCTTCGTACGCTTCCTTCCAGCGCGGCTGCCCAGCCGTCATGACGCGAAACACCGATCCGCGGTTCCGTGATTCGGGCTTCCATGAAACACGGATCGGCCCCGGAAGAAACGCCGGTCTACGGTCGAAAATGCTCGATGAGGGGCCTGTTTCGGTCGTGTACGGACTCATGCGGTCACGTCCGGGGGTGGAAGCGGCGAGCTTCTACCATCCGTGGCTGGTTCGGGGGCGCACATTGACGCAAAGGGGCGTGCGCTGTCGGACGTGCCGACTACATTCAGGACAGCAGGAGCGCACAGGCTGGACAGCGAACCCGCATGCCTGCCCGGCGAATGGGGACACGTCGGTACACAGGCCGGACACGCGGACCGGACACACAGGCCGGACACAGGGACACACGGACAGGCGCCGGACACGGCAGCGCACGACGAGGGGTCGGGGGGACGCATGGCGCAGCAGGACGCACCGCCCCGCTGGGACCGCAAGATGCAGCAGCGGCTCGCACGCGGGGAGGCGGCGGCGCTCGGCGAGTTCTACGACCGGTTCGCCTCGCTCGTGCACGGGCTCGCCCACCGCGTGCTGGGGGACGAGCGGGCCGCCGACGGCATCACCCGCGAGGTCTTCACGCACGTCTGGGAGAACCCCGACGCGTACGACCCCAAGCAGGGGCCGCTGCGCTCCTGGGTGGCCGGTCTGACCCACCGCCTGGCCGTGCAGCGGCTGCGCGCCACCGAGACCGCCGCCCTCGCGCAGGGCGGCCACGGCACGGCCGAGGAGCTGGAGCGCAAGATCCGCAGCGCCTCCGTCGCGGCCCGCGCGGACTACATCGTCACGTCCATGCCGGCCCCGCTGCGGGCCGCGCTGGACCTCGCCTACTTCCAGCGCCGGGACTACCGCCAGGCGGCGGCCGACCTCGGCGTCACCGAGGACGAGGCCCGCCGCCGGCTCCGCCTCGGCCTCCAGCTCCTGTCCACGGCCCACGACGCGGGACCCACCGGCCCGCCGTCGCCGTACGGGGGTGCGCGGTGAGCGGAGAAGCGGACCGCTCCGGGCCGCCCGGCCCCGGCGACGATCCCCACGACGGCCACGACGGCCACGGACATCACCGGGAGCAGCGGGATCCGGAGAAACCGGAGGAGTACCCGGGGCACCCGGAGGCGGGGATACCTCTGCCGCGTTCCTCCGTGGAGGACACCGGACTGCCGCTGCCCGAACCCGCCGCGGCGTCCCCCGCCGTGCCGGCGCCGCTCGTCCTCGAACACCACGTCCTGAAGTCACTGCTCGGCGCGTGGGCGCTGGCCGCCTGCTCGGCGCACGAGACGGACGCCGTCGAGGAACACCTCGGGGAGTGCGGCGCGTGCGCGGACGAGGCGCTGCGGCTGCGCGGAGCGGTCGGCCTGCTGCACCCGGCGGAGAGCCTCGACCTGGACCCGACGCTGCGCACCCGGGTCCTGGCGGGCTGCCTCGACCGGCGGCCGCCGCGCATCCCGGTCCCCGGGTGGGCGGCTCCGTACGACGCGGAGAGCGCGCGGCTCGACGCGCTGCTGCAGGACATCGGCGGCGCCGAGTGGCATGCCCCGGTGCGGCTGCGCTGGTTCGACGGCGACGCTCCCACCAGCCGCCGTACGACGGTGGCGGGGGTGATCGCCCACCTGCTGAGCGTCGACGGCCTGGTGGCCGTCGCGCTGGGCCTGGACGATCCGCTCGGCGACGCGGGCTCGGCGGGACAGACCCCGCAGGGGCGCACCGAGACGTACTGGCGCGCCTCGCACTTCCCGCCCACCCGGTCCGTGCGCGGGCCCTGGCGCGCGCAGAGCCACGACATCGTGCGGACGGTGTCGTTCGTGGACGGCGCCGGCACCTCCCGCTCGGGCGGCGAGGGCTCCGGCGGTCTGACCGTTCCGTACGGCGGCTTCGAACTGCCGCTGAGCGACTCGCTGCTGGACCGGGCCTTCGAGTGCTGGGTGCACGCCTGGGACATCGCGGACGCGGTGGACTACCCGTACGAGCCGCCCGCCGGCCGGCATCTCCACAAGATGATCGACCTGGCCGCGCGGATGCTGCCGGGTTCACTGGCGGAGCGGCGCAGGGCGGGCCTCTCGGCCCCGCCGGTGCGGCACCTGGTCGCCGCGGGCGCCGGGGGACGCTCGCTGCGCCTGGAGATCGAGGGGGCCGGGGGCGGCGAGTGGCTGATCCCGCTGGACTCCCCGGGCGCCGTCGGGTCCGCGGAGCACGAGGTGGCCCATGTCGCGCTGGACGGCGTGGAGTTCTGCCGGCTCGCGGCCGGCCACGTCTCCCCGGAGGAGGCGGCGGCCGGGCAGGACGGCGACCGGGAGGCCATCCGGGACGTCCTCTTCGCGGCGGCGTCACTGAGCCGGATGTGACGGACGGCGCGGACCGGCCGCCCCGCCGCGCTACGCGAAGATGACCGTGCGGCGGCCGTTGAGCAGGATGCGGCGTTCCGCGTGCCACTTCACCGCGCGGGCCAGTGCCTGGCACTCGACGTCCCGGCCGATGGCGACGAGCTGGTCGGGGGTGACGTCGTGGCCGACGCGTTCGACCTCCTGCTCGATGATCGGGCCCTCGTCGAGGTCGGCGGTCACGTAGTGCGCGGTGGCGCCGATCAGCTTCACGCCCCGGGCGTGCGCCTGGTGGTACGGCTTCGCGCCCTTGAAGCTCGGCAGGAACGAGTGGTGGATGTTGATGATGCGGCCGCTGAGCTGCTTGCACAGGTCGTCCGAGAGGACCTGCATGTAGCGGGCGAGGACGACCAGTTCGACGCCCTTCTCGCGCACCAGCTCCAGCACCTGCGCCTCGGCCTCCGCCTTGGTGTCCTTCGTCACCGCGATGTGGTGGAAGGGGACGTCGTAGGAGCCGACCAGCTCGGCGAAGTCCGTGTGGTTGGACACGACGGCCGCGATGTCGACGGGCAGGGCGCCGATCCGGGCACGGAAGAGCAGGTCGTTCAGGCAGTGTCCGAACTTGCTGACCATGAGGACGATCCGCATCCGGTCCTCGGCCCGGTGGATCTGCCAGTCCATGTGGAACGCGTCGCCGATCGCCGCGAAACTCGCCCGCAGCTTCTCCACCGTCACCGGGGACTCCGCCGAGAAGTGCACGCGCATGAAGAACAGGCCGGTGTCGTGATCGCCGAACTGCTGGCTGTCCTCGATGTTGCAGCCGGTCATGAACAGATAGCTCGACACGGCGTGCACGATGCCCTGCTTGTCGGGGCAGGACAGGGTCAGGACGTACTGCTCGGCGGCGGGCGCGCTCCCGCGGACGGACGGCTCATTCATGCGGGACAGGTTCCCATACCGGGCCCCCGCGGGGGACTCCCGTCCCGCACCGCGGACGTCCCGCGGCGCGAGGGCACCGCCACCGGACCGGCCGGCCGGCCGCGCTAGGCGGAACGCGTCAGGATGCGCAGCACTTCCAGGGTCCGCGGCGGCACGTCGGGGTCCTCGGCGTCGCTGGTCGCGAGCCGGACGTGGGCGGCGCGCGCGGCGTGCACGGCGTCCGGCCACGCCTGGTGGTCGACGTAGGCGGAGACCGGGGCGTCGGGGCCGACCTGGTGCATGATCCGCAGGACGCGCAGGACGGCGGTGTCCACGAGGACCGCCTCCTCGGAGTCCCGGAAGATCGTGCCGACGTACTTCTCGGCGGACCAGTTGTCGAGCCAGGTGTCCTCGACCAGGCGGTACACGGCGTCGGTGACGTCCCCGTACCCGTCGACGCCGGCGAGCCAGACGTCGCGCTGGAAGGCGGGGTCGGAGAGCATGTGCAGCGCGGAACGCACATTGCTGCGCCAGCGCCACCACGGCATGTCGTTCAGTGGCATGCCGCCCATGGTGGATGAGTGACGGCCGCGACGGGAAGAGTTCTCCGAACCTTGCACGGTCACCGATCGTACGTTCCCTGTGAAAAACACATCACCGACCCCCTTCCTTCACCTCTGCGTCATCTCCCCTTGACCCCGAGTCACACAGCGGTTCGCGGTGTGAGGGAATCGTGCATGTGCATGACCGGTAGGCGACGTACGCGCACCACCTCCCCCGCTCCGCGCCGTCGGCCTCTCAAGGCCGCACTGCTGTCCGCCTGCGCGCTGGGGGTGTGCGCGTCGATCGCCGCCGGGTGCGGGGTCGTCCCCGGCGTCACGGGGGGCTCCGGGGACGGCTCGATCAAGGTGATGACCTGGGCGCCGGAGAAGACGGCCGCCACCAACCAGCCCGGCATGCCCGCGCTGGCCCGGGCCTACGCCCGCTGGGTCAACGCGCACGGCGGCATCAACGGCCACCGGCTGGACGTCATCACCTGCAACGACCACAACGACTCCATCGACGCCGCGCACTGCGCCGAGCGGGCCGTGGACGAGGGCGTCGTCGCGGTGGTCGGCTCCTACAGCCAGCACAGCACCTCCTTCTTCTCCCCGCTGGAGAGCGCGGGCATCCCGTACATCGGCGGCTACGGCGTCACCGACGACGAGTTCACCAGTCCGCTCTCCTATCCGGTCAACGGCGGCCAGCCCGCGCTGCTGGCCGGCCTCGGCGAGCAGCTCGCCAAGAACTGCGGTCCCGTGTCGCTGATCCGCCCCGACACCACGGCCGGTGACCAGCTCCCGGTGCTGCTCGACTCGGGCCTGAAGGCGCTGGGCCACCCGCGGGCCGCCGACCAGCGGGCCGCCGAGGACGCCACCGAGTACTCCCGTCCGACGCAGCAGGCGCTCCAGCACGCGACCTCCGACCAGGCCAGGCGCGGCTGCGTGGTGCCGGCCCTCGGCGACCGCACCGACACCTTCATGGACTCCTTCCGGCGTGACAGCACGAAGTACCCGAAGGTCCGCACCGGCACGGTCGTCGGCAGCGTCGACCAGTCGCGGATCGACGCCACCGGCGGCAAGTCGGGTCCCTACGAGGGGTCGTACGTCACCGGCTGGTACCCGGCCGCGGACGACGCGCGGTGGAACGAGATGCGCTCGGTGATCAAGGAGCAGGCGTTCGGCGACAACCGGATCGACCCGGCCGACGTCGGCGTGCAGACCACCTGGATCGCCTACACCGTGCTGAAGAAGGCCGTCGAGTCGCTCGGTTCGGGCGAGGTCACCCCGCTGGCCATCCGGCGGGCGCTCGACAACGGCCTCAAGGTCAGCACGGACGGGCTCACGCCGACGCTGCGCTGGCGCTTCGAGGACCTGATCGGCGCCATCGACTTCCCGCGTCTGATCAACGGGGACGTCACCTTCCAGGTCGTCCGCGACGGCCGGCTGACGCCCGCGCGCCGCGGGTTCGTGAACATGTCGAGGACGCTGGAGAACGCCGAGTAGGACCCACCGGTCCCGTCACGACGAACGCCGGCCCGGCCCCCTGTCGAGGGGGCCGGGCCGGCGTCTGGGTCGCGGTGCCGGGTGCGGGCCCTCAGAGCTGGGTGCGGGTCCGCTGGGTGAGTCCGTACTTCGAGGCGATGGAGTTCCAGAGCCGCGCGGCCTTCTCCTTCTGGGCGGAGGCCGTGCCGCTGGCCTGGTTGCCCGCGGCAGTCTGCCCGGTGGTGCGGGCGTGGCCCTTGTGACAGCCCTTGCCGCTCTTGGCCTGGTCGGCCCAGGCCGCGTAGTGGTTGTCGGCCGACGCGGAGGCCTTCCAGCCGCTGGTGAGCGCGGCGGTCAGCTCGGCGTTGTTCGGCAGCTGGTCGACCTTCAGGGCGGTGAGCCGGGTGACCAGCTCGCCGCGCTGCTTGGCGGCGTCGCGCAGACTGCCCGCCGCCTGGTCGAGGTTCTGGCACGCCTTCACGTCCCCGACGGCCTTGATCACGGCGTCGCGGCTGCTGGTGCTGTCGGCGAGGAGCTTGTCCAGCTCGACGGCCTGCGCCTTCACCGGGTCGGCGGCGGCGGCCGAGGAGCCCTCCGTCGCCGGCGCCGTCGCGGACACCGTCTTGCTGGTGTCGCCCTTCGCGTCGTCGTCCCCGCCGCCACTGAGCAGGGCGCCCGCGCCGATCCCGAGGACGACGATGCCGATGCCGATGCCGGCGATCAGCGGGACGCGCGAACGGCTCCTGCCGCCGGCGCCCTGGCCGTCGTGGTCGGAGGGGCCGCCGCGACGGGCGGCGGCACGGCCCGCGGGGGCGTACGCGCCGGGCGCGTCCGGCGCGGACCGGGTGCCGTACGGGTCGTGCGCGCCGTGCGGGGCCGGTGCGGCCGGGTCGAAGCGCGGCAGCTGCTGTGTCGAGGGGGGCGCGTCCGGTTCGCTGCGGAAGAGGTTGTCGAACTCCGCGGGGGGCTGCCGCTCCTCCGGTGCGCCGGGGCGCAGCCCGTAGGAGGCGTCGGGCTGGGCCGGCACGGGGGCCATGAACTGGGTGGGGTCGGCGTCGGAGCCGCCGGCGGGCAGCGATCCGGGCCCGCCCTGCGGGCCGTGCCCGAGGTAGTGCGTCGCGTCCGCGCCCTGGACCTCGGGCGGCAGCGCGCCCGGTCCGACGGGCGGTATGTACTGCGTGGCGCCCTCGTCCGGCGCCGCGGGGACGGGCGGGATGAACTGGGTCGCCCCCTCGTCACCACCGGGTGCGGCCGGTATGTACGGAATGTACTGGGTGGCGCCCTCGTCCGGCGTCACGGCGGACGGCAGGGGCGCGGGCTGCGCGTCGGACCGGCCGTGCCGGGCGTGCGAGCCCTGCTGCTGGTCCGAGGCCCCGTACCCGTCGTACGCGCCGTAGCCCCCGGCCGCCTGGGCGCCGTGCGCACCGTGGCCGTAGCCGCTCCGCTCGCCGTACGAGGACTGCGCGCCCTCGGGCGGCAGCGGGCCCGCGCCGGACGGCTGCTGCCAGCTCTGCGCCCCGTGGGCGTCGCCGGAGGTGGCGGTGCCCCACTCCTGGGCGGAGGGTGCGGGGCCGGACTGCTCGGGGGTGGCCCAGGTCCGGCCGTCGCCGCCCTGCGCTCCCCAGCCGTCGCCGGACTGCGGGGCCGGGCCGGCCGGCTGGTCGGGGCCCCACGGGCGGCCCCATGCCTGGCCGCCCGCCGGGACGGCACGGTCACCCGTGGTGCCCGGCAGCAGCGGTTCGCCACCGTCCGAGGGCAGCACGATGCCTTCGCGCGCGGGCCGCGCCGAGGGCTCCTCGCCCTGTCCACTCTGCGTCACCGGGACTCCTACGAATGGGGGACCTTCGGAATCGTCGGCTCACGCTACCGGGTCCCAACAGGCCGGTGCCACGCAGCACGGGGCACGACCGGGGCACCCTGTGACACGGGTAACGAAACCGCCCCCGAATGCGCTGTATCTCACGCCCTTCTCTTACGAGGCCCGCGTTCGCCCGCCGTTCACGCGCCCACGGCCCGAAAGTTCACCGTGGGGCCCGCGTACCCGACGGCGTGACCCACACCGCACCGGACCGGGGCGTCACCGGTGCGCCGCACCGGGGGCGCACACGCCGTGCGCCCCCACCGCATCGCGCGCGGCACCGGCCCTTCGGGGCGCGCTCCGCCAACCCACGCGCCCCACCCGTCCGTTCAGGCCGCCGACTGCAACTCCATGCGCGCCCCGAACTCCCGCACCACCGCCTCGTCCCGGAACGGCTCCAGGCGCTGCTGGAGGTCGTCCAGGTACTCGGCACCGCGGTTGGAGCGGAGGGTGCCGAGGAGTTCGACGGCGCGCAGTCCGGTGGCGCAGGCCTGCTCGATCTCACGCTGCTGGACCTGTGCCGTCGCCAGCAGGACGTAGCCGATGGCACGGCGGCGGGCGCGCGACTCGGGGTGCCCGGCGAGGGACTGCTCGGCGCACCGCGCGGCGGCCTCGGCCTGGCCGAGGTCGCGGTGGCAGTGGGCCAACTCGTCGGCCAGGTAGGCCTCGTCGAAGTGCGCGATCCACGTCGGGTCGTCCCCGGAGGCAGCGTCGGCGCCCTCCAGCGCGGTGACGGCCCGTCCGGACGCCGCCTGCGCTGCCCGCGCGTCGCCCATCAGCGCGTGCCCGCGCGCCTCGGCCGCGAGGAACATCGCCTCGGCGCGCGGCGTCACCCGCCCCCGCGCGCCCTCCTGGGCCGCGCGCGCCAACTGGGCGATCTCGCGCGGGTTCCCGAGCTGGGCGGCCAGGTGGCTCATGGACGCGGCCAGGACGTAACCGCCGTAACCGCGGTCACCGGCCGCCTGCGCGAGCCGCAGTGCCTGGATGTAGTACCGCTGGGCCAGACCGGGTTGGCCGGTGTCGACGGCCATGTAGCCGGCGAGCTCCGTCAGCCGGGAGACGGCGGCGAACAGTTCGCGGCCGACCGCCTCGCGGTAGGAGCCGGCCAGCAGACCGGAGACGACGCTGTTCAGGTAGTGCACGACGACCGGGCGCACGTGCCCGCTGCCGTACTGGTGGTCGAGTTCGACGAGGGCCTGGGTCATCGCGCGGACCGCTGCCACGTCGGAGTGCCCGACGCGCGGGCCCGCCGAGCGCGCGACCTGCGCGTCCGGTCCGGAGATCAGCCAGTCGCGGCTCGGCTCGACGAGCGCGGACGCGGCGACGGACGACCCGGACAGGAAGTCGCGCCGCCCGACGTCACTGCGCCACAGCTCGCAGACCTGCTCGATGGCGCCCAGCACGGTCGGCGAGAACTGGAGGCCGACACCGGACGCCAGGTTCTTGCCGTTGGCCATGCCGATCTCGTCGATGGTGACCGTCCGGCCGAGCTTGCGGCCGAGGGCCTCGGCGATGATCGCCGGCGCCCGCCCCCGCGGCTGCTGGCCGCGCAGCCAGCGCGCGACCGACGTCTTGTCGTACCGCAGGTCCAGCCCGTGTTCGGCACCGCACATGTTGACGCGGCGGGCCAGTCCGGCGTTCGAACAGCCCGCCTCCTGGATGAGCGCCTGGAGCCGTTCGTTCGGCTGCCTGGCGATGAGCGGCCTTGCGGCCATGGCGTACCCCCTGTGGCTGCGGTGCCTGCCCACGCACCGAGTTGACGTGTCCCGCCGGCCCACCCACCGAAAGAAGTCGGCCAGGAAGATCAATGCCCCGCAGACATACCGAAGATGCGTGACATGTGAGGATTGCCGGGGTAAGGGCGGTTGCCCGACCCCACCCCTGGTTACCCACTCCCGGCTGCCGTTCCTCCCGCGCGCCCCCGCACGTGCATCCATGCGCCCCGGCCGGGGAATCGATGCCCCGCCCCCGCGCGCGTGTCCCCCGTAACCCGAGGTGGGCCGGGGAGTTGAGTTCCACGTGGAAGAGACCATCGCAGGCACCGAGACCGCGCAGATCCCCCAGCAGCGTGGCGAGTCGCTGCAGGAAACCGCCGTGCGCTATGCCGAGGAGCGCCACTGGGACGTGTTCCCCGGCACTTGGCTGGAAGCAGTCGACGGGGTGCAGCGCTGCTCGTGCGGCGAGCCGGCCTGTGCCGTGCCCGGGGCGCACCCGGCACGCGAGGACTGGGCGACCCAGGCGACGGGCAGCGCGACCGTGGCGCGGCGGCTGTGGTCGAAGCAGCCGACGGCGTCGATCCTGCTGCCCACCGGGCGGACGTTCGACGCGATCGACGTGCCCGAGTCGGCCGGGTTCCTGGCGCTCGCCCGGATGGAGCGGATGGAACTCACCCTCGGACCCGTGACGTGCACCCCGGACCGGCGGATGCACTTCTTCGTCCTTCCCGGTGCCACGGCCAAGGTCCCCGACCTGGTCCGCCGGCTGGGCTGGCCGCCCGCCTCCCTGGACCTGGTCGCGCTCGGCGAGGGCGCGTACGTGGCGGCGCCGCCCACCCGGTTCGGCTCCCGGGGCGCCGTGCAGTGGGCGTGCCGCCCGACACCGGCGAACCGGTGGCTGCCGGACGCGGAGGAACTGATCTCCCCCCTCGCCTACGCCTGCGGCCGGGACCGCTAGGGCCGTCCCGGCGCCCGTAGCACCGGCTGGGGCGGATGGGCCCTAGGGTGCGTGTATGAGCGAGGCAGCGAAGGACGACGGGGTGCCCGCCGTGCGGGTGCGAGGGCTCTGGAAGCGGTTCGGGGAGCAGATCGCCGTCGCCGGCATCGATCTGGACCTGCCCGCCGGGCAGTTCATCGGGCTCGTCGGACCGAACGGGGCGGGCAAGACGACCACCCTGTCCATGGTGACCGGGCTGCTCAGGCCCGATCAGGGCGCCGTCGAGGTCGTCGGCCACGACGTGTGGCGCGACCCGGTCGCGGTGAAGGCGCGGATCGGTGTGCTGCCGGAGGGGCTGAGGCTCTTCGAGCGGCTCTCCGGAAGCGAACTCCTCGCGTACACGGGCCGGTTGAGGGGACTGCCGGGCGCCGAGGTCGACAAGCGCGCGGGCCAGCTCCTCGACGTCCTCGACCTGGCGGGCGCCCGGCACAAACTCGTCGTCGACTACTCGACCGGCATGCGCAAGAAGATCGGCCTCGCCTGCGCCCTCCTGCACAATCCCGAAGTCCTCTTCCTGGACGAACCGTTCGAGGGCGTGGACCCGGTCTCCGCGCAGACCATCCGGGGCGTCCTGGAGCGGTACACCGCCTCCGGAGCGACCGTCGTCTTCTCGTCCCACGTGATGGAACTCGTCGAGTCGCTGTGCGACTGGGTCGCCGTCATGGCCGCCGGACGCATCCGCGCGCACGGACCCCTCGCGCAGGTGCGCGGCGACGCGCCCTCGCTCCAGCAGGCGTTCCTGGAGCTGGTCGGCGCCCACGGCCGCGGCACGGTCGCCGACCTGGACTGGCTGGGCGGCGGGGCCGCGCGATGAGCACCGCCCCGGGCCCCTCCGCCGCGTCGATCACCCCGGTCGTCGTCCGTCTCAAGCTCTCCCTGCTGCGCAACGGACTGCGCCAGTCGGGCGGCCGGCGGGCCGCGTACATCGCCTCCGTCGTCGTCGCCCTGCTCTTCGGCGCGCTCCAGCTGATCGGCCTGATCGCGCTGCGCGGCAACACGCACGCGATCGCCGTCTGCCTGCTGCTGGTCGCGGTGCTGGCCCTCGGCTGGACGGTGATGCCGCTGTTCTTCCCCAGCGGCGACGAGACCCTCGACCCGACGCGCCTGGTGATGCTGCCGCTGCGCCCGCAGCCGCTGGTCCGCGCGCTGCTGGCCGCGTCCCTGGTCGGCGTCGGACCGCTCTTCACCCTGTGCCTGCTGGCCGGTTCGGTGATCTCGGTGGCGCACGGCGCCACGGCCTGGGTGACGGCGGTCGTCGCCGTCACCCTCGCGCTGCTGGTCTGCGTGGCCCTAGCGCGGGCGGTCGCCGCCGCCAACATCCGGCTGCTGTCGAGCCGCAAGGGCCGCGACCTGGCGGTGCTCAGCGGCCTGGTCGTCGCGGTCGGCGCGCAGCTGGTCAACTTCGGCGCGCAGCGCCTCGGTTCGTCGGGCGGCCTGTCGGCCCTCGATCCGGCGGCGGACGTGCTGCGCTGGGTGCCGCCCGCCTCGGCGATCGGCGCGGTGGACTCGGCGAGCGACGGTTCGTACGGGACCGCGGTCGTGCAGCTGGCGCTGTGCGGGGCCGCCCTGGCCGCGCTGGTGGCCCTGTGGTCCCGCCATCTGACACGGCTGATGACCTCGCCGGACGGGTCGACGCTCCAGGCCGCGGAGCCCGCCGCGGGGGAGCGGGGGGCGTCGCGGCTCGGGCGGCTGCTGCCGGCCGGCCGGACCGGCACGGTCATGGACCGCAGCCTCCGCTACGTGTGGCGCGACCCGAAGACCAAGGCGGCCTGGGTGACGTCGCTGGCCATCGGGCTGATCGTGCCCGTGTTCAACGCCCTTCAGGGCACCGGCTCCGCCTACTTCGCGTGCTTCGCGGCGGGCATGCTCGGCATCCAGATGTACAACCAGTTCGGCCAGGACACGTCCGCGTTCTGGATCGTCGCGATGACGATCTCCTCGACCCGGGACGCCTACGTCGAACTGCGCGGGCGGGCGCTGGCCCTGCTGGTGATCACCCTGCCGTACGCGACGCTGGTGGCCGTCCTGACGACCGCGCTGCTCGGCGCCTGGCGGCAGCTGCCGGAGGTGCTGGGCCTGTCCTTCGCGCTGCTCGGGGCGATGCTGGCGACGGGGGCCTGGTCCTCGGCCCGTTTCCCGTACTCCATCCCGCAGGAGGGCTACAAGAACGTGGCTCCCGGGCAGGCCGGTCTCGCCTGGATCGCCATCTTCGGCGGGATGGTCTCGGCCGCCCTGTTGTCCGCCCCCGTCATCGCCCTGACGATCTGGCTGAACGTGAGCGCCGACGGCGACCGGTGGAGCTGGCTGCTGCTGCCCCTGGGGGCCCTGTACGGCGCCCTGATCACCCTGCTGGGGCTGCGCCTTGCGGCGCCCCGGACGGCCCGCCGGCTGCCGGAGATCCTGGCGGCGGTCAGCAAGGGATAGCCCGCGGTCCGCACGGGCGGGCCCCGGCCGGTCCGGACGTGGGGGCTAGCGGGTGAGGACGCCGTCCAGGAACGGCTCGATCGCGGCGCGCCACGCCTCGGGCCGGTCGTAGTGCACGAGGTGGCCGGCGTCGGCGACCTCCGCGTACTGGCCGCGGGGCAGCACGCGGACCATCTCCTGGGCCTCGGCCCGGCCCAGCTCGCCGTCGAGGCCGCGCACGACCAGCGTGGGGCACTGGACCTGGGCGAGTTCCTCCCAGTGCGCGTCCAGCACCCAGGTCTGGCGGGACTTGAGCATCTGGCGGGGTTCGAAGACGGGGCGCCAGCCGTCCGGGGACTCCTGCATCACCTCGGCGTAGAACTCGCCGCGGGAGGGGGTGCGGCGCTCCACCCAGGGGTCGTCCTCGCCGAACCACTTCCGTACGTCGGCGAGGGTGGCGAAGGGGGCGGGCCAGGCTCTGAACCAGTCCTCCCACTCGCGCTGCGAGGCGGCACCCAGTGCCGAGGCCCGCATGTCGCAGATGATCAGGGCGCGGACGAGGTCGGGACGCTTGGCGGCGAGCTGCCAGCCGGTCAGGGCGCCCATCGCGTGGCCGATGACGACCGCCGGTCCCAGACCGAGCTGGTCGAGGGCCGCCTCGGCGTCCTCCACGTAGGCCTCGCGGGTGTACTCGGCCTCCGGGGCCTTGTCGCTCTGGCCGTGTCCGCGCTGGTCGAGCGCGACGGCGCGATGCCGCTCGGAGAGCCAGCGGGCGGTGGGTGCCCAGTGCGAGGCGCGGCCCATCAGGCCGTGCAGTAACAGCACGCCGGGCGCCTCGGAGGCCCTCGGCTGGTCGGTCTTGGGAGGATCGGCGAACTCCCAGGCAGCGAGGCGTACACCGCCCGCTCCCGTCACGTCGATGCGCCGCACCATCGGTAAGGGCACCCCCCTAGCTCGCTCGGACCCGCCCGCTCCCGCTCGGACCGGCCGGTCCACTCGTACGGCTTCCTGCCGCCGCTCCTGCTGGTGTGCTGCTCGGTGTGTCCCTGGGGTCTCTCCCGGTCCTCCCGCCACGACGCCACGTTATCGAATGGGGTTTCGAAACTGGCCTTTCCGGCCACAACACCCCTCGTTCGAGTGACCACCCCGGGGGATTGGCCGCCGCCCTCGCGGGGAGATCTTCAGCGGGGGGCGGACCGCTCGGGGAAACCGGTCCGAAGGGAATGACCCTGGGAGCTCGGGGCTCCGGGTCAGTACGGGGGAGGACAGGCCCCGGCGCCATGCGGCGCCGGGGCCCTCTCCACGTCTGCGGCACATCCTTGCGCCCCCTCCCCGACCGCACGCCGTCGCTCTCGGACACGGTCAAGAGCCCTCAGGTCATATGCCTCACGCGACAGCCTTGCACGCAAACGGTCCCGGCGCTGCGATTCCGCACACTGAATCTTGGTTTCGGCCAGCACACCCATACGCCACAACTGCCCCTACCGTCCCAGCAGTTGACATGTCGGGTGACGGTCCCGGAGGCGGCGTGCCCGGTGCCGCGGCGGGCACCCGGGTGCCGGCGTCGAGGCCGGCGCACGCCGGCCCGTCGGCCCGCACCCGGGACCTGCCCCTCGCGGGTCCGGAAGCCCGGGAGCGCCGAAGGAGCGGCGCGGCCGGGAGGTCGATGGGCCGGCCCGGGGGCCGGCGCCTGCCGGGTGTCAGCGCTTGGCGACGAACACGTGGGAGGCGACCTCGGCCTCCAGCTCCGCGGCCTCGCCGCCGCTGCCCACCAGCACACCGCCCGCCGACTCGGTCACGCTGACCACGGAACCGGGCTGCACGCCCGCCCGCCGCAGCGTGTACATCAGCTGCGCGTCCGTCTGGATCGGCTCACCGATCCGCCGGACCACGACGGTCTTGCCGTCCACACCCGGGTCCAGCTCGGCCAGGGAGACCATGCCGGCGTCCAGGAACGGGTCCGCGCCGTCCTTCTCGCCAAGCTCCTCCAGGCCCGGGATCGGGTTCCCGTACGGCGACTCGGTCGGGTGGCGCAGCAGCTCCAGGACGCGGCGCTCCACCGCCTCGCTCATCACGTGCTCCCAGCGGCAGGCCTCGGCGTGGACCTGCTCCCACTCCAGACCGATGACGTCGACCAGGAGGCACTCGGCGAGCCGGTGCTTGCGCATGACGCGTGTGGCCAGCCGCCGGCCCTCGTCGGTGAACTCCAGATGCCGGTCGCTGGCGACCGCGACCAGACCGTCGCGCTCCATGCGCGCCACCGTCTGGCTCACCGTCGGGCCGCTCTGGTCGAGCCGCTCGGCGATGCGGGCGCGCATGGGGACCACACCTTCCTCCTCCAGCTCGAGGATGGTGCGGAGATACATCTCCGTGGTGTCGATCAGTCCGGACATTCGTGCCCCTCGTTTAGCTCTGCCGGAGACTCGACATCCACCGGCGTGTGCGCTGGCCCTGAACTCAATTCTGACGCATAGCACTGACAAGCGTGCCTCGTCGTCGCAACCGCACGCCGCCGGGTGCCCCGCGACGGCCCGCGCGCAGCCCGGCCACAGCTCCCCGGGAGCCCCCGGGCCGTATTGACAGGGCACTGGTCCAGACCGCAACGTGATCCGCGACACGACGGGAGCACGGCCCGCACCGGCGCACCGGTTAGGCCGCGCGCCCGCCCGGTCCCGGCGGGACGTCCGGGACCTCCGGGCCGACGAGACTTCTAAGGGGCTTCGCCGATGAGCGACAGCAAGCTGGCCGGGCAGTTCTTCGACGCCGCGATCGGTCTGCTGCAGCGGGTGCGCGACGAGGGCGCCGCGGACATCGAGGCGGCCGGGACGCTCGTCGCCGACACCGTCACCGAAGGCGGCCGGCTCTTCGCGTTCGGCGCGGGCCACTCCTCGCTCGCCGCGCAGGACGTCGTCTACCGGGCCGGCGGACTCGCCCTGATGAACCTGCTGACCGTGCCGGGTGTCGTCGGCGTCGACGTCATGCCCGCGACGCTGGGCTCCGCCCTGGAGCGGGTCGACGGTCTGGCGAGCGCCGTCCTCGACTCCAGCCCGCTGCGCTCCGGCGACCTGCTGGTGATCATCTCGCTGTCCGGCCGCAACGCGCTGCCCGTGGAGATGGCCATGAACGCCCGCGCCCTCGGTGTGAAGGTCATCGGCGTCACCTCCGTCGCGTACGCCACCGAGACGAAGTCACGGCACGTCTCGGGCACCTACCTCAAGGACCACTGCGACATCGTCCTCGACTCGCGGATCCCCGTCGGTGACGCGGAGCTGACCCTCGACACCATCGAGGCGCCCTTCGCGCCCGCCTCCACCGTCGTCACCACCGCCCTCCTCCAGGCCGTCATGGCCACCGCCGCCGGCTCCCTCGCCGACCGCGGCGTCGAGCCGCCGCTGCTGCGCTCGGGCAACGTCGACGGCGGCCACGAGTGGAACGGCCGCGTCATGACCGAGTACGGCGACCGGATCTTCTACCGCCGCTGACCCGGCGGCCCCGACGCCACGCGGGGTTCAGGGCCGTTCGAGCCGGTCCGCCAGGTCCAGGGCGGCCGCGATCCGTACGGCCACGTCCTCCGCGTACCGCGCGTCGGCGCGCTCGAAGCGGCCGCGGCCCGCGCTGCGCAGGAACGTCACGACACCCAGCGTCCGCCCGCGGCTGCGCAGCACCGTGCACAGGGAGTGGACCGCGTCCGGCGGCCACTGCCGGGCGAGCGCCCAGCCGCGCGCCTGCTCGGCGTCGGCGGTGCCCGCGCTGGCCCGCACCGAGCCGGAGCGCTCCGCGCACTGCAGCGCCGGATGCCCGTCCGCGTACCGCACCGGCAGTCCGGCCTTGCCGGTCGGCAGGCTCGGCCCGGGCGCCCCGGCGGGGGTGGCGGCGGCGCGGACCAGCCGCACCGGCACGTCGTCGTCCCGGAGGAACCCGCCGGCCACCCGGTCGACCAGGGCGTGGTCGGCGAAGCCCGCGAGGGAGAAGTCGAGATGGACGGTGGCGGCCTCGGCGGGGTCCTCGCACTCGGCGGCGGCGCGCGCGGCGCGGTGCAGCTGGTTGGCGCGGAACCGCAGCAGCGCCGCCTCCTGCTCGGTCTGCTTGGCCTCCGTCACGTCCTGGAAGAGCCAGCCGACGCCGAGCGGCACGGGTTCCTCGGCCAGCGGCGAGGAGAGCCGCAGGAAGCCGCTGCGCCAGCAGCGCCGGGTGTCGCCCTCCGGGGTCCGCACGCTCACCCACATCTCCGCGGGGGCCGGGGGCGCGCCCTCGGCCAGGACGTGCGTGAGGGCGCTCTCCAGCTCCTCCACGCCCTGGGAGAGCAGCTCCCCGAGGGGGCGGCCGAGGACGGAGGTGCGTCCGGTGCCCAGGGCCTGCGCGGCGTGCGCGTTGACCACGGCGGGCCGCAGGTCGGCGTCGACGAGGACGACGCCCCAGCTGGCGTTCTCGAACAGGGCCTCGCTCAGGGCTATGGACCGTTCGAGGTCGATCTGCGCGTGGACCTCGCTGAAGGCGCAGTACACCCCGGCGGGCTTGCCGTCCGGGCCGCGCACGGCGGCGGACTGGGTGCGCACGAGGACCCGGCCGCCGTCCTTGGTGAGCAGCGCGAACTCGTGGACCTGCCGGCCCGGGGCCTCCATCGCGGACAGCAGCCGGGCCTCGACCTCCTCGGCGTCCGCGGTCCGCACGGCCCAGCCCGCGAACCCGTGCCGCCCCACCGCCTCGGCGGCGGTCCAGCCGAGGATGCGTTCGGCCTCGCGGTTCCAGTGCGTCAGGACCCCGTCGGCGTCGAACGCGCACAGTGCCGCGTCCATGCCGTCCAGCAGCGCGGCCAGGAGATCCGAACCGTCCCGCTCGGGCTCGTCGGGCCCCAGCTCGTCGGTGGTCCCACTACGCCGGGAAGCACTCACCTGGACCCCCTGCAGGCTGCGTCCGCGTGTACGGCTCGACAGTTCGCTCGCCGGCTCACATTCAACTCGAACGTGACCCAGCCCACATCGACTTCCCCGAAGATTGGACGAAATCGTTGCACCCCGGATTCCCGTCCCGTCCGCCCCAACAGCCCCCGGCCCACCCCTCCGGGCGACCCGTGGAAGCCCAGCTCACGACCCTGGACACGACGCTCCGCCACAACCCGGTCCTCCTGGGGTCCTCACCGGCACCGCGACCCTGCACCTTCCCGTCGGGTACCCGACCGCGGGCTGCCTCCTCCAGACCGTCTGGAACGTGACCACCGGCAGAGCCCCTACCCACGGCGCCGAGGACTACGACGTCTTCTCCTCGCGCCGCGTGAGGTCCACGAGGACCCGACCCGCCCCCTCCTCGGGCCCCGCCCGTCCCGCTCCGATAAATGGGTTGAGCCTCCCGCCGTGTGTTCCTAGAGTGGACGGCACGTAGGAGAGGAGGTGGTTCGGCTCATGACGGAAACCCGGACAGACGAGGTGGCTGCGGGCTAGCGGCCCGTTGTCGGACTCGGTTCGGCGCCGGACCCGCATGTGTGTCATGCATGCAGCCGGCCCAATCCAACGCAGTCACCCGACCCGCGAACTCGCCGGTATGTCCGGCCCGGCTCCCCCGCCGTCAGGCGCAGGGAACCAGAGTTCGCGGGTCGTTCGCGTTCACGGGATGCCGCCTTCCGCCGGCTGAGGCACACGCTGCGGCGCCCGCCCACCGGCGAAGTGACGCGGGCCACTGGTGGATCCGAAGGGGCGCAGTACGCTGTGCCCATGCTTCCGATGCTCGTCCGACGCCGCCACGTGGACTACGTGCGCGTCACGAGCACGGGCTGTCGGCCTTCCGCCTGACCCAGCCCCCGCATCTCCCGCGCCGCTCGCGAGTCGCGCGTCGCACGCACCGCCTCTTCCTCCACCTGGCACCCGTGGCCCCCGCCCCACCCCCGGCGGCCCGCCCGGGCACCCGTACACCCCGCGGACGCATCCCATGACGACGAACACGTCTCTGCACCATCCGGCACCCCGCCCCGGCCGGCCGGTGTCCCCCTCCTACCAGCAGCTCCCCATCATCGACCTGTCCGCTGCCGACCGCGGTCCGCAGGCCCGCGCCCTGCTGCACGCCCAACTCCACAGCGCCGCCCACGACGTGGGCTTCTTCCAGCTCACCGGGCACGGCGTCACCGACACCGAGACCCGTGCGCTGCTCGACGCCACGCACCGGTTCTTCGCCCTGCCCGAAGCCGACCGGCTCGCCCTGGACAACACCGGCTCCCCGCACTTCCGCGGCTACACCCGCACCGGCGACGAACGCACCGGCGGCAGCCGCGACTGGCGCGACCAGCTCGACATCGGCGCGGAGCGGCCCGCCCGCGCACCCCGCCCCGGCGAGCCCGCCTACTGGTGGCTGGAGGGCCCCAACCAGTGGCCCGCCGCCCTGCCCGCGCTGCGTACCGCGGCCCTCGCCTGGATCGACCGGCTCAGCGACGTCGCCGAGCGGCTGCTGCGCGAACTGCTCGCCGCGATCGGCGCCCCCGCCGGCTTCTACGATCCGGTCTTCGGCGACCACGCCCACCCGCACCTCAAACTCGTCCGCTACCCCGGCAGCGCCTCCGACGGCGCCGACCAGGGGGTGGGCGCCCACAAGGACTACGGATTCCTGACCCTGCTCCTCCAGGACCGGATCGGCGGCCTCCAGGTGCAGCGCGCGGACGGCCTCTTCCACGACGTGCCGCCCCTGCCGGGCGCCTTCGTCGTCAACCTCGGCGAACTCCTCGAAGTCGCCACCGACGGCTACCTGCTCGCCACCAACCACCGCGTGGTCAGCCCGCCCGGCGCCACCGAACGGTTCTCCGTGCCGTTCTTCTACAACCCGCGCCTCGACGCCCGCGTCGAACCGCTGCCCTTCCCGCACGCCTCCACCGCACCCGGCATCACCGACGACCCCGCGAACCCGCTCTTCGCCGAGTACGGCTTCAACGAACTCAAGGGCAAGCTGCGCGCGCACCCGCTGGCCGCCGCCCGCCATCACGCGGAGCTGCTCGCTCCCGCGTGACGGCAGGCGGACCGGCGCCCGTGACCGCGGGTCAGCGCGCGATGTCCCCGTACCCCTCGATCGCCTGGGGACCGCGCGTGCCCGGGCCCACATAGGTGGCCGAGGGCCGCACCAGGCGGCCGGTGCGCTTCTGCTCCAGGATGTGCGCCGACCAGCCCGCGGTACGGGCGCACGTGAACATCGACGTGAACATGTGCGCCGGAACCTCCGCGAAGTCCAGGACGATGGCCGCCCAGAACTCCACGTTCGTCGCCAGGACCCGGTCCGGACGGCGGGCGTGCAGCTCGGCCAGGGCCGCCTTCTCCAGCGCCTCGGCCACCTCGTAGCGGGGCGCGCCCAGCTCACGGGCCGTACGGCGCAGGACGCGGGCCCGCGGGTCCTCCGCCCGGTACACCCGGTGCCCGAAGCCCATCAGGCGCTCCCCCTTGTCGAGGGCGTGCCGGACATAGGCGTCGGCGTCACCGGTGCGCTCGATCTCCTCGATCATGCCGAGGACCCGGGAGGGCGCGCCGCCGTGCAGCGGACCCGACATGGCCCCCACCGCACCGGACAGCGCCGCCGCCACGTCCGCACCCGTCGAGGCGATCACCCGCGCGGTGAACGTCGACGCGTTCATGCCGTGCTCGGCGGCCGACGTCCAGTACGCGTCGACCGCGGCGACGTGCTTCGGGTCGGGCTCCCCGCGCCAGCGGATCATGAACCGCTCGACGACGGACTGCGCCTTGTCGATCTCGCTCTGCGGAACCATCGCGTGACCCTGCCCGCGGGCCGACTGGGCCACGTACGACAGCGCCATCACGGCGGCACGCGCGAGATCCTCGCGGGCCTGCCGCTCGTCGATGTCCAGGAGCGGTTTGAGGCCCCAGACGGGCGCGAGCATCGCCAGCGCGGACTGCACGTCGACACGGATGTCGCCGGAGTGGACGGGGATCGGGAACGGCTCGGCGGGCGGCAGGCCCGGGTTGAAGGCGCCGTCGACGAGGAGCCCCCACACGTTCCCGAAGGAGACGTGGCCGACCAGGTCCTCGATGTCGACGCCCCGGTACCGGAGTGCGCCGCCCTCCTTGTCCGGTTCGGCGATCTCCGTCTCGAACGCGACGACTCCTTCGAGTCCGGGTACGAAGTCGGACATCAGGCGGCTCCTCGTGACGTGTTCGGCAGATGGTGTTGTCGGGGCGCGCACGCCCCGGTCCCACCGGGTGGGTGCCGGTCGGCGGTCGTGCGGTCCGCGCAACGGATCCACGGTCGTCCCCGAAGACTCTCGAATGCTCTTCGAAGAGTCCTCACCGACTCGCGGTCCGAAGCGGACACCCCGGTCATGCCCCGTGCGGCCGGTCATCCAACCGGAACGGCCCCAGCACGATATCCCCGGGTACCGGCTTTGGGGAGAGCACACGGCACTCAGTGCCACCACGTGACGAAGCACACCCACCGCCGGGGGAGACACCGCATACGGCAGGATGGCCGCGTGAACGATCGTTTCCCGGACGAATCCGCAGCCGAACCCCTCACCCGCCACGCCGCCGAGACGGCCGAGGAGGACCTCGCCGCCCCCGACCCCGCCGCGATGCGCGCCCACTACCGCGCCGAGGGCCTCGACGAGAGCGACCTCGCCCCGCACCCCATGGAACAGTTCGCCCGCTGGTTCCGGCAGGCCGCCCAGGCCTCCCTGCACGGCTTCGTCCACGAACCCAACGCGATGATCGTCTCCACCGCCGACGCCGAGGGCCACCCCAGCTCCCGCACCGTCCTGCTCAAGCAGTACGACGAAAACGGCTTCGTCTTCTACACCAACTACGGCTCCCGCAAGGCCCGCGAGCTGGCCCAGAACCCCTACATCTCGCTGCTGTTCCCCTGGCACCCGCTCGCCCGGCAGGTCATCGTCACCGGCACCGCCCGCCGCACCGGACGCGACGAGACCGCCGCCTACTTCCGCACCCGCCCGCACGGCTCCCAGCTCGGCGCCTGGGCCAGCACCCAGTCCACCGTCATCACCTCACGCACCGAACTCGACGCCACCTACGAGGAGTTGAGCGCCCGCTACCCCGAGGGCGAACAGGTGCCGGTGCCCCCGCACTGGGGCGGATTCCGGATCGCCCCGCAGAGCGTCGAGTTCTGGCAGGGCCGCGAGAACCGCCTCCACGACCGGCTCCGCTACGTCGCCGAAACCGACGGCGGCTGGCGCCGCGAACGCCTCAGCCCCTGAACCCGTACGACCCGACGGACCGCACGACCCGACAAACCCCTACGGCCGGGCGACCGCCCGGGCCGGCCCCGGCCGCCCCGCCACCCCGGCGCTCAGCCCAGCGCCTCGTCCACGATCACACCCCACTGCGCCACCACCCGCTCCCGGCGCACCCCGTCGTCCGTCAACAGGTTCGCCAGACCCAGACCCCGCGCCATGTCCAACAGGCCCTGCACCGTCTCCCGCACCCCCGGCCGCGACTCGTCCGCACCCAGCAGATCCACCGCGATCCGGTGACTCTCCCGCCCGACCCGCGCCTCCAGCTCGGTCACCCGCGCCCGCAGCTGCTCCTCGTCGGACGCCGCCACCCACAGATGCAGCGCCGCCCGGAACAACGGCCCCGTGTACAGGCCGACCAACGCGGCGACCACCACCCGCCGATCGGCCGCACCCTCCGGGAACAGCGCACGCAACGCCGTCGACCGCTCCTCCGCCACGTACTCCACCGCCGCCGTGAACAGGTCCTCCCGCGTCGGGAAGTGATGCTGCGCCGCACCCCGCGACACACCGGCCCGCTCCGCGACGACGGACACCGTCGAACCCGCCCAGCCGAACTCGGCCAGACACGCCACCGCGGCGGCCAGCAACCGCTGCCGGGTGGCCCGGCTGCGGTCCTGCTTCGGCTCGTGCGGCACCCGCGCCGCGGACTCCGCCGCACTCACACCACCCATGCGGGATCCCGTCGTTCGAGGAAGGCAGACATTCCCTCGCGCGCCTCGCCCGAGGAGAACAGCCGGGCCGAGAGCGCGGTCAGATCCGCCGCGTCCCGGTCGAAGGCCTCCAGCACCTTAGCCGTGAGCAGCGCCTTCGTCGCGGCGAGACCCTGCGGCGACGACCGGCGCAACCCGTCCAGCAACGGCGCCAGCACCCCATCCACCTCGTCACCGGCCGCCGTCAGCAGCCCCGCACTGACCGCCTCGACCGCGTCGAACCGCTCACCCGTCAGGTAGTAGCGGGCCAGCACCCGCGGATCGCAGCGCGGCAGCAGCGGCAACGAGATGACCGCAGGAGCGAGCCCGATCCGCACCTCCGTGAACGCGAACGTCGCCGCCCCGCCCGCCACCGCCAGATCACACGCCCCGAGCAGCCCCAGACCACCCGCCCGCACATGACCCGCCACCCGCGCCACCACCGGCTTGCGCAACGCCACGATCTGCCGCAGCAGCCCCACCAGAGCGTCCGGATCCGGCGGGTCCCGCAGATCGGCGCCCGCACAGAACGTGTTCCCGGTGTGCGTCAGCACCACCGCACGCACCGCGTCGTCCTTCTCGCACCCCGCCAGCGCCCCCGCCAGCTCACCCACCAGCACCGCCGACAGCGCGTTCCGGTTCGCCGGCGCGTCCAGCGTCACCGTGGCCACCGCCCGCTCGTACCCCACCTCGACCACCGTCACGACCGCCCCCGCAGCTCACGACGCAGGATCTTCCCCGACGCCGCCCGCGGCACCCCGTCGACGAACGTCACCCGACGCACCCGCTTGTACGGCGCCACCTGCTCCGCGACGAACATCATCACCTCGCCCTCCGACAGCTCCGGCGCCGACGGCTGCCGCACCACGAACGCGTGCGGAACCTCGTTGTGATCCTCGTTGTACGCACCCACCACCGCCGCGTCCGCTATCCCCGGATGCGTCAGCAGCAGAGCCTCCAGCTCCGCCGGAGCCACCTGGAAACCCTTGTACTTGATCAGTTCCTTCACCCGGTCCACCACGAACAGCCAGCCGTCCGCGTCCACATGACCGACATCCCCCGTGTGCAGCCACCCGTCCGCGTCGATCATCGCCGCCGTCGCGTCCGGCCGCCCCAGATAACCCTTCATCACCTGCGGACCCCGGATGACGATCTCCCCCGGCTCACCGACCCCCAGATCCCTGCCCGGATCCTCCAGCGACACGATCCGCATCTCCGTACCCGCGATCAGCTTCCCCACCGTCCCCGCCGGAGGATCCACCGCCTCCAGCGGAACCACATGCGTACCCGGCGACAACTCCGTCATCCCGTACGCCTGACCCACCGGCGGCAGCCCCAGCCGCGCCGAACACGCCGCCGCCAGACCGGCGTCCAGCGGAGCCGCCGAACAGATGATGTACCGCAACGACGACAGGTCGTACTCCGCCACCGCCGGATGCTTCGCCAACGCCAGCACGATCGGCGGCGCCACGTACAACGCCGTGATCCGATGCTCCTGGATCGCCCGCAGGAACTGGTCCAGCTCGAAACGCGGCAGCACCACCACCGTCGCACCCTGCCGCAGCGGCGCGTTCATCAACGCCGTCAGACCATAGATGTGGAAGAACGGCAGCACCGCCAGCACCCGCTCCCCCGCCTCCATCGGGATCAACGGCGACAACTGCGCCAGATTCGTCCCGATCGAACGGTGCGTGAGCATCACCCCCTTCGGCACCCCCGTCGTCCCCGACGAGTACGGCAACGCCGCCACATCCACCGCCGTGTCGATCACCACCTCCGGCTCCGGCGCCGAACCACCCAGCAGCTCCGCCAGCGACCGCACCCCCGGCGCCTGATCACACACGAAGATCTCCCGCACACCGCCCGCCAGTTCCGCCGCCCGCCGCGCCACCTCCAGCAACGGCGACACCGTCACCACCCACCGCGCCGAACAGTCCCGCAACTGCTTCGCGAACTCCTCCGGCGTCGCCAGCGGATGCACCGTCGTCACCGACGCGCCCGCCCGCGTCGCACCGTAGAACACCGTCGGGAACGCGATCGTGTTCGGACTGTGCAGAGCCAGCACATCCCCCTTGCGCAGCCCCGCCTCCACCAACGCCGCCGCCAACCTGCGGTGGAACAGATCCAGTTGACCGTACGTGAGCGTGGTGCCGTCGACCCCGTCGACCAGAGCCGGCACCTCACCCCACTCACCGGCACGGCCCAGCACCGCCTCGTGGATCGGCTCCTCGACAGCCGGAACATCTGCGTACTCGCTGCGGAACACAGTTCCTCCTAAGACGCTCAGTACGACTTGGGCAGACCCAGGGTCTGATGGGAGACGTAGTTGAGAATCATCTCCCTGCTGACCGGCGCGATACGAGACACGCGCGCCGCCGTAATCAGCGACGCCAGACCGAACTCCCGCGTCAGACCGTTCCCGCCCAGCGTGTGCACCGCCTGATCCACCGCCCGCACACACGCCTCACCCGCCGCGTACTTCGCCATGTTCGCCGCCTCACCCGCCCCCACGTCGTCCCCCTCGTCGTACAGGAACGCCGCCTTCTGCATCATCAGCCGCGCCAGCTCCAGCTCGATGTGCGCCTGCGCCAACGGATGCGCGATCGCCTGATGCGCCCCGATCGGCGCCTTCCACACCGTCCGCTCCCGCGCGTACTCCACCGCCCGCGCCAACGCGTGACGCCCCATGCCGATCGCGAACGCCGCCGTCATCACCCGCTCCGGATTCAGCCCCGCGAACAACTGCAGCAAGCCCGCGTCCTCATGCCCCACCAACGCGTCCGCCGGCAACCGCACCTCGTCCAGCGTCAGCTCGAACTGCTTCTCCGCACCCTGCAGTTCCATGTCGATCCGCCGCCGCCCGAACCCCTCCGTGTCCCGCGGCACGATGAACAGACACGGCTTCAGACTCCCCGTCCGCGCATCCTCCGTACGGCCCACGATCAACGTCGCGTCCGCGATGTCCACCCCCGAGATGAACACCTTCCGCCCGCTCAGCACCCAGTCCGTACCGTCCCGGCGGGCCGTCGTCGTGATCCGGTGCGAGTTCGACCCCGCGTCCGGCTCCGTGATCCCGAACGCCATCGTCCGCGAACCGTCCGACAACCCCGGCAGCCACTCCCGCTTCTGCTCCTCCGTACCGAACCGCGCGATCACCGTCCCGCAGATCGCCGGCGACACCACCAGCATCAGCAGCGGACACCCCGCCGCACCCAGCTCCTCCAGGACGATCGACAGCTCCGCTATGCCACCACCCCCACCGCCGTACTCCTCCGGCAGGTTCACCCCCAGATAGCCCAGCTTCCCCGCCTCCGACCACAGCTCGTCGGGATGACCCCCCTCCGCGACGACCTTCGCCAGATACTCCCGGCCGTACCGCCTGCCCAGCGCGGCGACCGCCGAGCGCAACGCCTTGTGTTCATCGGTCTCGATGACAGCACTCATGAGAGCCCCTCAGTACGATCGGTACGGAAAACGCAGCCTGTACGTGCCTGAAAAAAGCCTGAACGTGCCTGCCCGGCCCCACACTTACGAGGACGGCCCCGACGAGCCGGCGTCACCCGCCTCCTCCTCCCGCACCACGGCCAGCAGGGCACCCACCTCCACCTGCTGCCCCACCACCACCCGCAACGCGGCCAGCGTCCCCGCGGCAGGCGCAGAGATCCGGTGCTCCATCTTCATCGCCTCCAGCCACAACAACGGCTGCCCCGCCCGCACTTCGGACCCCACCTCAAGACCCTCCGCCACCCGGACCACCGTCCCCGGCATCGGCGCCAGCAACGACCCCGGAACCCGATCCGCCGCCGCGTCCGGGAAACGCGGCACGACCGTCAGCACCACGTCGTTCACGAACACCCGGCCGTCCCCGTAGGCCGACACCGCGAACGCCCGCCGCACACCCCCCACTTCGAGCACCACCCGCCCCGCGTCCACGTGCAGCACCCGCACCCCCTCCGCCACCGGCCCCCCACGCGCATACCGGTACACGGCCTCGTGCTCCACACCCGCCATCAGATACCGCTTCACCAGCGGCTGCGACGACACGTTCCGCCACCCACCGAACCGCGACCGCCCGAACCCGTCCGCCAACGCGGCCGCGAGCGGCGCCCACGGATCCACCACCGGCTCCGTCAACACCCCCAGATGACGGTCGTAGAAACCCGTGTCCATCCGGGCCCCCACGAACTCCTCGTGCCGCAACGACCGCACCAGCAGATCCCGGTTCGTCACCGGCCCGTGCACCACCGCCCGCTCCAGCGCACCCGCCAGCTTCCGCACCGCCTCCGCCCGCGACCCCGCATGCGCCACCACCTTCGCCAGCATCGGGTCGTAGTGCACCCCCACCACGTCACCGTCCACGAACCCCGTGTCCAGCCGCACCCCCTCCGCAACCGCGAACCGGTGCAGCCGCCCCGTCTGCGGCGCCCAACCCGCCGCGGGATCCTCCGCGTACAACCGGGCCTCCACCGCATGACCCCGCGCCACCGGAGGATCACCCTCCAGCCGCTCCCCCTCCGCCACCCGCAACTGCAACGCCACCAGATCCACCCCGGACACCGCCTCCGTCACCGGATGCTCCACCTGAAGCCGCGTGTTCATCTCCAGAAAATGCGCACGCCCGTCCGCGACCAGGAACTCCACCGTCCCCGCACCCACGTAGTCCACCGCACGCGCCGCACGCACCGCCAAGCCGTACAACGACTCGGTCAGACCACCCAGACCCGGCGCCGGCGCCTCCTCGATCACCTTCTGATGCCGCCGCTGCAACGAACAGTCCCGCGTCCCCAACGGCCACACCGTCCCGTGCGCATCCGCCAGGATCTGCACCTCCACATGCCGGCCGCCCTCCACGAACGGCTCGACGAACACCTCACCGTCCCCGAAAGCGCTCAGCGCCTCCGCCCGCGCCGCCTCCAACGCCCCGTCCAGCTCCGCCAGATCACGGACGACCCGCATCCCCCGCCCGCCACCGCCCGACGCGGCCTTCACCAGCACCGGCAGATCCCCCGCCGTCACCCGCTCCAACGGCGCAAGACCCATCAGCTTCTTCGCCCGCGTCTTCGACGCCATCGCCTCGATCGCCTCCGGCGAAGGCCCCACCCACACCAGACCCGCGTCCAGCACCGCCCGCGCGAAGTCCGCGTTCTCCGACAGGAACCCGTACCCCGGATGCACCGCGTCCGCCCCGGACTCCACCGCCGCAGCCACGATCAGATCACCCCGCAGATACGTCTCCGCCGGCGAAGCACCCGGCAACCGCACCGCCACATCCGCCTCCCGCGCATGCAACGCACCCTCATCGGCATCCGAGAACACCCCGACCGTCCGCACCCCCAGCTCACGGCACGTACGGAACACCCGACAGGCGATCTCGCCCCGGTTCGCCACCAACAGACTCGAAATCACGGGAACCCTCACATCCGGAAGACGCCGAAACCACCCCGCGCACCCTCGAAGGGCGCCGTGTGGATCGCGGACAGACACAGACCCAGCACCGTGCGGGTATCCCGCGGATCGATCACCCCGTCGTCGTACAACCGCCCCGACAAGAACATCGGCAACGACTCCGACTCGATCTGCTGCTCCACCATCGCCCGCAACGCCGCATCCGCGTCGTCGTCGTACGGACGCCCCTTCGCCGCCGCCGACTGCCGCGCCACGATCGACAGCACACCCGCCAACTGCTGCGGCCCCATCACCGCCGACTTCGCACTCGGCCACGCGAACAGGAACCGCGGATCATAGGCACGCCCGCACATCCCGTAATGCCCCGCCCCGTACGACGCCCCCATCAGCACCGACAGATGCGGAACCCGCGAATTGCTCACCGCGTTGATCATCATCGCGCCGTGCTTGATGATCCCGCCCTGCTCGTACTCCCGGCCCACCATGTAGCCCGTCGTGTTGTGCAGGAACACCAGCGGAATGTCCCGCTGATTCGCCAACTGGATGAACTGCGCCGCCTTCTGCGACTCGGCGCTGAACAACACCCCCTGGGCGTTCGCCAGCACCCCCACCGGATACCCGTGCAACGACGCCCACCCGGTCACCAGACTCGTCCCGTACAGCGGCTTGAACTCGTCGAAGTCCGAACCGTCCACCACCCGCGCGATCACCTCCCGCGGATCGAACGGATGCCGCAGATCCCCCGGAACGATCCCCAGCAGCTCCTCCACGTCATACTTCGGAGACTCCACCGCACCCGGATCCGCGTACGCCTTACGGTGATTGAGCCGCGCCACCACCCGCCGCGCCTGCCGCAGCGCGTCCAACTCGTCGACGGCGAAATAGTCCGCCAGACCCGACACCCGGGCGTGCATCTCGGCACCGCCCAGCGACTCGTCGTCGCTCTCCTCACCCGTCGCCATCTTCACCAGCGGCGGCCCGCCCAGAAAGACCTTCGCCCGGTCCTTCACCATGATCACGTGGTCCGACATCCCGGGAACGTACGCACCCCCGGCCGTCGAATTCCCGAACACCACCGCCACCGTCGGGATCCCCGCCGCCGACAACCGCGTGATGTCACGGAAGATCGCACCCCCGGGAATGAAGATCTCCTTCTGCGACGGCAGATCCGCACCCCCCGACTCGACCAAACTGATGCAGGGAAGACGATTCGCGAGCGCGATGTCGTTCGCCCGCAACGCCTTCTTCAGACTCCACGGATTGCTCGCCCCGCCCCGCACCGTCGGATCGTTCGCGGTGATCAGGCACTCGACGCCCTCCACCACCCCGATACCGGTGACCAGCGAAGCCCCCACCGCGTACTCGCTGCCCCACGCCGCGAGCGGCGACAACTCCAGGAACGGGGTGTCATCATCGAGAAGCAGCTCGATCCGCTCACGGGCCGGCAACTTCCCCCGCCCCCGATGCCGCTCGACATACTTCTCACCACCCCCCGCCAACGCCTTCGCATGCTCGGCATCCAACTCCGCGAGCTTGCCGAGCATGCCCGCCCGGTACTCCGCGAACTCGGCACTCTTCGGATCGAGCGCGGAGGAAAGCACAGTCACAGCAGGGCCTCCGGAATATCCACATGACGGGAACGAAGCCACTCCCCGAGAGCCTTGGCCTGAGGATCGAAACGGGCCTGTGAGGCGACGCCCTCGCCGAGGATGCCCTCGATGACGAAGTTGAGGGCTCGGAGATTGGGCAGCACATGTCTGACAACTGACAAATGACGGCTTTCAGATATCAGATTCTGAAATCTGTCAGTTGTCAGTTCGTGGACCAGCCATCGCCAGGCGTCGTCCGTGCGAACCCAGACGCCGACGTTCGCGTTCCCGCCCTTGTCCCCGCTGCGTGCCCCCGCGATCCGCCCCAACGGCGCCCGCCGGGTCGGCCCTTCGGGCAGCGGCAAGGGGAGAGACGGTTCTTCCGGCGTCTCCGGTACGAGCGTCTCCCCGGGCGGGGTCACCGGGATGCGGCGTCCGTCGTCGAGGACGGCGACGTGGTCCACCGCGTCCTGCGGGATGTACGCGTCCTCGAAGACACCGTACGGCGAGCCCGGTCCCGGGGGTGCCAGGACGTGGAATCCCGGATAGCTGGCGAGCGCCAGTTCGATGGCGGCGCCGCTGAGGGTGCGGCCGACGGCTGCCTGGTCCGGGTCGCGGACGACGAGGCGGAGCAGGGCGCTGGCGGTTTCCTCGGTGGGGGCGTCGGGGTAGTCGGTGCGGGCGAGGTCCCAGCGGATGTCGGCCGGGCGGGTCTTGGCGGTGTCGAGGACGGTGTCCATCTGGGCGCGGACGAGGTCGGCCTTGCGTTCGATGTCGAGGCCGGTGAGGACGAAGGCGACCTCGTTGCGGAAGCCGCCGAGCTTGTTGAGGCCGACTTTGAGGGTGGGGGGCGGGGGTTCGCCGCGGGCGCCGGTGATGCGGACGCGGTCGGGGCCGTCCTGGGTGAGGGTGACGGTGTCGAGGCGGGCGGTGACGTCGGGTCCTGCGTAGCGGGCGCCCTGGGTCTCGTAGAGGAGTTGGGCGGTGACGGTGCCGAGGTCGATGATGCCGCCGGTGCCGTCGTGCTTGGTGATGACGCTGGTGCCGTCCTCGTGGAGTTCGGCGAGCGGGAAGCCGGGGCGGTGCAGGCGGGCGGGGTCGTGGTCGGTGAAGAAGGCGTAGTTGCCGCCGGTGGCCTGGGTGCCGCATTCGAGGACGTGTCCGGCGACGACGGCTCCGGCGAGGCGGTCGTGGTCGTGGGGTGTCCAGCCGAAGTGGGCGACGGCGGGGCCGGTGACGAGAGCGGCGTCGGTGACGCGTCCGGTGACGACGATGTCGGCGCCTTCGCGGAGGCAGGTGGCGATGCCCGCGCCGCCGAGGTAGGCGTGGGCGGCGAGGCTGCCGGGGTGGTGGTGGGTGCGGTCGTCGCCTTCGACGTGGGCGACGCGGGTGGGGATGCCGAGGCGGTCGGCGAGTTCGCGGACGGCGTCGGCGAGTGCGGCGGGGTTGAGGCCGCCGGCGTTGGTGACGATGCGTACGCCGTGGTCGTGGGCGAGGCCGAGGCATTCCTCGAGTTGGCGCAGGAAGGTCTTGGCGTAGCCGCGGCGGGGGTCTTTGAGGCGGTCGCGGCCGAGGATGAGCATGGTGAGTTCGGCGAGGTAGTCGCCGGTGAGGATGTCGAGGGGGCCGCCGGTGAGCATGTCGCGCAGGGCGTCGAAGCGGTCGCCGTAGAAGCCGGAGGCGTTGCCGATGCGCAGGGGGCTGGGGTGTGCGGTGGGGGTCACCGGTGGGTTTCCTCGGGTCGGCGTCCGGGTCCGGGTGGGCCTGCGAAGGCTTGGGCGATGTCGAGCCAGTGGTCGGCGTCGGGGCCTTGGGCGTGGACGGCGAGGTCGGTGCGGTGGGCTCGTTGGGTGACGAGGAGGCAGAAGTCGAGGGCGGGGCCGGTGACGCGTTGGGGGGCGTCGGTGGGTCCGTGGGTCCAGAGGTCGCCGGTGGGGCTCTGGAGTTCGATGCGGAATTCTTCGGTGGGTGCGGGCAGGCCGTGGACGGCGAAGGCGAAGTCGCGGGCGCGTACGCCGATGCGGACGACGTGGCGGAGCCGGTCGGTGGGCTGCCGTTGTACGCCGAGGGTGTCGGCGATGTCCTGTCCGTGGGCCCAGGTTTCCATGAGGCGGCCGGTGGCCGTGGAGGCGACGGACATGGGGGGTCCGTACCAGGGGAAGCGGCTGCCTGGCGGGGCCGCGCGGAGGGCGGTTTCGAGGGCGGTGCGTCCGGCGCGCCAGGTGGTGAGGAGGCGGGCGGGGGGTTGGGCGGCGCCTTCGTCGGCGCCGTGGTCGACGAAGGTGTCGGGGGCGGCGAGTGCTTTTTTGACCTCGTCGGCGAAGGCGTCGGGGTCGGTGACGGCGAGGAGGGCGGCCCGGTCGGTCCAGGTGAGGTGGGCGATCTGGTGGGCGATCGTCCAGCGGGGGGCGGGGGTGTCGCGGGCCCAGTGGGTGTCGTCGAGCTCGGCGACGAGCTGGTCGAGTTCTTCGCTCTCGTGGTGCAGGTCGTCGATCACTGCGGTCACGGGCGTCGGGTCGGACACGGTGCGCTCCCTCGGGACACGGCGGTGTGTGGCTGGGAGCATGGCAGCGTCCGAAGAAACAAGCAAGCATGCTTGCATTAATTCAGGGCGTTGCCGTGCCGCCGGTCCGTGGCCGGGGGTGTGCGGGGTACTTCGCGGGCGGGCCGGTGGGATGTGCGCGCCGCGCCGTTCGCAGGAGCCGGGCCGTACGTGGGAGCCGCGCCCCTCATCGGGTCCGTGCCGTACACAGGAGCCGTGCTCCCCGTCGGGTCCGTGCCGTGCGTCGTGTCCGTCCCGTCTCACGCGTCGGGCCTGTGCCGTGTTGCGCGTCGGGGGCGTCGGTCCGGGGTGGTGGGGTTACGCGTCCGGGGCGGGCTGGAGGGTCTTGGCTGTTCCTCGGCCGATCTGGGTGCGGACGGCGCCCATGCTCGCGGCGATGACGAGGGCGATGGCGAGGGATTCGATGAGGGAGAGGGCCTGGTCGAGGACGAGGAAGCCGGCGGTGGCGGCGACGGCGGGTTCGAGGCTCATGAGGATGGCGAAGGTGGAGGCGGGGAGGCGGCGCAGGGCGAGGAGTTCGAGGGTGTAGGGGAGGACGGAGGAGAGGACGGCGACGGCCGCGCCGAGGGCGACGGTGGTGGGGACGAGGAGGCGGCTGCCGGATTCGGCGATGCCGAGGGGGAGGAAGGCGACGGCGGCGACGACCATGGCGAGGGCGAGGCCGTCGGCCTGGGGGAAGCGGCGGCCGGTGCGGGCGCTGAAGACGATGTAGGCGGCCCACATGGCGCCGGCGCCGAGGGCGAAGGCGATGCCCGCGGGGTCGAGGCTGGTGAAGCCGCCGCCGCCGAGGAGGAAGACGCCGCCGAGGGCGAGGCCGGCCCAGAGGAGGTTGACGGCGCGGCGGGAGGTGATGACGGAGAGGGCGAGGGGGCCGAGCACTTCGAGGGTGACGGCGGGGCCGAGGGGGATGCGGGCGACGGCTTGGTAGAAGAGGCCGTTCATGGCGGCCATGGTGAGGCCGAAGACGATGACGGTGTTCCAGTCGGCGCGGGAGTGTCCGCGGACGGTGGGGCGGCAGATGGCGATCAGCACGATGGCGGCGACGAGCAGGCGCAGGGTGACGACGCCGAGGGCGCCGACGCGGGGCATGAGGCTGACGGCGAGGGCGCCGCCGAACTGGACGGAGATGCCGCCCGCGAGGACGAGGCCGACGGGTCCGAGGGCGCCGCGCCGGCCGGGTCCGGGGGTGGGTGCGCCGGCCGCGGGTGCGGTGGCCGGGGCGGCCGGGGCCGGGGTGGTGGGGGCGGCGCTGGGGGTGTTCACGGGGCCTTCCAGGGGTTCGACTCAGGTTCGTTCATCGTGCTGTACCTGTCGGTCCAGAGTAGTGGACCGGGTCAGGCGTGTGAACCCGTTATGCAACTGTCGCAGAAGTGTCCTGGGAGTGCTTCCCGGGGGCGGTGTCGCGCGGTGGGGGCGGGCGGTGTCCGCGCGGCACCGTCGGGGGCCGGTCAGCGGCGGGTCATGTAGAGGTCGAGGGCCTTGTGGAGGAGGCGGTTGAGGGGGAAGTCCCACTCGCCGAGGTATTCGGCGGCCTCGCCGCCCGCGCCTGCCTTGAAGCGGAGGAGGCCGACGAGGTGGTCGGTCTCGTCGAGGGTGTCGGTGATGCCGCGGAAGTCGTAGACGGTGGCGCCGAGTTCGTGGGCGTCGGTCATCATGCGCCACTGGATGGCGTTGTTGGGCTGGACCTCGCGGCGGCGGCTGGTGGAGGCGCCGTAGGAGTACCAGACGTGGGTGCCGACGGTGATCATGGTGGCGGCGGCGAGGATGTCGCCGTCGTGGTGGGCGAGGTAGAGGCGCATGCGGTCGGGGTCCTCGGTGGTGAGGGCGGTCCACATGCGCTGGAAGTAGGGCAGGGGGCGGGGGATGAAGCGGTCGCGTTCGGCGGTCTCGGCGTACAGCTCGTAGAAGGCGGGGAGGTCGTCGTAGCCGCCGCGGACGACTTTGACGCCGGCTTTGTCGGCCTTCTTGATGTTGCGCCGCCACTGCTGGTTGAGGCCCTTGTGGAGGTCGTCGAGGGTGCGGCCGGCGAAGGGGACCTGGAAGACGTAGCGGGGCTGGCCCGCGGCGAAGCCGTCCTCGCCGCCGGGTTCGGTCCGCTGCCAGCCCATGGCGCGGAGCCGGTCGGCGATGTCGGCGGCCGCGGGGTCCTCGGAGGTGGGGGGTACGTCGGCGAGGCGTCGTGCGGCGGGGTCGGCGATGGCGGTCTTGACGGTGTCGGCGCTCCAGCGGCGGGCGACGACGGGCGGTCCCATCTTGACGGTGAACGCGCCGCGTGACTTGAGGTGGGTGAGCAGGGGGCGGAGCCAGCGTTCGGCGAGGTCGGGGGCGTGCCAGTCGATGACGGGGCCCTCGGGGAGGTAGGCGAGGTAGCGCTTGAGCCGGGGCAGGGGGCGCAGGAGGACGAGTCCGGCGCCCTGGAGGTGTCCGTGTTCGTCGAACCAGCCGAGGCTCTCGGTCTGCCAGTCGGGTTTCACGTCGCCCCAGGACGGGACCTGCATGTGGCTGGCCGAGGGGCGGGAGCGGACGAACGTGAGGTGTTCGTCGCGGGTGATCGTCTGGAGGCGGAGGGTCATGCGGGGGTGCTCCTCGGGGTCCTCGGTCCGGTGGGGTGTCCGGTGCGGTCGTCAGCGTACTGATCAGGGGGTGCCGGAGCCGGTGTCCTGGGCGCGGGTCCGCAGTGCCTCGGCGAGGACCTCCGCCAGGTGGCGGCCGGTGCGGTCGCCGAGGTGGGCCAGTTGGGTGCGGCAGGAGTAGCCGTCGGTGAGGATCACGGCGTCGGGTGCCGCGGCGCGTACGGCGGGCAGGAGTTGTTCTTCGGCGCAGGCTCTCGACACGTCTTCGTGGCCTTTTTCGAAGCCGAAGTTTCCGGCGAGGCCGCAGCAGCCGCCGGAGAGGGTGCCGGTGAGGCCGGCGGCGGCGTGCAGGCGTCGTTCGGCGTCGTCGCCGAGGACGGCGTGCTGGTGGCAGTGGGTCTGGCCGGCGACGGGGCGGTCGAGGCGGGGTGGTGTCCAGTGGGGGGCGTGGCGTTCGAGGGCTTCGGCGAAGGTGACGACGGCGGTGGCGAGGCGGTGGGCGCGGGGGTCGTCGGGGAGGAGTTCGGGGAGGTCGGTGCGCAGGGTGGCGGCGCAGCTCGGTTCGAGGACGACGACGGGGAGGCCGTCGATGGCGAGGTAGGGCTCGATGAGGTCGAGGGTGTGGCGCAGGACGGTGCGGGCGTGGTCGAGCTGGCCGGTGCTGATGTAGGTGAGGCCGCAGCAGGTGCGTCGGGTGGGGTGGGGCAGGAGGTGGCGGGGGTGGAGGGGTCCTCGGGTGGTGCCGTCGGCGATGGGTCCGTGGCGTTGGGGGGTGCGTGGGGGGAGGAGGACGGTGAGGCCGGCGGCTTCCAGGACGTGGACGGCGGCGCGTCCGACGGAGGGGGTGAGGTGTTCGGTGAAGGTGTCGGGCCACAGGAGGACGGTGGGGCCGGCGGAGCCGGGGAAGAGGCCGTGGGAGGTGGGGCTGCCGGGTCCGGGCCGGGGGGTGGTGGTGCGGCGGTGTTCGTGGGCGCGGGCCCGGTCGCGGAAGCGTTGGGTCCACCACTGGCTGAAGGTCTGGGGTGCGAGGCGGGGGATGGTGCGGTCGGGGGCGATGCCGGCGAGGCGTTTGGCGAGGGTGGCGGCGGGGGGCAGGGAGGCGAGGGTGTTGATGATGCGGGTGGTGCGGGTGCGGGTGACGGCGGCGAGCCAGAGGGGGAGGCGTCCGAGGGTGTAGTGGGTGCGGGGGCGGCGGCGGCCGGCGTAGTGGTGGTGGAGGAATTCGGCTTTGTAGGTGGCCATGTCGACGCCGACGGGGCAGTCGGAGCGGCAGCCCTTGCAGGAGAGGCACAGGTCCAGTGCGTCGCGGACCTCGGTGGATTGCCAGCCGTCGGTGATGATCTCGCCGGCGAGCATTTCGTGGAGGAGGCGGGCGCGGCCTCGGGTGGAGTGGGTGTCGTCGCCGGTGGCGCGGTAGGAGGGGCACATGACGTCGTGGCCGGTCGGGGTGGTGGTGCGGCATTTGGCGATGCCGACGCAGCGGCGGACGGCGGCGGTGAAGTCTCCGTCGTCGTCGGGGTAGCCGAAGGTGACGTCGACGGGGTGGTGCGGGAGGGGGGTGAAGCGGAGGTTCTCGTCGAGGCGGTGGGGGCGGACGAGGATGCCGGGGTTGAGGAGGTTGTGGGGGTCCCAGAGGTCTTTGGCGCGTTCGAAGAGGTGGACGAGGTCGGGTCCGTACATGGCGGGGAGGAGTTCGGCGCGGGCCTGTCCGTCGCCGTGTTCGCCGGAGAGGGAGCCGCCGTGGGAGACGACGAGGTGGGCGGCGTCCTGGGAGAAGCTGCGGAAGCGGGCGATGCCGGGGGTGGTGATGAGGTCGAAGTCGATGCGGACGTGGATGCAGCCGTCGCCGAAGTGTCCGTAGGGGGTGCCGTGGAGGTGGTGGTCGGCGAGGAGGGTGCGGAAGTCGCGGAGGTAGGCGCCGAGGCGGGCGGGGGGTACGGCGCAGTCCTCCCAGCCGGGCCAGGCTTCGCCTGCGGGGCCGGTGGTGGCGGGGATGCGGGTGGCGGTGCCGGAGGCGTCCTCGCGTAGCCGCCACAGGGCGCGTTGGGCGGTGGGGTCGGTGACGACGAGGGCGTCGGTGACGTCGGCGGCGCGGATGATGGTGTCGGCGTGGGCGCGGGCTTCGGCGGGGGTGGTGCCGCCGGTCTCGACGAACAGCCAGGCTCCGCCGCGGGGCAGGGTGGTGTGGTCGGGGACGAGGTCGGCGGCCATGCCTTCGACGGTGAGGGGCCGGTGCGGGAGGAGGCCGGCGGCGGCGTCGGCGGCGGCGCTCTCGTCGGGGTAGGCGAGGACGGCGAGGGCGCGGGCGGGGGGTGTCTCGACGAGGCGGACCTCGGCTTCGGTGAGGATGGCCCAGGTGCCTTCGGTGCCGCAGTAGGCGCGGGCGACGTCGGTGCCGCGTTCGGGCAGGAGGGCGTCGAGGGCGTAGCCGGAGATGCGGCGTGGGAGGTCGGGGTATCCGGTGCGCAGCAGGGCGAGTTCGCCGGCGACGAGGTCGAGGAGGCCGTCGGGTGCGCCGGCTCCGTCGGGGCCGAGGCGGGCGGTGCGGCCGGTGGAGTCGATGACGGTGAGGGTGTCGACGTTGTCGGCGGTGGTGCCCCAGGCGACGGAGTGGGTGCCGCAGGAGTTGTTGCCGATCATGCCGCCGAGGGTGCAGCGGCTGTGGGTGGAGGGGTCGGGGCCGAAGCGCAGGCCGTGGGGGGCGGCGGCTTCCTGGAGGCGGTCGAGGACGGTGCCGGGCTGGATCCGGGCGGTGCGGGTGGTGGGGTCGAGGTCGAGGATGCGGTTCATGTGGCGGGTGAGGTCGAGGACGATGCCGGTGCCGGTGGCCTGTCCGGCGATGGAGGTGCCGCCGCCTCGGGGGACGACGGGGATGCCGTGCTCGCGGCAGACGGCGAGGGTGGCGGCGATGTCGTCGGCGTCGCGGGGGGAGACGACGCCGAGGGGGACGCGGCGGTAGTTGGAGGCGTCCATGGTGGTGAGGGCGCGGGCGGTGGTGTCGAAGGCGATGTCGCCGCGGACGGCGCGGGTGAGGGCGGCGTGCAGGTCGCGGGAGGTTTCGTGCGGCTGGGTCCGGGCGGGCGGGTTGGTGGGCGCGTCCGGGGAGGGGCCGGGCGTGGGGTGTGCCCGGGGTCGTCGTCCGGGTCGTCGTTCCGGCTGTCCGTCGGGCCGTCCACCGAGATCCGTCATGTCACCAGGATGCCGCCGGGGGTCCGTCGGGGCTGCCCGGCAGGCATCCGAAAGGCCCCGTTTTGCCGGGCCGATCATGAGACCGCTTTCCGAACCTTCCCAATCCGATCACGAACTCTCATATAGTGACGGCCAGTTGAGCACCAGGTGTCGCTTCTCGCCCAGGACCCGACCGAGGACACGACCGAGGACACGTTCTTCCCCCAGGAACACGACCGAGGACCGATTGATGACCCCGCCCCTGACCTCCGGCGAACGACCCACCCTGCGCGCCACCGCGCCCCCCGTGCTGACCGCCGCCGCACTGGCCGCGATCGCCGTGGCGGCCGCCGTCCTGCTCGCCCCCGCAGCCGCCCGCACCCCTCTCGCCTGGGGTCTCGGCAGCGCCGCCGTGCTGCTGTGCGCGGCCGTCGCGGTGACCGTCCGAGCCGTCGGGACGGCGAGGCTCCTGCGCCGCCGGCTCGACTCGGTGACCCAGGACGCGGGCCGGCTGCTGCACGAACGCGCCCGGCAGGCCGAGGAGTTCGCCGCCGAGCGGGCCCGGATGGCCGACGAGGCCGCCCGCGACCGCAGGCACGCCGCCGAGACGGCCGACCGCGAACGGGCCCGGCTGACCGAGGACGCCGCGCGTGAACGCGACCGGCTCACCGCGGAGTTCACCGCCGAACGCGAGCGGCTCACCGCGGAGTCCGACGCGGAACGCGACCGGTTCGCCGCCGACCGCGCCCGCCTCACCGCCCGCACCGCCGAACTCGACGCCCGCGCACGGCAGTCCGCGAGTGAGCGTGCCGCCGCGATCTCCGCGACCGCCAACGCGGCCGGACGCATGCAGGCGCTGTCCACCGGCATGCTCGCCGACCTGCGGGCCATGGAGGAGCGGCACTCCGACGAGGACGTCCTCGCCGACCTCCTCCACCTCGACCACCGCACCGCGCAGGCCGGCCGGCTCGCCGACTCCGTCGCCGTCCTGGCGGGCGCCCGCTCCGGACGCCGCTGGGCCCGCCCCATCGTCATGGAGTCGATCCTGCGCGGCGCCATGGGCCGCATCGGCGGCTACCAGCGGGTGCGCGTGCACTCCGCGAGCGAGGCCGCCGTCGCCGGACACGCCGCCGAGGGCGTCATGCACGCCCTCGCCGAACTCCTCGACAACGCTGCCACGTTCTCCCCGCCGACCGCCGAGGTCCACGTGTACGTGGAGGAGGTCCCCGCCGGCGTCATCGTCTCCGTCGAGGACAGCGGCCTGGTGATGGGCGACGTCCAGCTGCGCCGCGCCGAACGCGCCGTCTCCGGCGAGGCCGCGGACACCGGCGGCCTCGGCGGCCTCACCGGCACCCGCCTCGGCCTCGCGGTGGTCGGCCGGCTCGCCCGCAAGCACGGCCTGAAGGTGTCGTTCCGGCCCTCCGCGCGCGGCGGCACCGGCGTCCTCGTCCTCATCCCGCAGGACCTCCTCACCCCGCCGAGCACCGCGGCAGGCGCCACGCCCGGCACGGCCCCCGCGGCCACCGGAACCGGCACACCCGCGCCCGCCGCCGTCGACGGCCACACCTCCGCGCCCGGCACCCGCGACCACCGCGAACCCGAGGCGCGGCACGGCACCGACGGGCCGCGGGAGAAGGCCGGCCCGGCCGAGGACCACGACGCCCCGGCCTCCCGGCCCGCCCAGGACTCCCCCACCGCCACCGCCCCCGCGTCGTACGCGGCGGGCCGCGCGGCCGGGGACCTCGACCCCGACCCCGTACCGGCGCACGACTCGCCCCGGCACGAGCAGGGGCCCGCGGCCACCGGAGGCCTGCCCAAGCGGCGCCGCGGCCGCACGCTCGCCCACGCCGAGCGCAGCCGCTCCCACACGACGCCGCAGGCCGCTCCCGAGGCCCGTGGCGGGGAGGACCCGAGGACCCGGTCCGCGGCCCGCTTCGGCAGCTTCCGGCAGGCGGTGCGCGGCACCGCTCCGGACGCCTCCGACGCCGTACGGGCCGAGGAGCCGCAGGCCGAGGAGTCCGGGCGGGCCCGGTCCGAGGACCACGTCCCCGGACAGCGGACCGCGCCCGGCGCGGACCGCGCCACGGACGGCACCCGCGACGAGGCCGACGCACGGGGCGCCGCCCCCCTCATCACGTCCACCCCCACCCAGCACGCGCTCCCGGAAGGCGACACCACCTCATGACCGGCACCATCACCGCCGACGAGAAGCTCTCCTGGCTCATCGAGGGCCTCCTTGAGCGCACCCCGGGCGCCCGGCACGCGCTCGTGCTCTCCCGCGACGGCCTGAAGCTGTGCCGCACCCCCGAACTGTCCGTCGACCAGGCCGACCAGCTGGCCGCGATCGCGGCCGGTATCCAGTCGCTCTCCCACGGGGCGTCCGTCGAGTTCGGCGACGGCTCCGGAGGCGTGCGCTCGGCGATGGCCGAGTTCTACGGCGGAGTGCTGTTCATCGTGGAGGCGGGTGACGGCGCGCACCTCGCCGTCGTCACCGCCGAGGACGCGGACGCCGGACTCGTCGGGCACAACATGAGCGAACTCGTGGAACAGCTGGGCGAGTACCTGAGTGCGCCGCCGCGGACGTCATGAGCCGTCCCGGCAGGGACGACGCCCCCGACCGGCTGTACACCCTCACGGGAGGCCGCAGCCGGTCCGGGCCCGACACCCCCTTCGACCTGGTGACCCTGGTGGTCGCCGAGTGCGAGCCGGTGACGGGAATGCAGTCCGAGCACACCGCGATCCTGCGGATGTGCGAACGGCCCACCGCTGTCGTGGAGATCGCGGCGGAGCTCGGGCTGCCGGTGTCGATCACCCGCGTCCTGCTGTCCGACCTGCTCTCCGCGGGCCGGGTCAGTGCCCGCCATCCGCACACCACCGTTCCCTCCGGCCTTCCCGATCCCGACATCCTGGAGCAGGTGCTCGTTGGACTCCGTAACCTCTGACGCTCGTGCGCCCCTGTCGGCGTCGGCCGACAACGGCCTGAAGATCGTGGTCGTGGGCGGCTTCGGCGTCGGCAAGACGACCCTGGTCCGCTCGGTCAGCGAGATACGTCCCCTCAACACCGAGGAGACGATGACGCAGGCCGGCGAGGCCGTCGACGACATCAGCGAGGTGCGCGGCAAGTCCGCGACCACCGTCGCGTTCGACTTCGGCCGCATCACCCTCGACGCCCGCAACGTGCTGTACCTGTTCGGGGCGCCCGGCCAGGAACGGTTCTGGTTCCTGTGGGACCGGCTGTTCTCCGGCACGCTCGGCGCCGTCGTCCTCGTCGACACCCGCCGCATCGACGACTCCTGGTACGCCATCGACCGGCTGGAGCACCACGGCACCCCGTTCATCGTGGCGTGCAACGACTTCGGCGGACCCGCGCACACCCCCGCGCAGATCCGTGAGGCCCTCGACCTCGACCCGCACGTGCCGCTCCTCGACTGCGACGCCCGTTCCCGGGAGTCCAGCAAGCGCGTGCTGATCACGCTCGTGGAACACCTCCAGTCCCTGCACGCCCGCCACGGCGCCGCCACCGCGGAAGACGCCCTGACCGCACCGGAGCCCGCGCTGTGAGCCCCACCCCCGCCCCCGTCCCGCTCAGCGGCCCCCGGTTCCAGACCGAACCGGCCGAGCTGTACCGGGAGATGCGGCGCGACCACGGATCGGTCGTGCCCGTCGTCCTCGACGGCGACATCCCCGCCTTCCTCGTCGTCGGCTACCGCGAACTCCACCAGGTGACCGGCGACCCGCAGCTGTTCAGCCGCGACTCGGACCTGTGGAACCAGTGGGAGCGCATCCCCGACGACTGGCCGCTGCTGCCGATGATCGGCCGCAAGCAGCCCTCCATCCTCTACACCGTCGGCGAACGGCACCGCGAACGCGCCGCGATGATCAGCGACGCCCTCGAAGCCGTCGACCCCTTCGAACTGCGTTCGCACGCCGAGAAGTTCGCCGACGAACTGATCGACGCGGTGTGCGCCAAGGGCGAGACGGACATCATCGGCGACTACGCGGCCCTGCTCCCGGTCCGTGTCCTCGCCACGCTCTACGGCTTCTCCGACGAGGAGGGCCCCGGCCTGGTCACCGCGCTCAACGACATGATCAACGGGCGGGAGGGGGCGCTCGACGGACAGCGTCATCTCGCGTCCTCCATGGCGCGGTTGCTCGCCGACCGCAAGGAGACGCCGGCGAACGACGTCGTGTCCCGGATGCTCGCCGACCCCTCCGGGTTCACCGACGAGGAGATCGCCCAGGACCTGATGGTCATGATGGCCGCCGGGCACCAGCCCACCGCCGACTGGATCGGCAACTCGCTGCGCCTGATGCTCACCGACGACCGCTTCGCGGCCTCCCTGTTCGGCGGCCGGCACAGTGTCGCCGAGGCCATGAACGAGGTTCTGTGGGAGGACGCCCCCACCCAGAACGTCGCCGGACGGTGGGCGTCGCGCGACACCCAGCTCGGCGGACGCCGCATCCGCACCGGCGACCTCGTCCTCCTCGGCCTGCAGGGCGCCAACTCCGACCCGCAGGTCCGTACCGACAGCTCCGCCCTCACCGGCGGGAACAGCGCCCACTTCGCCTTCGGACACGGCGAGCACCGCTGCCCGTTCCCCGCGCAGGAGGTCGCCGAGGTGATCGCGCGAACCGGTATCGAGGTCGTCCTGGACCGGCTGCCCGACATCGACCTGGCCGTGCCCGCCGAGGCACTGGCCCGGCGCCCCTCCCCCTGGCTGCGGGGCCTGAGCGAACTGCCCGTCACGTTCACGCCCGTGCCCGTCCTCTGAGACCCCGACGCACCCGGCCGGCCACCCGCCGGCCGGGGTCCGGGGGCTGCCCCGGGAAGACGCCGTACTCCTACCCCGCCCCTGGAGGGACCCCCGCATGACCACCGGTACCGAAGAGACCCGCATCGCCCTGGACCCCTTCGTCACCGACCTGGACGGCGAGAGCGAGGCGCTGCGCGCCGCGGGTCCCCTCGCCGCCGTCGAACTGCCCGGCGGCGTCCCCGTCTGGGCGGTCACGCACCACGCCGAGGCGCGCGCCCTGCTCACCGATCCCCGCCTGGTCAAGGACATCAACGTGTGGGGTGCCTGGCAGCGCGGGGAGATCGCCCCCGACTGGCCGCTGATCGGGCTCGCCAACCCGGGCCGCTCCATGCTCACCGTGGACGGCGCCGACCACCGCAGGATGCGCACCCTGGTCGCGCAGGCCCTCACCCCGCGGCGGGTGGAGCAGATGCGGGAGCGGATAGCGAAGCTGACCGAGGGCCTGCTCGACGGCCTCGACGGCGACGTCGTCGACCTGAAGGCCGACTTCGCGTACCCGCTGCCCATGTACGTCGTCGCCGACCTCATGGGCATCGAGGAGGCGCGGCTGCCGCGCCTCAAGGAGCTGTTCGAGAAGTTCTTCTCCACGCAGACCCCGCCCGCCGAGGTCATCGCGACCCTGACCGAGCTGGCCGGGATCATGGCGGACACGGTCGCGGCGAAGCGGGCGGCGCCGGGCGACGACCTGACCAGCGCGCTCATTCTCGCCTCCGAGGACGGTGACCACCTCACCGACGAGGAGATCGTCTCCACCCTGCAGTTGATGGTCGCCGCCGGTCACGAGACGACGATCTCCCTGATCGTCAACGCGGTCGTCAACCTGTCCGCCCACCCCGAGCAGCGCGCCCGCGTCCTGTCCGGCGAGGCCGACTGGTCCGCGGTCGTCGAGGAGACCCTGCGCCACTCCACCCCGACCTCGCACGTCCTGATCCGCTTCGCGACCGAGGACGTCCCGGTCGGCGACAAGGTGATCCCGGCCGGCGACGCGCTGATCGTGTCGTACGGGGCGATCGGCCGGGACGAGAACGCGCACGGCCCGACGGCGGCCGACTTCGACATCAGCCGCTCGGACGGCCCCCGGCACATCTCCTTCGGGCACGGCCCGCACGTCTGCCCCGGCGCGGCGCTGTCCCGCCTGGAGGCGGGCGTCGCGCTGCCCGCCCTGTACGGGCGCTTCCCCGGCCTGGACCTCGCGGTCCCGGCGTCGGAGCTGCGCAACAAGCCGGTGGTGACACAGAACGACCTGTTCGAACTGCCGGTCCGGCTGACCGACTGACGAGGTGACGGGGCGCCCTCCTCGCGGGGGCGCCCTCTCCGGAGGGCGTCGACCGGGAGATGACCGCCCGCGAGGTCCCCATGCCCATCGGCGCTGGACTGACCACGCGAGCGGGGCCCGGGCACACCGGCCCGGGCCCCGCTCGCCCATCCGCCGGCAGGAGATCGCGGGTGGACCGAACCACCATGGAGGCGCACCCCGCCGCCCAGAACAGGCTCCTGTTCGGCTGCGGAAACTACTGCAGGAAGCCGTCGATCGGCATCGCGTCGTAGTCGGCCGCACCCGTCGTGGTGATGCCGCCGGCGGAGCCGAGCAGCCGCACGGATCCGGCGGCGCCGACCTGCAGGTCGGCCTTGCCGTCGCCGTTCGTGTCGCGCAGTCGGACCAGACCACCGAACTGGTCGTCCGCCGTCAACGCGCCGGGCACACCGGAGGTGTTGCGGGCGAACCACTGCGAGCCGGTACCGGACAGGCCGCTCGCCCGCCCCTTGAAGACGTGCACGCCGCCCGCGTACTCCTGGCCGTCGATCTCCTCGCCCCGCACGCCGACCGCGAGATCGGCGTAACCGTCGCCGTTGACGTCGCCCGCCGAGACGGTATCGCCGAACTCGTCGTAGTTCTCCGGGGTTCCGGCGACGCCACTGGTCGACTGGGTGATGCGGGTACTGCGGGACGGGCCGGTGGACGAGCCGTACCAGACGCTGACGCGGCCCTTGTACGTGGAGTAGAGGGCGGTGCCGACGGCGATGTCGCCGTAGCCGTCCTTGTCGAAGTCGGCGATGACACCGTCGCCGCCGCGCTCGGCGCTGCCGCCGTCGCCGGACTGGGACTCCAGGCGAAGGCTGTTGCCCGGGGTGAGCGAGCTGGTGCCACCCTTGATGAACCAGACGTCGGACGCGACGTAGTCAAGGGTGGCCACGTCACCGATGATCGCGAGGTCGGTCTTGCTGTCGCCGTTGACCTTGCCCGAGATCAGGGCCGTGGAGTAGAAGGACGACGTCTTGTCGAGCATGGTCACGGTGCCGGTGGTGCCGGAGCGTTTGAACGGGCCGCGGTAGACGTAGGTCTTGGATTCGTTGATGACGGCCAAGTCCTGCTTGCCGTCCCCGTTGAAGTCGCCGGTCGCCAGATCCTTGCCCATGGAGTTGTAGCGGCCCGGGTTCTTGTTCGGCAGGGTCGTGCCGGTGGACAGGCCGGAGGCGGAGCCCCAGAGAAGGGTCACGGCGCCCTGGTCGGTGCCGTGGGAGCCGTTTTCGCCGGTCGCCGCCACCGCGAGGTCGCCGTATCCGTCGCCGTCGAAGTCCGCGGCGGCACGTACCCCGCCGAACATGTCGTCGGCCTCGTCGGTACCGGGAACGCCGGCGCTCGACTGGGTGATGCGCTTCTGTGTGGTGCCGGGCCCGGTGGCGGTCCCGTAGACCACGCTGACGCCGCCGCCGTTCTTGGCGCTGAAGCTCGCGTACGCGTAGTCGCGGTAGCCGTCGCCGTTGAAGTCGTCACCGTACTTCGCAGGCGTGGCGCTCGCTGCCGCGGCAGGCAGGGACAGGGGAATGAGGCCCGCCACCAGAAATGTGGCGAGCGTGGCCATGGTGCGGTTGGGCATCGAGGTAGGGGTTCCTTGTGAGTCGCGAAGGGGGCCCCACATCGTTCACCGAGAGGTGTCCCAGGTGATGCGTGGGGTGTGCGGACAAGAGACCGATGACGGGGTCGAACGGTTGTACGTCGGGGGCGGGGAGATGTCCCAGGACCTTCGCCGCACCGGCCTGGCGCCCCTCCCCGGCAGCGCGCTCGGCTCAGTCGCCGGAAGTCCTCCGGCGTTGTCAGCCCACCGGACGTGGACCGGCACCCGGGTTGACGTGGAGCGGCTGACCAGGCAGCACTCGGAGGACCCACCCGTGCAAGGGGAAGGAATCCAAGGGGGCCCTCTTCCTCCCGTCTCAGCCGCCGGACGACGTTTCGACCAGGTTTCCCCGACCGGCTAGGCTCCCCGCGTGGCTGATATCCAGATCCCCGCTGACATCAAGCCCGCCGACGGACGATTCGGCGCTGGCCCCTCCAAGGTGCGGACGGAGGCGCTCGACGCGCTGGCCGCGACCGGCAGTTCCCTGCTCGGCACCTCTCACCGCCAGGCCCCGGTCAAGAACCTGGTCGGCACGGTCCGCGAGGGCGTGCGCGATCTGTTCTCGCTGCCCGACGGATACGAGGTGGTCCTCGGCAACGGCGGCTCCACCGCGTTCTGGGACGTCGCGACGCACGGACTGATCGACAACAAGTCGCAGCACCTCACGTTCGGCGAGTTCTCCTCGAAGTTCGCGAAGGCCGCCAAGCTCGCGCCGTGGCTCGCCGACCCTACCGTCGTCTCCTCCGACCCGGGCACCCACCCCGAGCCGGCCGCCGAGGCGGGCGTCGACGTGTACGCCTTCACCCACAACGAGACCTCCACCGGTGTCGCCGCCCCGATCAAGCGGGTCGCGGGCGCCGACGAGGGCTCCCTCGTCCTGGTGGACGCCACCTCCGGCGCCGGCGGCCTGCCCGTCGACATCGCCGAGACCGACGTCTACTACTTCGCCCCGCAGAAGTCCTTCGCCTCCGACGGCGGCCTGTGGATCGGCGTGTTCTCCCCGGCCGCCATCGAGCGCGCCGAGCGGATCCACGCCTCGGGCCGGCACGTCCCGGAGTTCTTCTCGCTGCCCACCGCGATCGACAACTCGCGCAAGAACCAGACGTACAACACCCCGGCCCTCGCGACCCTCTTCCTGCTCAACGAGCAGCTGGAGTGGATCAACGGCCAGGGCGGTCTCGCCTGGTCGACGGCCCGCACGAAGGACTCCTCCTCGCGCCTGTACCGCTGGGCCGAGGACAGCAAGTACGCGACCCCGTTCGTCACCGACGCCGCCAAGCGCTCGCAGGTCATCGGCACGATCGACTTCGCCGACGAGGTCGACGCGGCGGCCGTCGCCAAGGCCCTGCGCGCGAACGGCATCGTCGACACGGAGCCCTACCGCAAGCTCGGCCGCAACCAGCTGCGCGTCGCGATGTTCCCGGCGATCGACCCGGCGGACGTCGAGGCGCTCACGCAGTGCATCGACTATGTGATCGAGAAGCTGTAACCACCGCTTCCCCGCGGGGAGTTCGGGCGGTACGGGCGAGGGGCGCCGGGCACGGGAACGTGCCGGGCGCCCCTCGCGCCGTTGTCGGCGCCCTCGCTCGTACGGGTCCGGCGGGCCGCTCCGCCCGGGTCAGTTCCGGCGCAGCAGGCGCCGGAAGCCGAAGACCACGGCGAGCAGCGCGGCGACCGCGACGGCGCCGACCTTGAGGCTGCCGCTCATCGGGCCGCCGTCGTCGCCGGAGGCGGAACCGCCGCCCTGCGAGGGCGACTTGCCGTCGGAAGCGGACGCGCCGGGTGCGTCCTGCGGCTGCACGGGACTGTTCGCGCCCTCGCTGCCGTACATGAGTTTCGTTCCGTCGGTGGTGTACGTGACGGACTCGCCCTGTCCTTGGAGGGGCACGTTCAGGCGGCCCTCGCGTTTGATGCCGCCGCCGTTCCAGTCGTAGAGGATGCCGCCGAAGTAGCCGCGTACGGCGAGGTGCCGGCCGTCGGGCGAGAACGCGCCGTCGGTGACCCACAGGTCGATGGGGGCGACGGGCTTGAACGTGTTCGTGCCGGTCGCGGAGAGGTGGGCGGGGCCTTCGTAGAGGTGGCCGCCGTCCTCGTCCTTGTCGGCGATGTACACGCGGCCCGTCTTGGGGTGGACCATCAGCGCCTCGGCGTTGCGGGGGCCGTCGGAGTACTTCACGACGTACTGGGTGGCGCGGATCGTCTGGTCCTTGAGGACCTTCGGCTCGGGCAGCTTGTAGATCCACACGTGGTCCCACTTGCCGCCGAGGTTGTCGCCGATGTCGCCGACGTACAGGTCGCCGTCGGGGCCCAGCGAGATCGCCTCGACGTCCCGGGGCGCGCCGACGCCGCTCATGGTGACCGTCGCGACGGTGCGGCCGGTCCGGCTGTCGACGGCGTAGAGGTAGGCGCCGTCGTCGCTGTCGTTGTGGGTCCAGTACACGCCCGGGTGGATGCGGGAGGCGGCGAGGCCGCTGGACTCGGTGATGCGGGGGTCCTTGATGGTGAATCCGTCGTCCCCTCCGTCGGCGAGGGCCGGCGCCGCGAGGGCGAGGGAGGCGGCGGCTACGACAACGGCGCCGGCGAGGGCTCCGGCGGCGGTCCCGGGACGGAACGAGGGCGATCGGCGCATGGCCCAAGCCTGCCACCCCGCCCGAGCGTTCGCGTCGGCGGTGCCCGCCGAACAGCCCCCGGCCGACAGCGGACCGGCGGCGGACCGGCAGCGGACGGACAGCGGACCTGTCGCGGATGGACGGCGGACGCGCGGCGGACGCGCGGACGGGCGGTGGACCGGGCGGACAGTGGCGGGCCTCACACCGGGACGGCTCATCGCACCCCCGCCGATCGTCCATGATGAGCGGATGCTCAGGTTCATGCCCGTCGGGGACTCCATGACGATCGGTAGCGCGGGCGAACACACGTGGCGCTACCGGATGTGGCAGCACCTGCGGGCGACCTACGGGGGCCCGTTCAAGATCGTCGGTCCGCGCGAGACGCTCTACGACATGACGACGGGCGCCCCCGACTCCTACGAGTACGCCGACCCGGACTTCCCGCGCGGTCATCTGGCGGGCTGGGGCGAGGGCTGGCAGCACATGGCGCCGGTCATCCGCGAGACGGTCCGCGCCCAGCGCGCCGACGTCCTGCTGGTCTCGCTCGGCCTGATCGACCTCGGTTTCTACACCAACGCGGTGCAGACGGCCGACAACGCCCGCACGTTCGTGGCGGAGGCCCGGGCCGCGAACCCGCGGCTGCGGATGGTGCTGCTCCCGGTGATACCGAACGTGCGCGCCGAGACCGACGCCCCCTTCGCCACCGAGGTCGCCGCGTTCAACGAACTGCTCGCCAAGACGGTCGCCGACCTCGACGAGCCGCGCTCCCCGCTGCTCCTGGCGTCCCCGCCGCCCTCGTACGACATCACCTTCGACACCTACGACGGCACGCATCCGAACGCGGGCGGCGAGCACAAGATCGCGGAGGGGTTCGCCGAGGCGATGTACCAGGCGTGGGATCTGGGCGAGCCGTACGCCGCCGCGACGGCCTGAACGGCCCGCGACGGCCGCAGGCGCGAAGAGGGGGCCCTCCTGTCCGGGAGGGCCCCCTTTCGGCCCACCGGATCTGCGAGGGGCCAACCAGGGCTTCCTGGAGGGGTGTTGGACGGGCGGAGGGCCGGGCCCGGCCGGACACCGCGATCCGCTCTTGCCTAGAGCGCACTCCACCCCGTTGGCTGGTATGTCATGAAGTACACACAGCTCGGACGCACGGGGCTCAAGGTCAGCCGGATCGTCCTCGGCACCATGAACTTCGGACCGCAGACCGACGAAGGCGACAGCCACGCCATCATGGACGCGGCGCTGGACGCGGGTATCAACTATTTCGACACGGCGAACGTGTACGGCTGGGGCGAGAACAAGGGCCGTACCGAATCGATCATCGGGAACTGGTTCGCCCAGGGCGGCGACCGCCGGGAGCGGACGGTCCTCGCGACCAAGGTGTACGGGAACATGGGCGCCGAGGGCGAGCCCTGGCCCAACCAGGACAAGCTGTCCGCCCTGAACATCCGGCGGGCGGTCGACGCGAGCCTGAAGCGGCTGCAGACCGACCACATCGACATCTACCAGTTCCACCACGTGGACCGGTCGACGCCGTTCGACGAGATCTGGCAGGCCATCGACGTCCTGGTGCAGCAGGGCAAGATCCTCTACGTGGGGTCCAGTAACTTCCCCGGCTACAAGATCGCTCAGGCCAACGAGATCGCCGCGCGCCGCGGCGGCACCATCGGCCTGGTCAGCGAGCAGTGCCTGTACAACCTCGCCGAGCGGCGCGCCGAGATGGAGGTCATCCCGGCGGCGCAGGAGTACGGGCTCGGGGTCATCCCCTGGTCGCCGCTGAACGGCGGGCTGCTGGGCGGTGTGATCAAGAAGGAGGTCCAGGGCGGCCGCCGGGCGGGCGGCAGGTCCGCCGACGCCCTCGCGGACACGGCCGTACGCGGCCGGATCCAGGCGTACGAGGACCTGCTCGACAAGCACGGCCTGGAGCCCGGTGAGGCGGCCCTGGCATGGCTGCTGACCCGCCCCGGGGTGACCGGCCCGATCGTCGGCCCGCGCACCGCGGAGCAGCTGGAGTCGGCGCTGCGCGCCGTGGAGCTGGAGCTGTCGCGGGAGGTCCTGGACGGTCTCGACGAGATCTTCCCGGGTCCGGGTCCCTCGCCGGAGGCGTTCGCCTGGTAGGACGCGCCCGTGCGGGCGTCCGGTGTTTGGCGGTGGCGGTCGCTACCTGACCGCCGCCGCCATGGCCACGACGACGAACATCAGCACGAGCACACCGGCCATGATCCGGTTACGGGTCTTCGGGTTCACGCCATCGAGGTTAACGGGCCCGCTGCCCGGTCCCGTCGCCCGCCCCCAGCGGCCGGGCGGCCAGCGTCTCGTAGCGGGGCCGCTCACCGGGGATCCCGGAGGCCGGCAGGTTGCTGCGGACGAGACACAGCTCGCCCACGGTCCAGGTGGAGCCGGTGAAGCCGTCCAGGGCGGTGACGTACGGGGTGAAGTCGGCGGAGTCGCGGCTGCGGGCCAGGGTGAGGTGGGGCCGGTAGTGGCGGTGTTCCTCCATGGCGATGCCCGCCTTGCGGCCGGCGGCCTCCGCGCGGGCGGCCAGCAGCCGCAGGCTGTCGGTGTCCCCGGTGGCGCCCGCCCACAGGGCGCGGCCGCCGAAGTGGCCGCCGCCGCGCAGGGCCAGCGGGAAGGGCGCGGTGTGACGGGCGGCACGGGTCAGCCGTTCGGTGAGGTCCGGGACGGTGGCGTCGGCGACCTCGCCGTAGAAGGCGAGGGTGAAGTGCCAGCCGGGGCGGCCCGTCCAGCGCAGCGCGTCGGCGCCCGGCGTGCGCCGCAACAGGTCGGCCTCCGTGGCGAGTTCACGCACCGCGTCGGCGGGCGGCAGCACGGCCGCGAAGAGTCTCATGCGGCCACTTTCCCAGGTGGCGGCGCCCGCGCGGAGGGAATTGCCCGGTGGCCCGTTCTCCCCGTGCGCGACGGCCGGCCCCCTCGGGCGGAGGGGGCCGGCCGTCGCGTCGGTCCGGCTGTTCACCGGCGGGGTGTCACACGGCGGCCAGTTGCTCCTCGGTGCGGGCGCGCGGCACGAAGCGGACGCGGGGTGCGCCGCGGTGCCAGCCGAGGGAGACGCGCAGACCGCCCAGGCGCGCCAGGACCAGGCCGATCGTCGTCGCGGCGGCCATCGAGACGAGGCCGCCGAGCGCGAAGCCGATCCGGGGTCCGTAGGCGTCGGTGACCCAGCCGACCAGCGGGGCGCCCAGGGGGGAGCCGCCCATGAAGACCATCATGAACAGCGCCATGACCCGGCCGCGCATGGCCGGGTCGGTGGCCATCTGGACCGAGGTGTTCGCCGTGACGTTCACCGTCAGGCCGGCGATGCCGATCGGGACCATCAGCAGGGCGAACAGCCACAGCGAGGGGGCCACCGCGGCGACCACTTCGAGCGCGCCGAAGGCGACGGCCGCCGCGATCAGCACGCGCAGCCGTGCGGTGCCGCGGCGGGCCGCGAGCAGCGCGCCGGCCAGTGAGCCGAGGGCCATCAGGGTGTTGAAGAGGCTGTAGGCGCCGGCGCCCGCGTGGAAGGTGTCGTCCGCGTACGCCGACAGCCAGACGGGGAAGTTGAACCCGAAGGTGCCGATGAAGCCGACGAGGACGATCGGCCAGATCAGGTCGGGACGGCCGGCGACGTAGCGCAGGCCTTCGCGGAGCTGGCCCTTGCCGCGCGGTGTCCGCTGGACGACGTGGAGTTCGCGGGCGCGCATCAGGAGCAGGCCCGCGATGGGTGCCACGAACGACAGGCCGTTGAGGAGGAAGGCCCATCCGGTGCCGACGCCGGTGATGAGGAGTCCGGCGACGGCGGGGCCGACCAGGCGTGCGGACTGGAAGTTGGCCGAGTTCAGGCTGACCGCGTTCTGCAGCTGGCCGGGTCCGACCATCTCGGAGACGAAGGACTGGCGGGCCGGGTTGTCGACGACGGTGGCGAGACCGACGGCGAACGCGGCGACGTAGACGTGCCAGACCTGGACGTGTCCGGAGAGGGTGAGGAAGGCGAGCGCCAGGCCGGTGAGGGCCATCGCCGTCTGGGTGACGAGCAACGTGGGGCGCTTGGGGAGCCGGTCGACGAGGACGCCGCCGTACAGGCCGAAGAGCAGCATCGGCAGGAACTGCAGGGCGGTGGTGATGCCGACGGCGGCGGAGGAGCCGGTCAGGCTCAGCACCAGCCAGTCCTGGGCGATGCGCTGCATCCAGGTGCCGGTGTTGGAGACGACCTGGCCCATGAAGAACAGCCGGTAGTTGCGGACCTTCAGCGAGCTGAACATCGAGGTGGAGCGCGGGGTGCGAGGGGCGAGGCCGGAGGCGGCCGGGGAGGTACCGGAGGCGGCCGGGGAGGTCCCGGAGGCGGCCGGAGTGGTCCCGGAGGCGGCCGGAGTGGTCCCGGCGGTGGCCGGAGTGGTCCCGGCGGTTACCGGAGTGGTCCCGGCGGTTACCGGAGTGGTCCCGGCGGTTACCGGAGTGGTCCCGGCGGTGGCCGGCGACGTCTCGGCGGTGGCCGGGGAGGTGCCCGGGGTCTCCGGGGTGGCCGCGGGAGTCCCGGCGGTGGCCGGGGGAGTCGCGGGCGTGGCCTGCGCGGGGTCCGCGGCCTGTGCGGGGTCCGCGGTGGCCGGGGTGGTTCCGGTGGTGGCCGGGGAGTCGTGGGCGGCTGAGGAGTCGTGGGTGGCTGGTGCGGGGGCGGAGTGTGCTCCGGGTCCCGTACTCAAAAGGGCTCGCCTCCGGGGAGTCGTGGACGTCGGCGTCATGGGGGGCGTCGGCGCTTGCTGGGGGCGGCCCCCGCCGATCCGGGATCGGTGGGGGCCGGTGGAGCGGTTCAGATGTGGGCGAGCTTCTCCAGGACGGGGGCGGCCTCGCGGAGCTTGGCCCACTCGTCCTCGTCGAGGACCTCGACCAGGCCGGCCAGGAACGCGTTCCGCTTGCGGCGGCTCTCTTCGAGCATGGCCTCCGCCTTGTCGGTCTGCGTGACGACCTTCTGGCGCCGGTCCTCGGGGTGCGGCTCCAGCCTGACGAGACCCTTGGCCTCGAGGAGCGCGACGATGCGCGTCATGGACGGCGGCTGCACGTGCTCCTTGCGGGCCAGTTCGCCGGGCGTGGCGGTGCCGCAGCGGGCGAGGGTGCCGAGCACCGACATCTCGGTCGGGCTCAGCGACTCGTCGACCCGCTGGTGCTTGAGTCGGCGCGACAACCGCATCACTGCGGATCGCAAGGCGTTCACGGCGGCCTCGTCGTCGCCCTGGGTGAGGTCAGGCATGTTCTTTAGCGTAACTCATTACCCTCGCTAAAGACCAACGGGCTGCCCGTGAACCGCGCCACCGAACCCCGAGGTCACTCATATGAGTGAGCCGGATCCGGAAAGCGACCCGGCTGCGGCCCGCGTGCGGCGACCCTCGACTGCATGGGGACCAGCGTGCTCAGCCTGCGTATGGACGGGGAGCTGCTCGACCGGCTCCGGGAACATGCCGCAAAACGCGGAATGAGCGTCCAGGACTATGTGGTCCGGACGCTCATTCGCGACGACTTCGACGAGCGGTTCCAGACCGCCGTCGAGGAGACGGAGAAGTTCTACGGGGTCACGTGAGGCCGCGTACCCGTGTCGCCGTCCCCGGCCGGGTCAGGTCAGGCCGAGGGCCGGCATCAGGTAGTAGAAGGTGAAGACCGCCGACACCACGTACATCGCGACCGGGATGTCCCGCCCGCGGCCGGCCGCGAGGCGCAGCACGACGAAGGTGATGAAGCCCATGCCGATGCCGTTCGTGATCGAGTAGGTGAACGGCATCAGCATCATCGTCACGAAGGCCGGGATGGCGATGGTGTAGTCCGCCCAGTCGATCTCCTTGATCGAGTGGGACAGGATCAGGAAGCCGACCGCGATGAGCGCGGGGGTGGCGGCCTGGGACGGGACCATCGTGGCGATGGGGGTCAGGAAGAGGGCGACGGCGAAGAGCGCGCCGGTGACCACGTTCGCGAAGCCGGTACGGGCACCCTCGCCGACACCGGCCGTGGACTCCACGAAGCAGGTGGTGGCCGAGGAGGAGGAGGCGCCGCCCGCGGCGACGGCGATGCCGTCGACGAAGAGGACCTTGTTGATGCCGGGCATGTTGCCGTGGGCGTCGGTCAGCTTGGCCTCGTCGCTGATGCCCATGATCGTGCCCATCGCGTCGAAGAAGCACGACAGCAGCACGGTGAAGACGAAGAGGACGCCGGTCAGCACGCCGACCTTGTCGAAGCCGCCGAACAGGCTGACCTTGCCGACGAGACCGAAGTCCGGGGAGGCGACCGGGTTGCCGGGCCACTTCGGGGTGGTCAGGCCCCAGGACGGGATGGTGGCGACGGCGTTGATGATCACCGCGACGACGGTCATGGTGACGATCGAGATGAGGATCGCGCCCGGCACCTTGCGGACCATCAGGGCGAGCGTGAAGAGCGTGCCGAGGATGAAGACGAGGACCGGCCAGCCGGTGAGGTGTCCGTCGCCGCCGAGCTGGAGCGGGACGGTGGTCTGGGCGGCGTCCGGGATGCGGGAGACGAAGCCGGAGTCGACCAGGCCGATCAGCATGATGAACAGGCCGATGCCGATGGCGATGCCCTTGCGCAGGCCGAGCGGCACGGCGTTCATCACGCGCTCGCGCAGACCGGTGGCGACCAGCAGCATCACGACGAAGCCGGCGAGGACCACCATGCCCATGGCGTCCGGCCAGGACATCCGCGGAGCGAGCTGCAGGGCGACGACCGTGTTCACGCCGAGGCCCGCCGCGAGCGCGATCGGCACGTTGCCGATGACACCCATGAGGAGCGTGGTGAACGCGGCGGTCAGCACAGTGGCGGTGACGAGCTGCCCGCCGTCGAGGTGGTGCCCGTACATGTCCTTCGCGCTGCCCAGGATGATCGGGTTCAGCACGATGATGTACGCCATCGCGAAGAAGGTGGCGAAACCGCCGCGGATCTCGCGCGGGATGCTGGAGCCCCGCTCGGAGATCTTGAAGTAGCGGTCGAGGGCGCTCTGCGTGGGCCGGGACTCCGGCTCCTGCGGGGCGGGGGCCTGGGTGGCGGCCGAGGTGGACATGCGGGTCCTCAAACGAGCAGGGGAATGGGGAACATGATCAATCCTGGTCAGTGTCCGGTCACCAACGGGTTTCCCCCAGGTTTCCGTTGGTGTTTCGTACGAATACAACCGGCCAGGCTTGGACGGTTTCAGTATGAACATATGAGTCCGAAATCGCTATCTCCGCGCGTAGACCGTTGGTATACAAGGGGAACGAGGGTGCGGGCGTCGGCCGGATCCCGCTCCTCGTAAGCTGTGCACATGGCGAAGTGGACCCCCAAGCACGAGGCGCCGGAGCCCCTGGAGGGCCCCGTCGTCGCCACCATCACGGGCGGCACGATCCTCTGGTTCGTCCTCTTCCTGGTGCAGCTGCCGTTCTACGGCTGGTTCGACGACCACGGACACCTGTGGTGGCTGTGGACGTGCCTGGCCGGCGCGGGACTCGGCCTGATCGGCATCTGGTACGTCCGCGGACGCGACGCGGCCATCAAGCGCTCCCGGGCGGCGGACGCCCCCTCACCCGCGACGGAGTAACGGCCGACCCCGGGACCTCCCCTACGCCCACGGCAGCATTGCCCGCGACCCCCGTCCTCCCCAGGTCGGATCTTTCGGGCGCTCGGCGGGTGAAGCCGTATATCCGCACGTACCGTCGAATGCATGACCCACATCGACGCGGGCGCCGGACTCGATCCCGTTCACCCCGTGCCCATACCCGCGTCCCGGCGGGCGGAGGGGCTGAGCGCCGCCGAGGTGGCCGAGCGCGTCGCGCGCGGCGAGGTCAACGACGTCCCCGTACGCAGCAGCCGCTCCATCACGGAGATCGTCCGGGCCAACGTCTTCACCCGGTTCAACGCGATCATCGGTGTGCTCTGGCTGATCATGCTGGCCGTCGCGCCGTTCCAGGACAGCCTGTTCGGCTACGTGATCATCGCCAACACCGGCATCGGCATCGTCCAGGAGTGGCGGGCCAAGAAGACCCTCGACTCCCTCGCGGTGATCGGCGAGGTGAAACCGACGGTCCGCCGTGACGGAAAGGCCACCGAGGTCAGCACCTCGCAGATCGTGCTCGGCGACCTCATCGAGATCGGGCCGGGCGACAAGGTCGTCGTCGACGGCACCTGCGCGGAGGCCGACGGGCTGGAGATCGACGAGTCGCTGCTCACCGGTGAGGCCGACCCGGTGGTCAAGCATCCCGGGGACGCCGTGATGTCGGGCAGTTTCGTGGTCGCCGGCGGCGGCGCGTTCACCGCGACGAAGGTCGGCCGGGAGGCGTACGCGGCGCAGCTCGCGGAGGAGGCCTCCCGGTTCACGCTCGTCCAGTCCGAGCTGCGCACCGGTATCTCCACGATCCTCAAGTACGTGACGTGGATGATGATCCCGACCGCCATCGGCCTCGTCATCAGCCAGCTCGTCGTCAAGCAGCACGGCTTCAAGGACTCCATCGCGCGGACCGTCGGCGGGATCGTGCCGATGGTCCCCGAGGGGCTCGTCCTGCTCACCTCCGTGGCCTTCGCCATCGGGGTCGTCCGGCTCGGCCGGAAACAGTGCCTCGTGCAGGAGCTTCCCGCGATCGAGGGCCTCGCCCGCATCGACACCGTCTGCCTCGACAAGACCGGCACCCTCACCGAGGGCGGCATGGACGTCAGCGAGCTGCGGCCCCTGGACGGCGCCGACGAGGACTACGTACGTACGGTGCTCGGCGCGCTCGGCGCGTCCGACCCGCGGCCCAACGCCTCCCTCCAGGCGATCATCGCCGCCTACCCGGACAGCGAGGAGTGGCGATGCACCCAGGCCCTGCCCTTCTCCTCCGCCCGCAAGTACAGCGGCGCCGGGTTCAGCGAGGGCAACGGCGAGTCCAGCACCTGGCTCCTCGGCGCCCCCGACGTGCTGCTGGCCGAGGACGACCCGGCGCTCGCCGAGACCGAGCGGCTGAACGAGGCGGGCCTGCGCGTGCTGCTGCTCGCCCGGACCACCAAGGACGTGGAGGACCCCGGCGCGAAGGACGCCGCGCGGCCCACCGCGCTGGTCGTCCTGGAGCAGCGGCTGCGCCCGGACGCGGCGGAGACCCTGCGCTACTTCGCCGAGCAGAACGTCAAGGCCAAGGTCATCTCCGGCGACAACGCGGTGTCGGTGGGCGCCGTCGCCGACAAGCTCGGCCTCACCGGCGAGGTCGTGGACGCGCGCCGGCTGCCCTCCGAGCGGGACGAGATGGCGAAGTCCCTGGAGAAGGGCACGGTGTTCGGCCGGGTCACCCCGCAGCAGAAGCGGGACATGGTCGGCGCCCTGCAGTCACGCGGCCACACCGTCGCGATGACCGGCGACGGGGTGAACGACGTGCTGGCCCTCAAGGACGCCGACATCGGCGTGAGCATGGGCTCGGGCTCCGAGGCGACCCGTGCGGTGGCGCAGATCGTGCTGCTCAACAACAGCTTCTCGACGCTGCCCTCGGTGGTCGGGGAGGGCCGCCGGGTCATCGGGAACATCACCCGGGTGGCGACGCTGTTCCTGGTGAAGACGGTCTACTCGGTGCTGCTGGCCGTCCTCGTGGTGTGCTGGCAGGTCGAGTACCCCTTCCTGCCCCGGCACCTGACCCTGCTGTCCACGCTGACGATCGGCATCCCGGCGTTCTTCCTCGCCCTCGCGCCCAACACGGAGCGCGCGAAGCCCCACTTCGTGCGGCGGGTGATGCGGTACTCGATCCCCGGTGGGGTCGTCGCGGGCGTCGCCACCTTCGTGACGTACCTGATCGCCCGGCACCACTACACCGGGGACGGCTCGCTGGACGCCGAGACGAGCGCGGCGACGCTGACGCTGTTCCTGATCTCGATGTGGGTGCTCGCGATCATCGCCCGGCCCTACACCTGGTGGCGGATCTGCCTCGTCGCCTCGATGGGCGGGGCGTTCCTGCTGGTGCTCGTCGTGCCGTGGCTCCAGCACTTCTTCGCGCTGAAGCTGGTCGGCACGACGATGCCGTGGATCGCGGTGCTGATCTCGGTGATCGCGGCGGCCGTCCTGGAATTCCTGTGGAGGCTGGTCGACCGCCGCGTCCCCGCGTGAGCGGTGCTACCGACTACTGGACGTCGACGTAGTCACCCGTGGCCTTGACGGCCGGGGTGGTCGAGGTGCCCGCGAAGTTGTAGCGGAAGTAGCCGTCGACGGTGGCCGTCGTGGTCGTCTTCAGGTTGCCCTTGGAGTCCGACTTCACCGTCTTGAGGGTCGACGTGTACGTGGAGCTGGACTTCGTACGGAACTGGAGCCCGACCGGCTGGACGGTGTAGCCCGCGTACTTGCCGGTGTCCCAGTTGGCGCGGGACAGCAGGCCGGTGACCGTGACGGTCTTGCCCTTCTTGACCGGCTCCGGGGCGGCGTTGACCGTCAGACGGGAGTAGCGCTGGAGCTTGGTGGTGGTCAGCGCGTCCTGCTCGGCGTATCCGACCTTGCTCAGGTCGGCGTTCGGGTCGTCCAGGTCGACGCCGTTCAGCGCGATCGCGTAGCCGTAGGCCTTCCAGGTGGTCGCGTCCACGTTGCGCAGCTCGTCGTGCGGGTCGATGTCGATGGTGCCGTTGCAGGTGGCGGCCGTCGACGAGGTCGCCGTGCAGGACGGCCAGTCGTTGCCGATCAGCTCGTTGTCGAACGCCTCGAAGGAGCCGCGGTAGATCTCGACGTCCATCAGGAAGTCGCCGGCGGTGATGTCCACCGACGCGGCGTGCTTGACGTTGTAGGTGACCGGGACGGAGACCGAGTTGGTCGTCCCGGCGACGATCGGCTTGCCGCCATTGACCTTCACGCTGGAGAAGGACAGGTCGAGCGCGTAGGGCTCGCCGTCGGAACCGGTGGACCCGGTGAACGGGGTCTTGCCCGAGGCGGCGTGGGCGGCCTCGCGCACCTTGGCGACGTCCGCGCGGTGGTCGGCGGAGCCGACGGCGTGGGCGCCCGGGACGGCGAGGGCGGAGAGGGCCAGGGCGCCGGAGACGGCGGCCACGGTGGCACGTATGCGCATGCGATCCCCAAGTGGAGAAAGGGGCCCGGCCGGTGGTCGTTCCTCGCGGTTCGTCGACACCGGGGGCCCAAGTGATCGTGGAGTCTGTTGACTCCGGTGATCAGATCAGCGGCGCAGACGAATAGTTGTACGGGTGATGAAGATTTTGTGTACGCGTTACCAAGATCGCAGCGGGGTGGGCGGACAACCCGCCCACCCCGTGCGCAAACGGTCCCGGACCGCTCAGTCGAACCAGCGGTCCCGGGCCAGTTCCTCGGTGCGGGACGGGTCCTCCAGCAGGGCCGCGACCTCGAAGCGGCGCGGCCACTGGCCCGCCGACCAGGCGAGCCCGGCGGCCACACCCTCCACGGTGGCGGCGTGCAGCACACCGTCGCGGGTGCGCCGCCAGTCCAACTCCGTTCCGTCCACGACGAGTTCCTCGTGCTCCAGGTACGAGGCGGGCGTCGCCGGCCCCAGCAGGAGCCGTACGGACTCCGGGACGTCGTGCTCGGTGCCCTCGGAGCTGACCTCGCCGGTGACGGACTCACTGAGCCGCCGCACCTGCAACAGCTCGGCGAGTTCCGCCGCGCGAGCCGGCCGCACCGGCAGCAGCGGCACCCCGTCGGTGAAGGCCAGCAGGTCGGGCGAGTCGACGACCACGGCGTCGGCCGCGTCCACCACCCGCACCTCGCCGTCCACGACGGCCCGCAGCTCGTCCGGCAGCGTCACCTGCTCGGGATCGAGGTCGGCCAGCGCGCCGTAGAGGGCGTGCAGTTGGGCGCCGGAGACCTCACGGTCCGGGTCGGCGAGCCGGTCGAGGAGTTCGGCGGCGCCGCCGGGCTCGTCGAGCAGGGCGGCCACCGACGTACGGACGCCGAGCGCCCGCAGCACCTGCTCGTCGTCGAAGCCGGTCGCGTCGGCCTCGTCGTACAGGCCGCGCAGCAGCGGATCGCCGCCGGCCGCGCGCAGACCGGCGGGGCGGCGCCCGTCGAGCACCGGATGTCCGCGCAGCCACCACGCCGTGTAGGGCCGCACCACCTCGTGCGTGCCGTCGGGCAGCAGGACGCGTACCTGCTGGGTGATCGCGTCCCGCAGCGGCGGTCGCGCGAGCAGCGCGAGTGCCTGCGGCCACCGGTCGTCGTCCACCAGGTCGAGGTCCCGTACGGCGACGATCTCGGTCGCGACGGGCGGTACCGGAGAGTCCGGCAGCCGGTCCAGGACGTCCTCGCACCACACGTCGACCGCGTCGAGCAGACCCGCGTCGTCGGGCTGGGCGAAGTCCCCCTCGCGGGGCTCCAGTTCGTCCGGGTCGAGGACGACATCGGTGGCCCGCACCAGGGCGAAACCGGCGAGCACCCCGCAGGCGGCGAGCGGCTGCCCGCCCCAGCGGTCCGCCAGCTCCGCGTCGACGAAGGCGAGTTCGTCCTCACGCATCACCTGGGCGAACGGGCTTGCAGGCAGGACGAGTTCACCGGCGGGCGCGAGCTCGCCCTCCTCGTCCGGCAGGGCCAGCGCGCCGAGCCAGGGCTCGTCGCCGGGTTCGAGCCCGGCGTCGCGCACCAGCGCGAGCACGGTGTCCGCCAGTTCCTCCGCGTCCGGGGTGTCCTCGTCCCAGGCCCCGCCCTCGTCGTCCAGCGAGGCCGCCACCGCGGCCCGCACCTGCGGGGTGGTGAGCACCGAGCGGGGTGTCGCGGGCAGCGCGCCCAGCTTCTCCAGAAGGGGATGCGCGGCGTCCGGGTGCGCGACCTTCAGACCGAGCCGGGCGAGGGTGTCCGGCGCGACCAAGGAACCGTCGGCGGTGGGCAGCAGCACCTGGCGCGGCCCGATCGTCGTGCGGCCGTCGGCCAGCGGCACGGGCAGTCCCGAGAGCCGGTCCGGGTCGACGCCGGCGAGGCTGTCGTAGAGGCGGTGCCACCAGCCCGGTTCCTTCTCCAGGCCGGCGAGCCGGTCCACGGCCTCCGTGAGCGGGACCCGGGCGACGCCCAGGGTCCGCAGTTCCACGCGCCGTTCCAGCCCGGCGGGCAGCAGGCTCGGCAGGACCTCGGCGAGGACCCGCACCGTGTCGGCGCCGGCGCCCTCCACCACCTCCGCGTCCCGCGGCCGCAGCGCGGTCGGCTGCTCCGCCGGGCTGCTGTCGGGCCAGTCGGCCGGGGTGTCGGCGGCCGGGGTCTCCTCCGGCGGGGCGGCGGGCGGCAGGAACGGGGTGCGCGGGAGCCGGTCCAGGACGGCCCGGCGCAGCGCGCCGTCCAGCTCGCCCTTGCCGAGCGGTCCCGGCACCAGGTCGATGATCCCGGTGTCCACCGGCCGCCACGCGGCGAGCAGCTCCGCGTACGCGTCCGCCGCGCGCTCCACCAGGAAGTCGGTCAGCGGGCCCGGGGCCGCGTGGCGCCGGGTGGTGTCCAGCGGGAGGGAGGCGATGAGCAGGGCGGGCACGCCGAGTGCCTCGTCGCTCGGGGTCGGCGCGTGCACGACGGGGCTGGTCCGGGGGCGGGCCGGGGCGCCGTCCGAGTCGACGGGGACGGCCCAGGTCACGGACCAGTGCGGGCGCAGCCGCTCCTCGACCGGGCGGTCGGCGAGCAGGGCCGGGTCGAGGGAGCCGTGGTGGGCGACGGTGCGGTAGCGGGTGGTGCCGTCGCGGGAGTCGTCGATGGTGACGAGGCCGTGGGTGGCGGCGGGGGCGTCGCCGGTGCCGTATCCGGTGGCGGCTGCTGCCGGGGCGGGGGCGGACCCGGCGTCGCCGTCGGCATCGGGCCGGGTGCGGCGGAGGGTGCGGACCTCCCCGTCGCCGGTCTCGACGACCACTTCCTCCAGGCCGGGAAGGGCGAGCAGGAGGGCGTCGTCGACGCCGCGCAGGAGGCGTTCGGCGAGGTCCTCGGCGGCGGAGTCGCGCAGCGGGAGGATCACGGCCGTGTCGTACGGGTCCGGGGCGGTGCCCTCGGCGGCGAACGGCAGCCGGAGCAGTGGCACATGGCCGTCGCGGCGGCGGATCTCGTCACCGAGGCCCGCGCTGTCCCCGGCGGTGCCGGCGGCGAGGTCGCGGGCTTCGGCGAGGTCCCAGCGGACGCCGCCGTGCCGGCCGACGACCGCGGGTTCGTCCGTGACCGCGAGGACCGAGGCGAAGCCGACGCCGAACCGGCCGACGGCCGTGTCGTGGGCGTCCCGCTTCGCGGAGGCACGCAGCGTCGACAGCGACTCGACTCCCGCCGCGTCGAGGGGAGCGCCGGTGTTGGCCGCGATCAGGACGCCGTCGCGCAGGGTCAGCCGCAGGCGGCCGGGGACGCCGGCACGAGCCGCGGCGTCGGCGGCGTTCTGGGCCAGTTCCACGACGAGGCGGTCGCGGTACCCGCCGAGGACGAGGTCCTCCTCCGCGTTGGCGTCCTCGCGGAACCGGGCGGGGCTGGCCGCCCAGGCGTCGAGTACGCCACGGCGCAGGCGCGCCGTGCCGAACGGGTCCGCGCCCTCGGCCGCGGGCCGCACGAACTTACTCACGGATTCACTCTCCCTCTCGGGTGGCGCGGCCGCACGGTCGGCGGGTCGCGGCTCGAAGGTACCGCGCGCTCTCCTGCTCCCCCGGCGGGGGCGTAGGGGCTGACGGATCCCTGCGGTACCTCCGCCGATCACCGCACCCCGGCCAGGGGCAGTGGGTGGACCGGCGCCGCACCGGATACCACCCACGGCCCTCACGGGCCCGCTTCCCGGCCCCCGGCGCCCGCGAAAATCCGGACCCCCGGGCGCTGGCAGAAACCCAGCCCCTCCGGCGCCCGCGAAAATTCAGCCCCTCCGGCGCCCGCAAAGATTCAGCCCCTCCGGCGTTTGAGGAGCGGGGTCTGGGGCGGAGCCCCAGGTACGGGAAGGGCAGGGGCGGAGGGGGCGAAAGAAAGCAGTTCGTGGACCCCGGGGAGGGACGGAGACCCCCCACCCCGGGGAAAGCGGGCCGCTACGAGTGGCCGAGCTCCGCCGTGGACTCGTCGGGTGCGGCGGAGACCGACCCGGAGTCGGGGGACGGCCGCAGCGGGAACGGGTCCACCCGGGTCTCGTCGATCACCGGCTGGGGCGGCCGCGGAGGCGCCGGCATGACGGCGGCCTCGGAATGCCCCCCGCACCCGTACGCGAGGGACACCACATGCCCGTCGGCGGGCGAGAACTCGTTCGCGCAGACCCCGAACGCCTGTCCGAGCGTCCCGCCGATCCGGTTGAGGAAGCCACAGCTGACGCACGTCGCTGGCGCGGCCTGCGCCATCGCGGTCTTGGGCCCGTACGCCTCTTCCCAGCGGTCGGCGGCGACGTGGAGGCCGTAGCGGGACAGGACCCGGGCCCGGCGCAGACCGAGTTCCTCGGCGACCGCGGCGATCGAGCCGCGGCGCGGGGCCATCGGGAGGTTCGCGGGGGTGCCCGCGGTCACCTCGATGTCCTCGGCCTCCACCAGCTCGGCCATGTCGTCCGAGATCGCGGAGTTCGGCGCGGGCTCGTCCTCGCCGGAGAAGCCGGGTTCGAGCCGCAGATCCTCGGCGTCCGTGGGCAGCAGGTCGCCGGGGCCCATGTCGCCGGGGCGGAGCCGCTCGCTCCACGGCACCCACTCGGGGGCCAGCAGCGCGTCGGTCCCCGGGAGGAGCACCGTCTCGTCGAGGGTGACGAGCTTCGCGCGGGACGCGCGGGCCACGGTGGACGCCCACCGCCAGCCGCGGTACCCCGGTTCCTTGCACTCGAAGTAGTGCGTGACAACGCGGTCCCCCTCGGAGACCATCCCGAGGTGCTCGCCGACGATGCCCGGATAGGCGACCTCCTCGGCGGCCGTCCGGGCGAGGTCGATCGCCTCGGCGCACAGGCGGTCAGGGGTGCGGCTTCGCGTTGTCGCTGCGCTCACAGGTATCGCTTCTCTCCTACGCCGTCTCACGGGTGCGCCATTCCTCCGGCGGGGGTGCGGACGGAGCGGACCGGTGGGCCGCGTCGACGTCCGCGCCCGATCGCACTCGGGCGCACCTACGCCATCCATTCTGCGGGATGGCCGAGAGGCGCGCGGCCGAGAACAATCGCCGCATGCGCGTTACGCACGCTACCTTCTCCTGGCGCCTGGGCCCACACCGGCGGGCGTCTTCGGCGCTCCGCGCCGGTATCCGGGCCGCTCCACGGCGTGCCGCCGGACCGCCGGACTCCGCCGCTCCGGCGCCCGTCGCGGCAGGTCCCGCGCTCCCCGGCGCGCCCCGCTCCCCCACAAGCCGCCGCCCCCCATCCGCGCGGTAACCGCACTACAAACACCGATCTCGGGGCACTATGACGGGGTGGCATCCGCAAGGTCGCCCCAGGGAGCCACCGGTGTCGGTGGCGCCAAGGGGAGCAACCAAGGTGACGGATCGGGCCGGGTGAGCGGTTCCGTCCGTGCGGTGGGGCGTGCCCTGAACTTCCCCGTGACGAAGACGGCGCGCGGCATCCGCCGGGCGACGCACGCGCACGGGGCGGGCGAGTCGGGCCTCGGAAAACTCATCGAACTGCACGCGGTGAACGGCGCGGGCGACGTCATGATCACCGTGGCGCTGGCGTCCACGGTGTTCTTCTCGGTGCCGACCGACGAGGCGCGCGGCCGGGTGGCTCTCTACCTGGGCATCACGATGGCGCCCTTCGCACTGCTCGCCCCGGTGATCGGCCCCCTCCTGGACCGGCTGCCGCACGGCCGGCGGGCCGCCATGGCGGGCTCGATGCTCGCCCGGGCGATGCTCGCGCTGATGCTGGCGGGCGCGGTGGTGAGCGGCACGTTCGAGCTGTATCCGGCCGCGCTCGGTGTGCTGGTGGCCTCGAGGGCGTACGGCGTGGTGCGCAGTGCCGTGGTGCCTCGGCTGCTGCCGCCCAACTTCTCTCTGGTCAAGGCCAACTCACGGGTCACGCTGGGCGGGCTCCTGGCCACCGGTGTGGCGGCGCCCATCGGGGCGCTGCTCCAGTCGCTGGGCGCCCGCTATCCGCTCTACGGCGCCTTCGTGATCTTCATCGCGGGTACGTTCCTGTCCTTCTCGCTGCCGCCGAAGGTCGACTCCGCCAAGGGCGAGGACAAGGCGCTGCTCGCCGCCGACGAGGGGCATCTGCACGGCCCGCACCTGAAGAAGCCGCCGCGCCCGGGGCTGCGGACGGTGGGGACGGCCGTCACGCACGCGCTCGCGGCCAACGCCTCGCTGCGCTGCCTGTCCGGCTTCCTGATCTTCTTCCTCGCCTTCCTGCTGCGCGAGCACCCGCTGAGCGGCAAGAGCGCGGCGGTCTCGCTGGGCCTGGTGGCCGTCTCCGCCGGGGTGGGCAACGCGCTCGGCACGGCGGTCGGTGCCTGGCTGAAGCAGCGCGCCCCGGAACTCATCGTGGTGACGGTGGTGGCGTTCGTGCTGGGCGCCGCGGTCACGGCGGCGGTCTTCTTCAGCACCGCGCTGGTGGCGTGTCTGGCGGCGGTCGCGGGGTTCGCGCAGGCCCTCGCGAAACTGTCCCTGGACGCGATGATCCAGCGCGACGTCCCCGAACTGGTCCGCAATTCCGCCTTCGCCCGCTCCGAGACGCTGCTCCAGATGGCCTGGGTCCTCGGCGGTGCCATCGGTATCGCGATGCCGCTGAACGGTTCGCTGGGTCTGTCGGTGGCCGCCGGAATCGTCGCCGTCGGGTGGCTGACGACCGTGCGGGGGCTGCTTTCCGTGGCCCGGCGCGGGGGTTCGGGGCGCGGGCGGGTGACCTGAGCCGCGCGGGACGGTGTCCGGGCCGCGCGGGTCCGCGCACGGCACGCCGTACCCCACGTGGGGGGACTGGTGGGCGCGCCCGATAGCCTTCGGCCATGACCTCCCTGCCCCGCGGCAGAGCCGCTAATGGACGACGCGCCGCCCGCACCCGCCGCGCCGTCGCCACCGTCGGCGCCGTTTCCGCCGGACTCCTCGCCCTGTCCGCCTGCGACAAGCCGACGCCGCTGGCCACCGTCACGGTCGGCGACAACTCGGTGAGTTCCGAGACCGACTGCTACAACGACGGCGACGCGGTGAAGACCGCCGACCTGGCGAAGTGCCTGCAGTCCAAGGACATCAAGTCCATCAAGGTCGATCCCGACGCGACCGTGCGCTTCGGTGTGGACCCGAAGATCGCGGACAAGGGCTGGACGATCCTGATGAACGGTCAGCCGCTGACCGACTCCAGCACGAAGACGTACCGCACCATCCCGGGCAGCGTGTTCTTCAACGAGCAGTACGGCGCCAAGGGCAACTCGACGGTCGTCTCCATCAAGGAGGGCGAGAAGGACGTGTCGGGTCTGTGGTCCTTCAAGTTCAAGAAGGACGCCTGATCACTGCCGCTGGGCGCAGGGTGCTCGTGGCCACCGCCGTCCCCGCCGAACGGGACGCGGTGGCCGGGGTGTCCCCCGCCCCGGGCCGTGAGACACGGCTGCCCGGGGCGACCCTGCTCCGGGCCGGCGGCCTCGATCTGCTGGCCGCCGGTGTGGGGCCGGCCCTCGCCGCCTCCTCCGTCTCCGCCGCGCTCACCGCGGCCGCCCTCGCGGGCACGCCGTACGGGCTCGTCGTCTGCGCCGGAGTCGCGGGCGGTTTCCAGCCCGGCGCGCCGGTCGGATCGCTGGTGGTCGCCGACGACATCGTCGCGGCCGACCTGGGCGCCGAGTCCCCCGAGGGTTTCCTCCCGGTCACCGAGCTGGGCTTCGGGACCGTCAGCCACCGGCCGCCGGATTCACTCGCACGAGAGGTCGCGGCCGTCACGGGCGGGCTGGTCGGAACGGTACTCACCGTGTCGACCGTGACCGGCAGCGCGGCCCGCGCCGCCGAACTGCGCGCCCGGCATCCACGGGCCCTCGCCGAGGCGATGGAGGGCTTCGGCGTCGCCGAGGCGGCCGGCGCGCACGGGGTGCCGGTGCTGGAGATCCGCGCGGTGTCCAATCCCGTCGGACCGCGTGACCGCGCCGCGTGGCGCATCGGCGACGCGCTCGCCGCACTCGCCGGGGCGTTCGGGAAGCTGACGCCCCTCCTGGAGAGTTGGAACGGACATGACCGTACGCACTGAACCTTCCGAAGACCTGCGGATCGCCTACTCGCCCTGCCCGAACGACACCTTCGTCTTCGACGCCTGGGCGCACGGCCGGATCCCGGGCGCGCCCCCGCTCGACGTCACGTTCGCGGACATCGACATCACCAACGGCATGGCCGAGCGCGGCGAGTTGGACATGCTGAAGGTGTCGTACGCGGTCCTGCCGTACGTCCTCGACGACTACGCGCTGCTGCCCTGCGGCGGCGCGCTGGGCCGGGGCTGCGGGCCGCTGGTGCTGACGCGGGAGGCAGGCGCCGACCTGACGGGCCGCACGGTCGCGGTGCCCAGCGAGAGGTCGACGGCGTACCTGCTGTTCCGGCTGTGGGCCGCGGACACGGTGCCCGGCGGGGTCGGCGAGATCGTCGTCATGCCGTTCCACGAGATCATGCCGGCGGTGCGCGACGGGAAGGTCGACGCGGGTCTCGTCATCCACGAGGCGCGTTTCACGTACCAGAACTACGGGCTGCACAAGCTGGCCGACATGGGCGAGCACTGGGAGCGGACGACCGGCCTGCCGATCCCGCTGGGCGCGATCATCGCGCGGCGCTCGCTGGGCGCGGAGCGGCTGCGGGCACTCGCCGACGCCACCCGTGCCTCGGTCCGCGCCGCCTGGGACGACCCGGAGGCGTCGCGCGGCTACGTGCTGGAGCACTCCCAGGAGATGGACCCGAAGGTCGCGGACCAGCACATCGGCCTGTACGTGAACGAGTTCACGGCCGATCTCGGCGAGGACGGGTACGCGGCGGTCCGCGGACTGCTCACGCGTGCGGCGGCCGAGGGGCTGGTACCGCCCCTCGGACCGGACGCACTGGAATTCCCCTGATCCGAAGGGATCAGGGTCCCTTCGGATCAGACGTCGAGCTGGTCGGCGACCGCGCGCAGCAGGCCCGCGATCTTGGAGCCGGAGGCCTTGTCGGGGTAGCGGCCCTTCTCGAGCATCGGCGTGATGTTCTCCAGGAGGGTCGTCAGGTCCTGGACGATGGACGCCAGTTCGTCGGGCTTGCGGCGCTGGGCCGCCGCGACCGAGGGGGTCGGGTCGAGGAGCGTCACCGAGAGCGCCTGGTCACCGCGCTGACCTGCGACGACTCCGAACTCCACCCGCTGGCCGGGCTTGAGAGCTTCGACTCCGGCGGGCAGGACCGAGGAATGGACGAAGACGTCGCCGCCGTCGTCGCGGGAGAGAAAGCCGAAGCCCTTCTCGCTGTTGAACCACTTGACCTTGCCGGTGGGCACCGTCTGTCCTCGTCCTCGTACTCGTCGGGAACTGCTCGGGAAACTGCTCGGGTCGTTGCGGGGGCAACTGCCCGTGAACGGCTCTGGATAGCACTGCAGCGGGTCGCCCGACCCGCCGCTGTCAAGGCTAGTGGTCCGGCGGCCGGTGACAAGACGTCGCCGGACTGTTCCTTCGCGCAGGGAACTACCCTGGTCGGGTGCGTGACAAAACCCAAGCGAATTCCCGCGAAGCCGGTGACCGGCTGATCCGTGCCGGTGCCATCGTGTTCTTCATCGGAGCCGTGGCCACACTGGTCACCGTGGCCCCGCTGTTCCTGGGCACGGATCCTTTTCCGACCTACATGTTCGGCCTGAGCATGCTCATGGGGGTCGGCTTCCTGCTGGCGGCCGGGGGCGTGCTGCAGTCCGCCGCGGAGGGCCGCCGCAGGGCGCGTGCCGCGAGCTCCTGAGCGGCGGCGCGCTTCCGGGACCTCTCCCTGCCCGCCCGGGCCGGCCTAGCGGTGGTTCTTCAGCCAGGCCGGGAACTCGGTGAGGTCGGCGAGGACGACGTCGGCGCCGGCCTCGCGCAGTTCCCGGGCGTCGCACGGGCCGGTCGCCACGCCCACCGCGTACGCCTGTGCCGTGTGCGCGCCGCGTACGTCGCCGGTGTGGTCGCCGACGTACACGCTCGCGCCGTGCTCGCGCAGTGCCACCGCCTTCTGCTCGGCCCACAGGTTGCCGACGAGTTCGTCGGCCGCGATGTCCAGGTGGTCCAGGTGCAGGCGGGCGTTGGGCTCCCACTTCGCGGTGACGACGACCGTGCGCCCGCCCGCCGCCCGGACCGCCTCGACGGCCTCGCGGGCGCCGGGCATCGCGAGCGTCCCGGTGATGGCATGGGCCGGGTACATCTCGCGGTAGAGGTCGGCGATCGTCGCGACGTCCGCGGCGGGGAACCAGTTGGCCAGCTCGTCCTCCAGCGGCGGCCCGAGCCGGGTCACGACGAGGTCGGCGTCGATGTACGTCCCCGTCCGGGCCGCGATCGCGGTGTAGCAGGCGTGGATCCCGGGGCGGGAGTCGATCAGGGTCATGTCGAGGTCGAAACCGACGGTCAGCGCGGGGGCAGTCATATGCGCCATTGTGCCCAGACCGCCGACGGGCCCCTCCGGGCCCCCCTGGCGGGGCGGAGCGGGGTCTGCCGGACGTCCGGTGCGGGCCGCCGGGCTCAGCGGCGGCGCTGGGAGCGCCAGACCAGGTACAGGGCGGAGGCCACGGCTGCCGCGCGGACGACCCAGGGCCAGGTCTCGGCCATCGCGTCGCTCATGTGGCCCTCGGCGACGGGGTCGCCCCAGCGGCCGTTCTGGCGGCCCCAGAGCCAGCCGAGTCCTCCCGTGACCGCGAGGCCGGGCAGGACGAGGACCGCCCACTTCGACTCCGCGGGGGTGAGCCGGCGGGAGCCGTAGGCGATCAGCCAGCCGAGGCCGAGGGCGAACCAGTTGCCGAGGACGGCGCCGGCGACCAGGAGGGCGGCGGCGAGCAGCAGGAGGGGGTTGGTGGAGCCGGCGAGGAGCGATCGGCGACGTACGACGACGGGGGCGACGACCGTCGCGTCCACGGCGCCCGCCTTCGCCCGGCGCTTCGCGCCGAACCGGGCCCAGCGCCCGCGCCTGCCCTTGCCCTTGTCCGTCCCGTCGGCCCGGGCGGCCTTCTCCGCAGCCGCCTTCTCCGCCGCCTTGGCCGCCTCCTCCGCCGCCGGGTCCTTCGCGGCGGGCGGCGGCTTGAGCAGTTCGGGGATCTCCACGCCGCCGGTGAACCCGGGCACGCTGTCGCCCAGGCCGAAGGGGCTGCCGGTGACCCGCCACCAGTCCGGCCGGGTCGCGCTGTCGCCCAGTTCGTACGCGCTCGCCAGATGGGGCGGGGAGGGGACGTCGGCCCCCGCTTCCCCGGGGGGCACGGTCTCGGGGGGCGCGGTCCCGGCGGGGCGCGGGCGGGGCACGACGCGGCGCAGTCCCTTGGGGCGCTCCCGCGGGGTGTCGGAGCGCTGGGCGGGTACGGCGGCCCAGGTGTCCGTGGACGCCGCGGGGGCGGTGCCCGAGGGGGAGGCGGAGCCCGGTGTGCGGCCCGCTCCGGCCGCGGAGACGACGGCGTCGGGGGTGCCGAGCCGTTCGAGGAGGCGGCGGACGGCGGCGGGGCTGTCCGCGGTGTCGTCGGCCCTGCTGCGGTCGATCTCGCCGCGCAGCTCGGTGACCAGGCGCATCCGGGTCGCCGACGGCAACTGCCGCTGCTGGGCCAGGTCGCCGACCCGGCTCAGGTAGTCGAAGACCAGCTGGTCGCTCTCGATCCCCACGAAGTCCCCTCCGGGGCGGGTGCGTTGGATTCCCCGTGGGGACGAAGGTACCGGTTTTCCGCGCCGGGGAGGGGGCCGCCCCGTCCGCGGAACGCGCCCACCGGGTACGCGTACAGGCCGTGCGGCGGGGCCTCGGGGACGGGTCACCCGCTACCGTTGACAGGATGAGCCCCGAGACGACCGCCCCGCGGTCCCTGGCGGAAGCACTCCGGGCGCGGGACGACGCCTCGCTGACCGCCTTGCTGCGTTCCCGTCCCGACCTGATCACGCCCGTCCCCACGGATCTCACCCAGCTCGCCACCCGGGCGGGCACCCGGGCGTCGGTGGTCCGCGCCCTGGAGCGGCTGGACCGGTTCGCGCTCCAGACGGCCGAGGCTCTGGCCGTGGCCCCCGAACCGGCCACGTACGAGGAACTGCTCGGGCTGCTGGCGGGGGACGACGCCGACCCGGCGGTGACGGCGGCCTTCCCGCACGCCCTCGGGACGCTCCGCGAGCAGGCTCTGGTCTGGGGGCCCGACGACCGGCTGCGGCTCGTGCGGACGGCCCGCGAGCTGCTCGCGCCGTCGCCGCAGCATCCGTCCCCCACCGGGCTCGGGCCGACGGTCGCCGAGGCCACGACGGGCATGTCGCCGGGCCGTATCCAGGAGATCGTGGCCGCGGCGGGGCTCGCGACGACCCATGACGCGGTGTCGGCGGTGGCGTCCCTGAGCGGCCTGTTCGGCGACCGGCGCCGGATGTCCGCGCTGCTCGACGAGGCGCCCGCCGACGCGGTGGAGGTGCTGTCGCGGCTGGTGTGGGGGCCGCCGTACGGGCAGGTCACGGCGGACCCGGCGGCGCATCTGCGGTGGCTGATCGGCCGGGGGATGCTGCTGCCGACGGCGCCCGGCACGGTCGTCCTGCCGCGGGAGGTGGCCCTGCATCTGCGGGCGGGCCGCGCGCACCGGGTGACGGAGCCGGTGGCGCCCGCGGTCGAGGCCGCGACGACGCACCGTCCACAGGTTGTGGACGCCGCCGCGGCCGGCCAGGCGTACACGACGCTGGCGACGGTCGAGGAGCTGTTGAAGGACTGGCACGAGGGCGGTCCCGCCGTGCTGCGTGCCGGCGGGCTGAGTGTGCGGGACCTGAAGCGGACGGCGGTGGCGCTCGACGTCTCCGAGCCCGTCGCCGCGTTCTGGGTGGAACTCGCCCATGCGGCGGGCCTGGTGGCGTCCGACGGTGAGGCCGACGAGCGGTACGCGGCGACACCGGCCTACGACGAGTGGCTGGAGCTGCCGGCGGCCGAGCGCTGGGCGCGGCTCGCCTCGGCGTGGCTGGCGGCGACCCGCACGGCGGGGCTGGTCGGCGGGCGGGACGCGAAGGACCGGACGCTCTCGGCGCTGGGCCCGAACCTCGACCGTTCGGCGGCGCCCGAGGTCCGCCATCGTGTCCTCGCGCTCCTCGGCACCCTGCCCGAGGGTTCCTCGCCCGCCCCGGACTCCCTGCTCGCCCGGCTGTACTGGGAGCGTCCGCCGCGCGGCGCCCGGAACCCCACGGACGACCTGCGGACCCGGCTGGCCCGGTGGACCCTGTCCGAGGCGGAGCTGCTCGGGGTGACCGGCCGGGGCGCGCTGTCCGCGCAGGGGCGGGCCCTGCTGGGCCTGCCGTCCTCGCCCGCCGTGCCGAAGGCGGAGGCGTCGGGGCCGGGCGCCAAGCTGCCCGCGCACAAGCGGCACCACCCGGCGGACCGTGCCGTGGCCGGTGCCGTGCCCCGCTCCCCCGCGGAGCAGGCCGCGGCGGCGGAGCGGGCGGCCCGGCTGGTCGCGCCGCTGCTGCCCGAACCGCTCGACCACGTGCTGCTCCAGGCGGACCTGACGGCGGTCGCGCCCGGCCCGCTGCAGCGTCCGCTGGCCGACACGCTCGGGGTGCTCGCGGACGTGGAGTCCAAGGGCGGCGCGACGGTCTACCGCTTCACGCCGGGCTCCGTACGCCGGGCCCTGGACGCCGGGCGTTCGGCCTCCGACCTGCACGCCTTCCTCGCCGCCCACTCCCGTACGCCGGTCCCGCAGCCGCTCGCCTACCTGATCGACGACGTGGCGCGCCGGCACGGGCACCTGCGGATCGGGGCGGCGTCGGCCTACGTCCGCTGCGACGACGACGCCATGCTCAGCGAAATCCTCGCCGACAAGCGGTCGCAGGGGTTCCGGCTGCGCCGGCTCGCGCCGACGGTGCTGGCCGCGCAGGCCGACCCGGCGGCTCTGCTGGAGGGCCTGCGGTCGATGGGCTTCGCGCCGGCCGCCGAGTCCGCCGAGGGTGACGTCCTGATCACCCGGGCGCACGCCCACCGCACGCCGCCGCGCACCGCCCCCGAGCCCGTCCCGGACGGCCCGCCGGTACCCGACGCGACGCTCCTCGGCGCGGCGGTCCGTGCCATCCGGGCCGGGGACCTCGCCTCGACGGCCCCGCGCAAGGAGGACCCGGCCGCCGACGGCCCGGTCACCGGCGAGCTGCCCCGCACCAGCTCCGCCGAGACCCTCGCCACCATGCAGGCGGCCGTGCTCACCGGTGAGGCCCTGTGGATCGGCTACGTCAACGCCGAGGGCTCCGCCAGCCAGCGCGTCATCGCCCCCATCCGTGTCGAGGGCGGCTTCGTCACCGCGTACGACCACACGGCGGACGAGGTCCGCACCTACCCGCTGCACCGGGTGACGGGAGTGGCGGAACTGGCGGACGACCAGCCGTGACGCCGCCCGCCGCGGGGCGGGCGGAGGAGCGGGCCGACGACCAGCCGTGATCACCCCCCGGTAAGGCACACTGGACGTTTGGCCGAGCATCCGCGCCGGGTGCCGCCGCGCAGAAAGGGACGGGTGTGAACGGACCCCTCATCGTCCAGTCCGACAAGACGCTCCTGCTCGAAGTCGATCACGAGCTGGCCGACGCCTGCCGTCGGGTGATCGCGCCCTTCGCCGAGCTGGAGCGGGCTCCCGAGCACATCCACACCTATCGCGTCACCCCTCTCGGGCTGTGGAACGCGCGGGCCGCCGGGCACGACGCCGAGCAGGTCGTGGACGCGCTCGTCGAGTTCAGCCGGTATCCGGTCCCGCACGCCCTGCTCGTGGACATCGCCGAGACGATGGACCGCTACGGCCGGCTCACGCTCAGCAAGCACCCCGCGCACGGTCTCGTCCTGACCACCACCGACCGGCCCGTCCTCGAAGAGGTGCTGCGCTCCAAGCGCGTCGCGCCGCTCGTCGGCAGGCGGATCGACGCCGACACGGTCGCCGTCCACCCCTCCGAGCGCGGCCAGATCAAGCAGACGCTGCTGAAGCTCGGCTGGCCGGCCGAGGACCTCGCCGGGTACGTCGACGGCGAGGCCCACGCCATCGACCTCGCGGAGGACGGCTGGGCGCTGCGGCCCTACCAGAAGCAGGCCGTGGAGAACTTCTGGCACGGCGGCTCCGGTGTCGTCGTGCTGCCCTGCGGCGCGGGCAAGACGCTGGTCGGGGCCGGTGCCATGGCGCAGGCCAAGGCCACCACGCTCATCCTCGTCACCAACACCGTCTCCGCCCGGCAGTGGAAGCACGAGCTGATCAAGCGGACCTCGCTGACCGAGGAGGAGATCGGCGAGTACAGCGGTACGCGCAAGGAGATCCGCCCGGTCACCATCGCCACGTACCAGGTGCTGACGACCCGGCGGAAGGGCGTCTACCCGCACCTCGAACTCTTCGACTCCCGCGACTGGGGACTCATCCTCTACGACGAGGTCCACCTGCTGCCCGCGCCGGTCTTCAAGTTCACCGCCGACCTCCAGGCCCGGCGCCGGCTGGGGCTGACCGCGACCCTCGTCCGGGAGGACGGGCGCGAGTCGGACGTCTTCTCCCTCATCGGCCCCAAGCGGTTCGACGCGCCGTGGAAGGAGATCGAGGCGCAGGGCTACATCGCGCCCGCGGACTGTGTCGAGGTGCGGGTGAACCTCACGGACAGCGAGCGGATCGCGTACGCGACGGCCGAGACGGAGGAGAAGTACCGCTTCTGCGCCACCACCGCGACCAAGCGGAAGGTGACGGAGGCGCTGGTACGGAAGTTCGCGGGCCAGCAGACCCTGGTGATCGGCCAGTACATCGACCAGCTCGACGAGCTGGGTGAGCACCTGAACGCGCCCGTCATCAAGGGCGAGACCAGCAACGCGCAGCGGGAGAAGCTGTTCGACGCGTTCCGTCAGGGCGAGATCAGCGTGCTCGTCGTGTCCAAGGTCGCGAACTTCTCCATCGACCTGCCGGAGGCCACGGTCGCCATCCAGGTCTCGGGCACCTTCGGGTCCCGCCAGGAGGAGGCACAGCGGCTGGGCCGGGTCCTGCGTCCGAAGGCCGACGGCCACAAGGCCCACTTCTACTCGGTCGTCGCCCGGGACACCATCGACCAGGACTTCGCCGCGCACCGCCAGCGCTTCCTGGCGGAGCAGGGGTACGCGTACCGGATCATGGACGCCGACGACCTGCTGACCGACAGCGGGAGCTGACGGGAGGCGCCCGCGAGCCGGGCGGTCACCGGTTCGGGCACGGGTTCGGGCACGGCGGGACACGGCCGGGCCGGGTACGGCGGGTCAGCGGCGGCGGACGCCGGCTTCCTCGCCGTACTCGCCGAGCAGGACGACGTCGATCGCGGCGCCCGCGAAGACCTTCACGGCCCGCAGGGCGTCGCCGAAGCGGTGGCGGTGGTGGGCGGAGGTGACGGCCGTCGCCCCGCGGGCGGCGGCGCCGGGACGGGCAGGGCCTGGGGTGAAAGTGGCTGCACTCATATCTCCATGGTGCGATCCCCGGACCCGAACGGCGTCGGTCTTCCGACCGAACCTGGGCCTGCCCCGGGTCCACCCCCGGTGCCGCCCGCCGTACACCTCACGACGGACACCGCCCCCTAGGGGCCCGGGGGCCGAACCCTGACGCGAGCCGGGCCGTCCGCCCGTCCGTCGCCCCGGCGGGACGCCCGGGGCCGGAAAACCCATTGGCACCGGCCTGCGCCCCTCACCTAGAATCTCCGCTCCTGCCCGCCTCCCTTCGCGGAGTGCCGCCGTCCGGACGGAAACCGGACGGCATCCGGAATCGCGCACGGATTCCCCACAGATCCAGGGCCCGACCGGCCTGGACCGTCCGAGTCCCCCGCATCACTCCCGCAGCAGGTCCCCGGAGGCAATTCCCGTGTCCACCCTGTCCGACGGTCCGTCCGCCGCACCGTCCGAAGCCGGCGATCCCCTCTCCCGCGAACGCTCCCACCTCGGCCTGTCCCGCTCCGCGCTCCGCGCGATGCGCGAGGACGCCGAGAACCTCGACATCCGCGACGTCACCGCGAACTGGGTGAACGCCGAGGTGCTCCACCGGCAGATCGGCGAGCGCATCAAGGCCCTCGCCGACCTCAGCCACACCCCGCTCTTCTTCGGGCGCCTCGACTACCTGCACGCGCCGGGCGCCGACCGGGCCGAGGGCGCGGAGGGCGAGCGGTTCTACATCGGGCGCCGGCACGTGCACGACGCCGACGGCGACCCGATGGTCATCGACTGGCGCGCGCCGGTCTCGCAGCCGTTCTACCGGGCCTCGAAGAAGGACCCGATGGACGTCGGGCTGCGCCGACGCTTCGGCTACACCGGCGGCGACCTCACCGCCTACGAGGACGAGCACCTCTCCGACCCCGCCGAGGCGGCGGCCACCAGCAAGCTGCTCCAGCAGGAGATCGAGCGCCCGCGCGTCGGCCCGATGCGCGACATCGTGGCGACCATCCAGCCCGAGCAGGACGAGATCGTACGGTCGGGGCTGTCCGGCTCGGTCTGCGTGCAGGGCGGCCCCGGCACCGGCAAGACCGCTGTCGGCCTGCACCGCGTCGCGTACCTGCTGTACGCGCACCGGGACCGGCTGGCCCGCACCGGCACCCTGGTGATCGGCCCGAACAAGTCCTTCCTGCACTACATCGAGCAGGTGCTGCCCGCCCTCGGCGAGCTGGAGGTCCGGCAGGCGACCGTCGACGACCTCGTGGCGCATGTCGAGGTGCGCGGCAGCGACGACGCCCCGGCCGCGGTGATCAAGGGCGACGCGCGGATGGCGGAGGTGCTGCGCCGGGCCGTCCGCTCGCACGTGACGCTGCCGACGGAACCGGTGATGGTGGTCCGGGGCTCCCGCCGCTGGCGGGTCGCGGCGTACGAACTGGAGGAGATCGTGAGCGAGTTGCTCGCCCGGGACATCCGGTACGGCGCCGCGCACGAGGCCCTTCCGCAGCGCATCGCGCACGCCGTGCTGGTCCAGATGGAGCGCTCCGGGGAAGCACCGGACGACCGGGTGCAGGACGCCGTCGCCCGGAACGCGGCGGTGAAGGCGGCCGTGAAGGCGATCTGGCCGCAGGTCGACCCGGCGAAACTGGTGCTGCGGCTGCTGAGCGACGCGGACTTCCTCGCCGCGCACGCGCAGGGACTGCTCGACGAGGCCGAGCAGAAGGAGATCCTCTGGGCCAAGCCGGTGCGCGGCGTGAAGTCCGCGAAGTGGTCGGCGGCCGACGCCGTGCTGATCGACGAGGCCACCGATCTGGTGCGGCGCACGCACTCGCTCGGGCACGTGGTGCTCGACGAGGCGCAGGACCTCTCCCCGATGCAGTACCGCGCGGTGGGCCGGCGCTGCACCACGGGCTCGGCGACCGTGCTCGGTGACCTGGCGCAGGGGACCACTCCGTGGGCGACCCGGAGCTGGGCGGAGGCGCTCGGGCATCTGGGAAAGGGGGACGCCGTCGTGGAGGAGCTGACGGCGGGTTTCCGTGTCCCCACGGATGTCATCACGTACGCGTCGCGGCTGCTGCCGCACATCGCGCCCGGTCTCGCGCCGGTCGCGTCGGTGCGGGAGAACCCCGGTCTCTTCGAGGTGCGGGCGGCCGGCGGGGACGGTGAAGTGCTCGACGCGGTCGAGGAGTTGATGGGCCGGGAGGGCTCGATCGGGCTGATCGCGGCGGACGCCCGGATCCCGGTGCTCGCGCGGGCGCTGGCGTCGGCCGGGCGGACGTATCTCGGCCCCGGCGAGGAGACGACGGCCGAGACCCGGCTGACCCTGGTGCCGGCCTCGCTCGCCAAGGGCCTGGAGTACGACTACGTGGTGCTCGACGAGCCGCAAGCCGTCGTCGACGGCGAGCCGGACGAACGCACCGGCCTGCGCCGCCTGTACGTCTCCCTCACCCGGGCGGTCTCGGGCCTGATCGTCACGCACGCGACCCCGCTGCCGGCGGAACTGACCGACACCAGCGGGGAATCCACTCCCTCCGGCGTGTGAGGGGCGGGGGTCCGGCGGGAGCGCCCCGCCCCCGGGCTACGCGTGCAGCGGCGCCCGGGCGTCGACGGCGGCCCGCCACTCCCGGACCGCGACGGCGGAGACGGGCCCGGTCCAGCCGAGGGGCCGGGCGGCGCCGCCGATGTGGAAGGCGTCGACCCCGGCCGCGCGCAGTCGGGGCACATGGTCGAGGCGCAGGCCGCCCCCGACCATGATCCGCTGCTCGTACCCCGGTTCGCCGCAGCGCTCCGCCTCGGCGACCAGGACGGGAAGGCCGTCGTCGACGCCCGTCGCGGACCCGGCGGTGAGATAGCCGTCGAGACCGGGCAGGCCGGCGAGCCGCTTGCGCAGCGCGTCGCGGTCACCGGCGCGGTCGATCGCCCGGTGGAACGTCCAACGGCAGCCGTCGAGTTCGGCGACGATCCGCTCGACGGCGGCCAGGTCGGGGCCGCCGTGCTGGTCCAGGAAGCCGAGGACGAACTCGTCGGCGCCCGCCGCCCGCAGCTCGCCCGCGGCGCGCACCAGGGCCTCGACGCCCTGCGCGCCTCCCGAGGCGAAGCCGTCCGACAGGCGCAGCATCACGCGCAGCGAGATGTCGACGGAGGCACGGATCCCGGCGAAGGTCTCCACCGAGGGCGTCAGCCCGTCGGCGGCCATGTCGGTGACCAGCTCCAGCCGGTCGGCTCCGCCGTCCTGAGCGGCGACCGCGTCCTCCACGCCGAGGGCGATCACCTCCAGGAGTGCGCTCTTCCGCTCGCTCATCGGACCTCTTCCTTGGGCGGCTACAGGTCTAGTCCAATCCAAGAGTACGCGCGCGGGCGCGGGGGCGCGAGAAGCCCCGGCCGGGCCGAGGGTTTTCCCCCTCCGCCCGGCCCGGCCCGCCGTCGCCCCGCTCCGTACCCGCTTGTCCCCAGCCCCTCACCCGAACAGGTTCAGCTCCGTTTCCTCCGCCCCGACCAGCTCGTACGCGGCCGCCTGCGGAACCGGGCGTCCCGCGTACAGCCGTACGAGCGTCGCGGCGTCGCCGATGTAGCGGGCCGGGGGCCGGTCGCCGGGGACGCCGCCCAGGCGCAGCGGGTCGTCGAGGTGGTCGAGGTCGGCGTGCAGCGGCAGGTGGTCCCGTTCCCTGCTGAACCGGGCGAGGAGGGTGAGGGCGTGTGGAAGTCCCGCGCCGTCGTACGCGCCCGGTTCGCCGAGGGCCTCCCGTACGTCTCCGGCGTGCACCCACTCCCCGAGCGCGACCGCGTCGAGGGTTCCGTCGGACCGGGCGATCGCCGCGCCGGCCTCGGTCATCCCGCGCTCCAGCTCGTCGAGGACCCGGGCCGTGGGCCAGTCGCCGCGCTCGGCGATGTCGCGGTCGTTGGCCTCGGGACCGAACACCCCCCGTTCGAAACGGCTCTCGACGACCCGGGTGAGCACGGCCGAGCAGTGCGCCAGCACGTCCCGCACCGACCAGGCCGGGCACCCCGAGGTCGGCAGCGCGAAGTCCCCCTCGGGCCTGCCCCGCAACAGGGGGATCAGCGCGTCGCGCTCGGTGTGCAGAAGCAGGCCGGGCAGTTCCGGGTCCCGTACGTCGTGTGCGTCTCCAGGAATCATGGGTCCACGGTAGGAAGGGACGCGGTCCGGGGCGAGGAGAATGGCCGGATGACGGCAGAGAGCAACCCCAGCACCGGTCGGAAGAGTCCCCGGCATCCGGCCCGCGCGGATCTGGCGGAGCGCTGGGCCGGGACCGTACGGGCCGCCCGTGACGGCGCGGACGGTCCGGGACCCTCGCCGGAGCCCTACGCGGAGAACCTCCTGGACCGCTGGGCCGAGCCGCAGCGGCGCTACCACACCATCGACCACCTCCTCGCGGTGCTCGACCGCGTCGACGTGCTGGAGGCGCACGGGGAGCGGCCCGCGGACCCGGCCGCGGTGCGCCTCGCGGCCTGGTTCCACGACGCCGTGTATCTGCCGGACCGCTCGGAGAACGAGGAGCGGTCGGCGCGGCTGGCCGAGCGTGCCCTGGCGGAGCTGGGGGTCGGCGCGCAGCGCACCGCCGAGGTCGTCCGGCTGGTCCGGCTGACCGTCTCGCACGATCCCGCCGACGGCGACAGCGACGGCGCGGTCCTGTGCGACGCCGACCTGGCGATCCTGGCCTCGCCGCCGGCCGCGTACGCCGCCTACGCCGCGGCCGTCCGCGAGGAGTACGGCTTCGTCCCCGACGACGCCTTCCGGGCGGGCCGGGCGGCCGTGCTGCGTCAACTCCTCGATCTGCCAAGGCTGTTCAGGACGTCGTACGGAGAGCGGGAGTGGTCCGGTCCGGCCCGCCGGAACCTCATGGCCGAGCTGGCGGCGCTGACGGAGGGGTGAGGGCGCCGGGCCACCGGCGCGGAAGGTCCGTCGGCTGCGGGGCGCTCCGGCCGCGCCTTCGGCACCGCTTCCCCCACCGCTTCGCCTCCCTCCGCACCACCGCCCTCCCCCGTCCGTCATCCGGGACGGCGGGGAAACCGTTCGACGGCACGCTCCGGACGCCGTACGAAGGAGGCATGCCTCCGAGCCGCGGTCCCCTGAAGCCGGACATACCCGCCACCGGTCCCGCCGGTGGCCGCCCCCGTATGCCGCTGTCCGTCTACATCCTCGCCCTGTCCGTCTTCGCCCTCGGCACCAGCGAGTTCATGCTGTCCGGGCTGCTGCCGCCCGTCGCCGAGGACCTGGGCGTGACCATCCCGCAGGCCGGTCTGCTGATCTCGGCGTTCGCGATCGGCATGGTCGTCGGGGCGCCGCTGCTCGCCGTCGCGACCCTGCGCCTGCCCCGGCGGGCCACCCTCGTCGCGCTGATCGCCGTGTTCGGGCTCGGCCAGGTCGCCGGCGCCCTCGCGCCCACGTACGCCGTGCTGTTCGCCTCACGGGTGGTCAGCGCGCTGGCCTGCGCCGGGTTCTGGGCGGTCGGAGCGGCCGTCGCCGTCGCGATGGTGCCGGCGACGTCGCGGGCCCGGGCGCTCGCCGTGATGATCGGCGGCCTGTCGGTCGCGAACGTCCTGGGCGTGCCCGCCGGGGCGTTCCTCGGCGAGGGGCTGGGCTGGCGCTCCGCGTTCTGGGCGGTCGGCGCCGCGTCCGCGATCGCGCTCGTGGGCATCGTGACCCTGGTGCCGCCCCTGCCCCGCCCGGCCGAACGGCCCCGGATGACACGGGAGATGCGCATCTACCGCGACCGGCAGGTCTGGCTCTCCATCGGCACGATCGCCCTCGCCGCGGCCGGCGTCTTCTGCGCGTTCAGCTACCTCGCCCCGCTGCTCACCGATGTCGCCGGCCTCGACGACGGCTGGGTGCCGACGGTGCTGGCGCTGTTCGGGGTGGGCGCGCTCATCGGGACGGCGATCGGCGGGCGGTTCGCCGACGCGCACCTGTTCGGGGTGCTGATCATGGGGATGGCGGCCGACACGGTCGTGCTCGTCGCGTTCGCTCTCCTCGGGCGGTACGCCGTCGCGGCGGTGCTGCTCTCCTTCCTCCTCGGTATCGCCTGCTTCTGCACCGCCCCCGCCCTGAACGCGCGGATGTTCAACGTCGCCGCCGCCGCTCCCACCCTGGCCGCGGCCACCACCACCGCGGCCTTCAACCTGGGCAACACCGCGGGGCCCTGGCTCGGCGGGGCGGTCATCGACGCGGGGCTCGGCTACGGGGCCACCGCCTGGGCGGGCGCGGCCCTGACGACGGCGGCCATCGCCCTGGCCGTCGTCTCGCTGCGCCTGCAACGCCGCACGCCGGGATCACGGATCGTCGGAACGGGCAACGCGGCGACCGATCCCGTGTGTTCCGAGGCGTGATCCGTCCTATCCTCGGCCGCATGGGAGACACGGGTGGGGACCAGGTGGAGGCAGCCGTCCGGGACTGTGCCGCGCTGCTGCGGCCGGCGGCCGGGCTGGACTGGGACGGAACCACGGCGGGAGGGCTGGAGTGGAGCTGCCGGCGGACCGCCGAGCACATCGCGAGTGATCTCGTCGCGTACGCGGGGCAGTTGGCGGGCCGGGCCGGCACGGCCTATGTGCCGTTCGACATCACGCTGGAGGACGGCACCGACAACGCGGGGGCCGTCGAGGTGATCGAGGCGACCGGCGGACTGCTCGCCGCGGCCGTGCGGACGACACCGCGCGAGGTGCGGGCCTTCCACCCGTACCCGTTCCGCAGCGCGAACCGCGAGGGCTTCGCCGCGATGGGTGTCGCGGAGATCCTGCTGCACACCCACGACATCGCCGAGGGGCTCGGCCTCGCGTACCGGCCGCCGGCCGAGCTGTGCACCTGGGTCCTGGCCCGGATCTTCCCGCACGTCCGGCCCGAACCGGGCGCCCCCTGGAACACCCTCCTGTGGGCCACCGGACGGGCCGAGCTGCCCGGCCGCGCCCCGGTCACCGAGTGGCGCTGGCGCAACAACCTGGTGATCGACGCCGAGCGGCTCACGCTCCAGGGCGTCACCCCGGCCGCCGCCGCCGATCTCCGCGCGGGCGGCACCGGGGGCTTCGCGTGGATCGAGGGCGGCCCGTTCGAGGGCACGCGGGACGCCGCGGGCATGGTCGTGAAGGCGTACGAGGCGGGGACGCACCGGCCCGAGTGGGGCATGTTCGTGCTCGTGCGGCGCGAGGACGGGCAGGCCGTCGGGGGGATCGGCTTCCACGGGGTGCCCGACGAGGAGGGGCGGGCCGAGGTGGGCTACGACCTCGCGGAGACCGCGCGCGGCCGGGGTTACGCGACCGAGGCGCTGTGCGCCCTCGCGGAGCACGCCCTGGCCCGCGACGACGTGAAGCTCCTGTTCGCGGCCATCGAGCAGGACAACGCCCCCTCCCAGCGCGTGATCGCCCGGGCCGGGTTCACCCGGGTGAGCGAGGACGAGGAGCGGGCGGCGTACGAACTGCACGACCTGGAGCCGTCATTGCGGCTGTACGCCCGCGAGAGTTGAGCGGGCCGCTCACCTCGCGGGAGCGGGACGCGGCGGGTGGCGCACCCCGCGGGAGCGGGCCGGGACCGGTCAGCCGGTCGTGCGCTTGCGCCGCCGCAGTCCCGCCCCGTGCAGCAGCCGCACCACCTCGCGGCTGCCGACCTCGACGGCGCCCGCCGCCACGGCGGCGTCGTAGCGGTGCGAGGGGATGTCGTAGTGGTCGCGCTCGAAGGCGCGGCGGGGGGCGCCCAGCGTCGCGGCGAAGGCGTGGAGTTCCTCGTAGGAGACGTCGCTGATCAGGTGGGACCAGACCCGGCCGTGGCCCGGCCAGGTGGGCGGATCGATGTAGACGGTCACGCGGGCGGGGCCGTGCCGGTCGCCGAACCGAGGGAGCCCACCGGGGAGACCTTCACGCCGGCCTGGTGGCACACCCAGTGCGGGTCGGGTCCCAGCTCGGGCTCGACCTCCAGGGCGTGCGGGTCGCCGCTGCCGCAGACGGGGCAGAGCGGCCACCGCCCGTGCCGCTCCAGGAGCGCGTCCTGGACGTCCTGGGCGACGAGCCCGGCGACGAATCCGGCGCCCTCCGGCCACTGCTCGACCCACCAGCGGCGCTGCACCACCGAATCCTCGACGAGGGAGACGACGTCCGCCTCGGCGACCCGGCCCGCGACCAGGTCGGCGAGCACATGGGCACGAGCAGCGTGGAGCGCCTGTTCCAGGGGGCTGAGGGGGTTGTCGCTGGGGTCCATGCCCCCCATTGTGCGCACCCTTGACCGTATGCCCCAAAGGAAAATATCTTTCATCATGTGACCCAGAACGTGAAGGAAATTTTCGCGGGCGAGGCTCCTCCCGCCCCTGCCGCCCTCGCGGCCAAGGTGCGGACCCTCGCTCCCTCGATGACGCGCTCCATGCAGCGGGTCGCCGAGGCCGTCGCCGGTGACCCGGCCGGCTGCGCGGCCCTCACGGTCACGGGGCTCGCCGAACTCACCGGCACCAGCGAGGCGACCGTCGTGCGCACGGCCCGCCTCCTCGGGTATCCGGGCTACCGGGACCTGCGCCTCGCGCTCGCCGGGCTCGCCGCCCAGCAGCAGTCGGGCCGGGCCCCCGCCGTCACCGCCGACATCGCGGTCGACGACCCCATCGCCGACGTCGTCGCGAAGCTCGCCTACGACGAGCAGCAGACCCTCGCCGACACCGCCGCCTCGCTCGACACGGTGCAGCTCGGCGCGGCCGTCGCCGCCATCGCGGCCGCCCGCCGCATCGACATCTACGGCGTCGGCGCCTCGGGCCTGGTCGCGCAGGACCTCTTCCAGAAGCTCATGCGGATCGGTCTGATAGCCAACGCGCACAGCGACCCGCACCTCGCGGTGACCAACGCGGTGCAGCTGCGCGCGAAGGACGTCGCGATAGCCATCACCCACTCCGGCTCGACCGGCGACGTCATCGAACCGCTCCGGGTCGCCTTCGAGCACGGGGCGACGACGATCGCGATCACCGGGCGTCCCGGCGGTCCGGTCACGCAGTACGCCGACCACATCCTCACCACGTCCACCGCCCGCGAGAGCGAGCTGCGGCCGGCGGCCATGTCGTCGCGCACCAGCCAGCTCCTCGTGGTGGACTGCCTGTTCGTGGGGGTCGCCCAGCGCACCTACGAGACGGCGGCGCCCGCGCTGGCCGCCTCCTACGAGGCACTGGCGCATCGCCATACTCCGCGCGGCGGCCGATAGCCGCCTCGCGGGACACCAACCGGGGGACTTGATTCAGCAGGGAGACTGCGGTCCGTGGGCGGCCTGACGCCACCCGCGTGACGGTGCCGTACGTCGTCCCGGCCGCGCCCCTCTCCCGGGCGCGGTACGACACCTCACCGGAAAGAGCCGCTCCCGTCATGACCTCCATGCCCAACTACGGCGATCTTCGAGCAGAGTTGGAGACGCTGACCACCGAGGCGTTCCGCCCCGAACTGTCCGAGATCGACCGGCTGCCCACGCTGGAGATCGCCCGGCTGATGAACGGGGAGGACGCGACGGTGCCGACGGCCGTCGCCGCGCAGCTCCCGCTCATCGCCGCCGCGATCGACGGCATCGCGGAGCGGATGGCCCGCGGCGGGCGCCTCGTCTACGCCGGCGCCGGCACCGCGGGCCGCCTCGGCGTGCTCGACGCCTCCGAGTGCCCGCCCACCTTCAACACCGACCCCGCCCGGGTCGTCGGCGTGATCGCGGGCGGTCCCACCGCTCTGTCCACCTCGATCGAGGGCGCCGAGGACTCCAGGGAACTGGCCGCCGCCGACCTCGACGCGCTCGCGCTGACCGCCGACGACACGGTGGTCGGCGTCTCCGCCTCCGGCCGCACCCCCTACGCGGTGGGCGCGGTCGAGCACGCCCGCTCGCTCGGAGCGCTGACGGTCGGCCTGTCGTGCAACGCGCACAGTCCGCTCGCGGCCGCCGCCGACCACGGCATCGAGGTCGTGGTGGGCCCCGAACTGCTCACCGGCTCCACCCGGCTGAAGTCCGGCACCGCCCAGAAGCTCGTGCTGAACATGCTGTCGACGATCACGATGATCCGGCTCGGCAAGACGTACGGGAACCTGATGGTCGACGTGCGGGCCTCGAACGAGAAGCTGCGCGCCCGCTCCCGGCGGATCGTCTCGCTCGCGACCGGCGCCTCGGACGAGGAGATCGAGCAGGCGCTCGCCGCCACCGGCGGCGAGGTGAAGAACGCGATCCTGACGATCCTCGGCGGGGTGGACGGGCCCGAGGCCGCCCGCCTTCTGGAGGAGAGCCAGGGCCATCTGCGTGCCGCGCTGGCGAAGGCGTCCGGCTGACGAGCACGCTCGGGGAGTGCGTACACCGGACTCCACCACAGCCGCCGCGATCCTCCCCCTGGTGGGCGGCCCCGCGAACGTCCTCACCGTCGCCCACTGCATGACCCGGCTCCGGCTGGGTCTGCGGGACCGGAGCCTGGTCGACGAGGACGCCCTGCGGGCGCTGCCCGCCGTCCTCGGCGTCGTCGCGGACGACGACAGCTACCAGATCGTGCTCGGCCCCGGCACGGTCGCCCGGGTGACCCCCGAGTTCGAGGCACTGCTGACACCCACGGCCGAGCGTCTCGCGCTGCGCGGCGCCGAGCTGAAGGCCGACCGGACCCGGCGCAACGCGACACCCCTCAAGCTGCTGCTGCGCCGGGTCGCGGACATCTTCGTGCCGCTGATCCCGGCACTGATCGGCTGCGGGGTGATCGCCGGCCTGAACGGCCTGCTGGTCAACCTCGGTGTGCTGACGGGCGTCACGCCCGCGCTCGCCGCGATCGCCGGCGGCTTCATGGCGCTGATCGCCGTCTTCGTCGGCTACAACACGGCCAAGGAGTTCGGCGGCACCCCGATCCTGGGCGGCGCGGTGGCGGCGGTCGTCGTCTACGCCGGGGTCGCCAAGGTGACGGTGTTCGGCATGACGCTCGCGCCCGGCCAGGGCGGCGTCCTCGGGGCACTGGCCGCCGCCCTCCTCGGCACCTGCGTCGAGAAGTGGTGCCGCCGCTGGGTCCCGAGATCCCTGGACGTCCTCGTCACCCCGACCCTGACCGTGCTGCTGACCGGCCTGGTGACGCTGTACGCCCTCATGTACGCGGCCGGTGAGCTGTCCTCCGCCATCGGGACGGCCGCGAACTGGCTCCTCTCCACCACCGGCGCGTTCGCCGGCCTCGTCCTCGGCGCCCTCTTCCTGCCGCTGGTGATGCTCGGCCTGCACCAGGCCCTCATCCCCATCCACACCACGCTCATCGAGCAGCAGGGGTACACCGTCCTGCTGCCCGTCCTCGCCATGGCGGGCGCGGGCCAGGTCGGCGCCGCCCTCGCCGTGTACGTACGCCTGCGCCACGACACCTCGCTGCGCACGACGATCCGCTCGGCGCTGCCCGCCGGCCTCCTCGGCGTCGGCGAACCCCTCATCTACGGCGTCTCGCTCCCCCTGGGCCGCCCCTTCCTCACCGCGTGCGCGGGCGGAGCGGCGGGCGGCGCCTTCATCGGCTTCTTCTCGATGCTGGGCGACCGGGTCGGCTCGACCGCCATCGGCCCCTCGGGCTGGGCCCTGTTCCCGCTGCTGTCCGGCAACCGGGGCCTCGGCCTCACCGCGGCGATCTACGCGGGCGGCCTGCTGACCGGGTACGCCGTCGGCTTCACCGCGACCTACTTCTTCGGCCTGGACCGCCGGACACGCGTCCGGCCCCCGGAACCGGCCGCCGCGTGACCGCGCTGTCGGCGGCGCGTGCGACGCTGGGACCATGAACCACGCACAGCTGACCGCCCTCGGGCGCGCCCTGCGGGTGCTCGGGGAGCACGGCGACGCCCTGAACGCCGACACCTCCGACGCCAAGCTGCACGAGGTCAAGGCGGACCTGAAGCGGGCCCTGGACCTGCTGGAGGAGACGGTGACGACGGCCGCGCCGACCACCCGCTGCTCCGAGCATCCGAACGGCCCGGTGGACGAGAGCGCCCCCGACCGCTGCCTGCTCTGCGAGACCCGCCGCCGCGCCGCCCGCCGCACCGAGGTCAACGACGCGTACACGCACGGCCGGACACCCGCGCCGGACGAGATGCCCGACCGCGCCATGTCCCGGTACGGGGTCCGGGGCGACCGCCCCCAGCCTCAGCAGCGCTGGCTCCCCGAGGTGTGGACCGGCCAGGAGTGGCACCTGTGCGGCACCCCGCGCCGCGACCGGCACGAGGCCGAGCGCTATCTCGCCGCCGAGCGCCGCACCCCCCGCCCCGGCATGGCCTACCGCCTCGTCCACGAGTTCACCGACTACGAGGTGCTCCGCATCTGGGGCACCCCGGTCAAGGTCGACATCGAGCCCATGGGCAACCTGTAGCGGTCGGGGCCGAGCAGGGAGGTCCCCTCACCGGTGACCTCCCGGGCCCCTCCCTCACGGCAGCCGCGGCTCCGCGTTGATCCGCCGCACCCGTGCCCGCAGCACGTCCCCCGGTGCCGCCTCCCCGAGGGACTCCGGCGGGCAGTCCCACTCGCGTCCGCCGCCCGGCGGCCGCAGCTGGACGAGCCCGCCCTCGCGCCCCATCACCTGGCCGAGCCGGCCGTCCCGCACGTCGACCGCGTACTCCACGCAGGCACGCAGCACGGCGGTCAGCTTCTGCGCCGTGCCGACGTTGCAGCGGCCGAGCGCGACCAGGGCGAACGGCTCGTCGCTCGCGCCGGTGACCGGATCGACCCGCAGCGACGGCAGCACCACGCCGACGCCGGTCAGCGCCGCCCGCAGCTCCGCCACGATCTCCTCCGTCGGCCGTACCCGCTTGCCCTGCGTCATCTCCATCGCCCGTTCCCTCCACGCTGAGTGTTCGCTTTCACCACCCAGCGTGGCCGTCACCCCTCTAACCTGGCCAGAGTCGGCGTCTCAACAACCCCAGCTGTGTGACAGGGAGTTGCCATGCCCGGACCGAAGGACCTCGACCCCGCCTCCTCACCCCGCGCGATGATCGGGGCGGAGTTGCGGTACGCCCGCGAGAACGCGGGGCTCTCCCAGGCGGAGCTGGGCGAACCCCTCTTCGTGAGCGGCTCGTTCATCGGCCAGCTGGAGGCGGGGACCCGGCGGCTGCACCTCGAATACGCGGTCCAGATAGACGAGATCCTGAACACGAAGGGCTTCTTCGAGCGCAACTGCAGGGCCTTGGCCAGGTCCAAGTACCCGGACCACTTCGCGGAGGCGGCGGAGGCGGAGGCGATCGCATCGGCGATCAGGGAGTACGCGCCTCTGCTGATCCCAGGGCTGCTGCAGACGGCAAGTTATGCGCGGGCCGTGTTCCGTGGAGGCCGCCCGACCGCCACAGCAGACGTGATCGATGATCTGGTCGCAGCGAGAGTGGAACGGGCCCAGATTCTGGAAGATCCAACAACCCCGCTGTTGTGGGCAGTTCTGGACGAAGCCGTCCTACGCCGACAGGTTGGTGGCGCGAACGTCATGGCTGAGGCCCTACGGCACATCGCGGCGCTCGCGAGGCGACACCGGATCATCATCCAGGTACTGCCGTTCGAGGCAGGCGCCCACATGGCGATGGGTGGCTCTCTCAAGCTGATGGCGTTTGAGGACGCACCCCCACTCGCCTATTTGGAGGGCTTGGGCACAGGGCGACTGGAGGACTACCCAGGAACGGTCACCAGCTACGAGCTGACCTTCGACCTACTCGGGGCCAGCGCGCTCTCACCGGCGGAATCCCTAGCCCTGATCGAAGCAGTGGCAGAGGATTACTCACATGAGGAACAACCCTGAGTACCCCCTGAGCGACACCACTTGGCACAGGTCCAGCTACAGCGATGCCACCGGCGGAAACTGCCTCGAAGTGGCCGATGGTCACGCCACCCTCGTCCCCGTGCGGGACTCCAAGAACCTCGGCCCCGTGATCGCCTTCGGCGCCGCCGCCTGGGCCGTGTTCGTCGGGCACGTCGGCGCCGACGGCTGACCGGCGCGGGAAACGGCAGGAGGCGGCGCCCGCGTCACAGCGGGCGCCGCCTCTTCAGGCAGGCTCGGACTAGCTGAGCGTCTTCAGCGCGGCGGCGTCGTACGGCTTCAGGTCGTCGAAGCGGCCGGCGAGGACCTTGGCGGCCCACTCCGGGTCCTGGAGCAGCGCGCGGCCGATGGCGACCATGTCGAACTCGTCGCGCTCCAGGCGGTCGAGGAGGTCGTCGATGCCGCGCACCGAGGAACCCTCGCCCTGGAATGCCTTGAGGAACTCGCCGTCCAGGCCCACGGAGCCGACGGAGATGGCCGGCTTGCCGGTGATCTTCTTCGACCAGCCGGCGAGGTTGAGGTCGGAACCGTCGAACTCGGGCACCCAGTAGCGGCGGGTGGAGGCGTGGAAGGCGTCGACTCCGGCGGCGGCGAGCGGGGCGAGGATCGCCTCCAGCTCCTCCGGGGTCTCGGCGAGACGGGCGTCGTACGCCTGCTGCTTCCACTGCGAGTAGCGGAAGATGACGGGGAACTCGGGCGAGACGGCGGCGCGGACCGCGGCGACGATCTCGGCGGAGAACGTGGTGCGGGCGACCGGGTCGCCGCCGTAGGCGTCGGTGCGGCGGTTGGTGCCGGCCCAGTGGAACTGGTCGAGCAGGTAGCCGTGGGCGCCGTGCAGCTCGACGCCGTCGAAGCCGATGCGCTCGGCCTCGGCGGCGGCCTTCGCGAACGCCTCGATGACGTCGTCGAGGTCCTGCTGGGTCATGGCCTTGCCGGTGACGTCCGCGCCCTCGGTGGCGAGGCCGGAGGGGCCGACGGCCGGGGCGTCCGCGAAGGGCGGCTCGCCGGCCTGGCGGACCATGCCGATGTGCCACAGCTGCGGGACGATCGTGCCGCCGGCCGCGTGCACGGCGTCGGCGACGTTCTTCCATCCGGCCAGCTGGTCCTCGCCGTGGAAGCGCGGAACGCGGTCGCTCTGACCGGCGGAGTCGTGGCCGACGTACGTGCCCTCGGTCACGATGAGGCCGACGCCCGCCGCGGCGCGCCGCGCGTAGTAGCCGACGACGTCCTCGCCCGGTACGCCGCCCGGCGAGAACATCCGGGTCATCGGGGCCATCGCGATCCGGTTCGGGACGGTCAGACCGTTCAGGGACACGGGACGGGCAAGGATGTCGGCGGCGCGGGACGCGGCGTCAGCGGTCATGTGGGGGCTCCTCGGAGAGGTCGGCGGTAGCACGTCGGACGGTCTGCGGAGCAGAGGATTCCACGCGGTATGTGCGCATGCATCGACTGCCCGTCAGCGTCAACCACCACATCCGGCACCACATTCCGGCACCCCCGCACGCCTCCCTGTGATCCGGGCCACGCCCGCGCCGCCTCGGCCCGCCCCGACCGCGGACCGGCCGACGGGGAAGATCACGCGCGTCCGGCAGCACGCGAGGAGCGGCCCACGCCTGTCTATAGGGTGTGATCGGCTCGAACAGGCCCCGAACAAAAGGAAACTGATGGGCAGACACATAAGACGGGTGGCCGCGCTCGCCGCGCCTCTGGCTCTCGGCGCGACCCTGCTGGCCCCGGCCGCCGCCCAGGCGGAGACCGTGGTCTCCGGGAACTACACATCGGTCTTCAACTACCCCAAGCCCACGACCTACGACTCCTCGATCAACGTCTCGGTAGGCGACCTGATCGACCTCGCGGCTCCCGGCTCGACCCTGTACATGGGCATGTACTGGTTCAACAGCGCGGACCTGCGGGCCAAGCTCACCGCCGCCCAGAGCCGCGGCGTCACGCTGCGCATCATCTCGGAGTCGGCGAACCGGCCCAGCAGCGACCTGGACAGCCTCGCGCTGACCGGCGGCTCCACCCTCACCTGGTGCTCCCGCGGGTGCCTCGGCAACGGTTCGGGCGACACGAACGCGATCGACCACGACAAGTACCTCGTGCTCGACTCGCTCACCGACGGACGCAAGAACGTTGTCTGGCAGGCCTCTCAGAACCTCGCGGGCGGCCAGGACGGCGAGATCAACAACGCCGTCGTCGTGTCCGGCAACGCGACCCTCGCCTCCCGGTACCGCGCGCACTTCAACGACCAGGTCAAGCACGCCGGCGACAGCCTGCACACGACGTACGACCACACCACCGGCGACCCCGCGTCCCCGGTCGAGGCGTACTTCTCCCCGCGCGACACCGCCTCGGACGCCGCCCACTACGGCAACGCCGACATCCTCGCCTCGTTCATCGACCAGGTCGACTGCTCGATGGACGGGAAGATCCGTATCTCGGCCGCCGAACTCGACCAGCGGACCACCCGTCCCGCCGTCTACGACGCCCTGGCGACGAAACGGTCCGAGGGATGCGGTGTCGACGCGAACGCCCGCGACCTCAGTGACGGCGGCGGCAACAAGGGCATCAACGACCTGACCGCCCTCGACATCGCGGCCTACGGCAACCGTCCCGGCGGCTGCCGCTACAAGACCTCGGCGGGCGCCTCCTGCAACCACGGCACCACCCACTCCAAGTACCTGCTGACGGAGTGGAAGAAGAGCGACGGCACCCAGGTCCAGCACGTGTACACGGGCTCCCACAACTGGACCGCGGGCTCGCTGAAGACGAACGACGAGACGATCCTGCGCATCGACGACGCGGGCACCTACCAGGCGTACGTCGCCAACTTCAACAAGGTGCGCGCGAGCGCGGTCGACCTCGACGCCGCGAAGTACGGCTCGACGGCCCAGCACTACTCCCGGGTCAACGTGGGCACGAACGGCGACCAGCACTACAGCGCCGTCGCCTCCGGCGGCACCTCCTCGGTCTACACCGCTGTGGCCTACGAGCAGGGCGACCGGCACGACTCCTCGGACATCGAGCTGGGCACCGACGTGTACCTGCGCCTGTACAAGGACGGGGCGCCGCTGTGGGACGAGAAGCTGCTGAGCAACGGCAACACCGGCACCGGCACGACCTGGTCGCACCAGAAGCCCGACGTCGGCGTGGACGACCAGGGCAACGCGATCGTCGTGTGGGCCAAGGACGACGACGGCAACAAGTACGCCGACATCGCGGTCCGCAAGGTGACCCCGGGCGGCACGGTCACCACCCTGCCGCGCCCGCACGCCTCCGGTGACGGCGACCAGCTGCGGCCGACGGTCGCGGTGGCGGGCGACGGCTCCTACAGCGTCGCCTGGGAGAACACGGCCGACGGCTCGACCCTCAACCAGGTGTACGCGAGCAGCTGGTCCGCGACCGGCGCGCTGCGCTACCAGGACGTTCAGGTCAGCACGATCAACTCCGGTGCCGCGGGCTCCAACCGACGGCCCGACGCGGCGATCGACGACGCCGGGAACACCGTGATCGCCTGGGAGGAGGACGCGGACGGCAACGGCGGCCTCAACATCGGTGTCGCCAAGCTGAACACCTCCGGGGGCTTCTCCGTGGCCCGCAAGGTGGGCAACTCCCTCACCGACGGGCAGCAGAGCAAGCCCGCGGTGGCCTCCACGGGCGACGGCCGGTTCGTCGTGGCCTGGACCGACGAGTACACGACCGGCGCCGGCACCCTGGTGCGGCCGCAGCGGATCAACCAGCGCTTCTTCTCGGCGACCGGCACTCCCGCGGCGGCGGACCGGCGGACCGCCGAGGACGGCACGGACACCGGCCCCTACGTCGACGGCAAGCGGCCGGTCTCCGACCAGGCGGACGCCGATGTCACGGTCGCCGACGACGGCACCTTCGTCGTCGCGTGGAAGGAGGCCTTCGACGTGCTCGTCGGCAACCCGGCCACCCTCTTCGCGGGCCAGGACGACGTGTGGGCCCGCGGCTTCAACGCCGACGGCACGACGACCGGAAGGTTCCCCGCCACCCGCATGAACGTGGTGACCGGCGGCGGCCAGGGCGGCCCGGCCGTGGCCACGGCCGCGAACGGCCGGCTCGCGCTGACGTACTCGGACGACTACGACGCCAACGGCTTCAACGAGATGCGGCTGCGCGACGCGTTCAGCAACTCCTGATCACCCCGGGAGAGCGTGAACGCCCGAGGGCGGCACCCCCAGTGGGGGTGCCGCCCTCGGTCTCGTACTGCGACGAACCGCTGATCCGCGAGGGGATCAGAAGTCCATGTCACCGCCCGGCATGCCGCCCGGAGCGCCGCCTGCGGCGGCCTTCTCCGGCTTGTCGGCGATGACGGCCTCGGTGGTCAGGAACAGCGCGGCGATGGAGGCGGCGTTCTGCAGGGCAGAGCGCGTGACCTTCGCCGGGTCGATGATGCCTTCGGCGATCATGTCGACGTACTCACCGGTCGCGGCGTTCAGGCCGTGGCCGACGGGAAGGTTGCGCACCTTCTCGACGATGACGCCACCCTCGAGACCACCGTTGACGGCGATCTGCTTGAGCGGGGCTTCCAGCGCGAGCTTCACGGCGTTGGCGCCGGTCGCCTCGTCACCGGTGAGCTCGAGCTTCTCGAAGACCGAGGAAGCCTGGAGCAGGGCCACGCCACCACCGGCGACGATGCCCTCCTCGACGGCCGCCTTCGCGTTGCGAACGGCGTCCTCGATGCGGTGCTTGCGCTCCTTGAGCTCGACCTCGGTGGCGGCACCGGCCTTGATGACGGCCACGCCGCCGGCCAGCTTCGCCAGACGCTCCTGGAGCTTCTCGCGGTCGTAGTCCGAGTCCGAGTTCTCGATCTCGGCACGGATCTGGTTGACCCGGCCGGCGACCTGGTCGGCAGAGCCGGAGCCGTCGACGATCGTGGTCTCGTCCTTGGTGATGACGACCTTGCGGGCACGGCCCAGCAGGTCCAGACCCGCGTTCTCCAGCTTGAGGCCGACCTCCTCGGAGATGACCTCGCCGCCCGTGAGGATGGCGATGTCGCCGAGCATGGCCTTGCGGCGGTCACCGAAGCCCGGAGCCTTGACGGCGACGGACTTGAAGGTGCCACGGATCTTGTTGACGACCAGGGTCGACAGCGCCTCGCCCTCGACGTCCTCGGCGATGATCAGCAGCGGCTTGCCGCCCTGCATGACCTTCTCGAGGAGCGGGAGCAGGTCCTTGACGTTCGCGATCTTGGAGTTCGCGATCAGGATGTACGGGTCGTCGAGGACGGCCTCCATACGCTCCATGTCGGTGGCGAAGTACGCCGAGATGTAGCCCTTGTCGAAGCGCATACCCTCGGTGAGTTCCAGCTCCAGACCGAAGGTCTGGGACTCCTCGACGGTGATGACGCCTTCCTTGCCGACCTTGTCCATCGCCTCGGCGATGAGCTCGCCGATCTGGGTGTCGGCGGCGGAGATGGAGGCCGTGGAAGCGATCTGCTCCTTGGTCTCGACATCCTTGGCCTGCTCCAGCAGGGCACCGGAGACGGCCTCGACGGCCTTCTCGATACCGCGCTTGAGGGCCATCGGGTTGGCGCCGGCGGCGACGTTGCGCAGACCCTCGCGCACGAGCGCCTGGGCCAGCACGGTCGCCGTGGTCGTACCGTCGCCGGCGACGTCGTCCGTCTTCTTGGCGACTTCCTTGACCAGCTCGGCGCCGATCTTCTCGTACGGGTCCTCGAGCTCGATCTCCTTGGCGATGGAAACACCATCGTTGGTGATCGTGGGCGCGCCCCACTTCTTCTCGAGGACGACGTTACGGCCCTTGGGGCCGAGGGTGACCTTGACGGCGTCGGCGAGCTGGTTCATCCCGCGCTCGAGACCGCGCCGTGCCTCCTCGTCGAACGCGATGATCTTGGCCATGTGAAGTGGTCCTCCCGGACGGGGTGGATTGCTCCGGATCGCGCCCGCGCCCGCGACGGACGGCCTGCATGCCCTGTGGTTCCTTGCCCCACCGGCCTGCGGACCTCGCTGGCCCGATCCAAGTTCTGTCACTCTCACTGGGAGAGTGCTAACGCCAATGATTAGCACTCGACCCCGCCGAGTGCAAGGTGCGCTCGCGAAGCGAGGCTCGTCGAGGGGTGGCGGTCGGGCGACGGGAGGGCGCAAGCGCCTCCCGGGAAACACGACCTCGCCAGGAGCCGGCACGGCGGCCCTCGGAGCGGCGCGCGCGGCGCCCCCACGGCCTACGCGCCCGCGCGCGCGTAGGGAAGACGCACGAGGGGCCCGCATCCCTGGTGGGATGCGAGCCCCTCGGCGTGAGTTGCGTCGGTGGTCGTTCGCGCCCGATCAGACGGCGAGTTTGACCATGTCCGCCTGCGGACCCTTCTGGCCCTGCGAGATCTCGAACTCCACTCGCTGACCCTCTTCAAGGGTGCGGTAGCCGTCCATCTGAATCGCGCTGTAGTGCACGAAGACGTCCGCACCACCGTCGACCGCGATGAAGCCGTACCCCTTCTCCGCGTTGAACCACTTGACGGTGCCCTGAGCCATGCCTAACTCCCCTATTACTGGCCCTTGCACAGACCCGCACTTCGCGGATCCGGGTCAGACCTCCACCCCCCAACGGGTTGGGGGTGTGCGCCGGAACGCGTCGACCGCGGCTGAATGTATCTGTCCAACTGCCGTCTGCAACAGGTCAATCGGACGAGAATTCTGGGCGCGACTGATCGCCGGTATAGGGAGAATTCGAGGAGATCCCGGGCAAGTCGGGCCCCGTATATGCCATAAACGGCTCAAATGGGCCGGGCACTTTGGCTACTTCTTGTCGGCTGCCGGGAGAGGACTCATATGCGTCCGGCATGAAACCAACATCAAGAACGGGGCGACTTCCCCAACCCTACCCCGTTCAACCCTACAGAATTGCCCCCTCCGCTTCTCTCACGGAGGGGGCAATTCGATGAACTCTTCGTGTTCGGCATTACCGAGGGTAACGATCAGCCTCCGGCGACGGCCGGAATGATCGAGACGCCCACACCGTCCGGGGTCGCCGTCTCCAGGCCCTGCTCGAAGCGCACGTCGTCGTCGTTCACGTACACGTTGACGAAGCGGCGCAGCTTGCCCTGGTCGTCCAGGACGCGTGCGCTGATGCCCGTGTGGTTCTTCTCCAGGTCGCTGATGACCTCGGCGAGGGTCGTGCCCTCGGCCGTCACCTCCGCGGCGCCCCCGGTGTAGGTGCGCAGGATGGTGGGGATGCGGACGTTGACGCTCATGATGCGAGGCCTGCCTCTCGGAAGGAGTCGAGGTTCGGGCGGATGGTCGCGGTCAGCCCGGTGTCGGAGGCCACCGCGTCCAGGGTCTTGAGGCCGTCGCCGGTGTTCAGCACGACCGTGGTGAGGGTCGGGTCGAGGAGACCGTTCTCGATCAGCTTGCGGGTGACGCCCACGGTCACACCGCCGGCCGTCTCCGCGAAGATGCCCTCGGTGCGCGCGAGCAGCTTGATCGCGTCGACGATCTGCTCGTCGTTCACGTCCTCCACGGCACCACCGGTGCGCCGCGCGATGTCGAGCACGTACGGCCCGTCCGCCGGGTTGCCGATGGCGAGCGACTTGGCGATGGTGTCCGGCTTCTGCGGCCGGACGACGTCGTGGCCGGCCTTGTAGGCCACGGAGACCGGCGAGCAGCCCTCGGCCTGGGCGCCGAAGATCTTGTAGGGCCGGTCCTCGACGAGTCCGAGCTTGATCAGCTCCTGGAGGCCCTTGTCGATCTTCGTGAGCTGGGAGCCGGAGGCGATCGGCACGACGAGCTGGTCCGGCAGCCGCCACCCGAGCTGCTCGCAGATCTCGTACGCCAGCGTCTTGGAGCCCTCGGCGTAGTACGGGCGGAGGTTGACGTTGACGAAGCCCCAGCCCTCGCCGGCCGGGTCGCCGATCAGCTCGGAGCAGAAGCGGTTCACGGCGTCGTAGTTGCCCTCGATGCCGACGAGCTCGCCGCCGTAGACCGCGGCCATGACGACCTTGCCCTGCTCCAGGTCGTGCGGGATGAACACGCAGGAGCGGAAGCCGGCGCGGGCCGCCGCGGCGCCGACGGCGCCGGCGAGGTTGCCCGTGGAGGAGCAGGAGAGGGTGGTGAAGCCGAAGACGCGGGCCGCTTCGATGGCCTGGGCGACGACGCGGTCCTTGAAGGAGTGCGTCGGGTTGCCGGAGTCGTCCTTGACGAAGAGCTTGCCGGCGTCGACGCCGAGCTCGCGGGCCAGGTTGTCGGCCTGCACGAGCTTGGTCCAGCCCGGGTTGATGTTCGGCTTGTCCGCCACGTCCGCGGGGACGGGCAGCAGCGGCGCGTAGCGCCAGATGTTCGCGGGTCCCGCTTCGATGCGCTTGCGGAGTTCTTCGGTTTCGTAGGCCGAGAAGTCGTACGCGATCTCCAGCGGGCCGAAACACTCCTCGCAGGCGAAGACCGGGCCGAGGGGGACGCGATGTCCGCACTCCCGGCAGGAAAGCGCCGCGGCCGGGCCGAGATCGACCGCTTCTGCGGAGTTCGTGGTGCTTGCAACTGTCTGCGCAGCCATGGAGGCGAGGCCCTTTCTCCTCATCTTCCTCACGACGCACTTCGCCGTGAGACGGATTTGGCACCTTCCCTAGCCGGGAGCCTCGCGACACGATCGACTTCGATCGGTACGAGACCGGCTGGAGGGTTGCCGGGGCTTCATCGGGCCGTATCCCTCTGCCCCTCTGGATGAGCGGTATTAAATTGTTGAACTGTTGAACACAGTTGGCGCCGATGATCCAGGACATGCGATGGTCATCCGCGTTGTTCAAGACTGTAACCGAAGGCCAGGACAGTTGAAGCAGTCGTCCGAACCGCGAGACGACGGCAAGCGATCAGCCGCTGGCCGCAGCGGGCACGCTGATGAGAGCGTGTGATCAGACAGTGAGGAGCCGCAGACCGTGCTGAATGACGTCGAACGCTGGCTGAGCACACGCTCCTGGTCCCTGACCGACCGCCCGCTCCACAGGATCATGGCCGCGAAACGCACCTCCGGATCGACGGTCAGCGTCGTGCTGCCCGCGCTCAACGAGGAGGAGACGGTCGGCGAGATCGTCTCGATCATCCGCCACGACCTGATGCAGCAGGTGCCCCTCGTCGACGAGATCGTCGTCGTCGACTCGGGCTCCACGGACCGCACCTCCGCGGTCGCCGCCGCCGCGGGCGCGCGGGTCGTGCACCGCGACGACATCCTTCCCCGGCTGCCGGCCGTGCCCGGCAAGGGCGAGGTCCTGTGGCGGTCGCTGCTCGTGACGAGCGGGGACATCGTGTGTTTCATCGACGCGGACCTCAGGGAGTTCTCGTCCGACTTCGTCTCCGGGATCGTGGGCCCCCTGCTCACCGACCCCGGCGTCGACCTGGTGAAGGCCATGTACGACCGTCCGCTGGGCGGCGCCGCCGGACAGGGCGGCCGGGTCACCGAGCTGATGGCCCGCCCCCTGCTGAACATGCACTGGCCGCAGCTCGCGGGCTTCGTGCAGCCGCTCGGCGGGGAGTACGCCGCCCGGCGCTCCCTGCTCGAACAGCTGCCGTTCCCCGTCGGGTACGGCGTCGAGCTGGGCATGCTCGTCGACGCCCTGCACCTGGTGGGCCTGGACGCCCTCGCCCAGGTGGACGTCGGGGTGCGCAAACACCGCCACCAGGACGGCCAGGCCCTCGGCCGCATGGCCGCCGCGATCTACCGCACCGCCCAGTTGCGGCTGGCCCGCGGCCACCTGATCCGCCCCGCCCTCACCCAGTTCGAACGCACGCGGGACGGTTTCCGGCCGCGCACGTACTCGGTGGACACGGAGGAAAGGCCCCCCATGTCCGAAATCGCCGAGTACCAGCAGCGCACAGCGGCTTGAGCGGGCCCGTCGGCCGGCGATCGCATACGGCCGACGGGAACGTTTGAGCGTTTCGAGACGGGGCTAGGTTTCGAGGCATGGCTTCCACGCACGGTGCCCACGGCATCCTCGTCGCGTCCAACCGCGGCCCGATCACCTATCAGACCCAGGACGACGGCTCACTGCAGGCCAAGCGCGGCGGTGGCGGGCTCGTCTCCGGGCTCTCGGCGATCGGGCCGGACGCGGACGCCCTGTGGGTGTGCGCGGCTCTCGGTGACGGCGACCGGGAGGCCGTGCGGCGCGGGGTCGGCGAGGACGGCGTGCGGATGCTGGACATCGACGCCGAGGTGCACGCCGACGCGTACAACGGCATCGCCAACTCCGTGCTGTGGTTCGTCCACCACATGCTGTACCAGACCCCGCTGGAGCCGGTCTTCGACGCCGGGTTCCGGCGCCAGTGGGACGCGTACCGCGCCTACAACCAGGCCTTCGCCGAGGCGCTGGCCGAGGAGGCCGCCGAGGGCGCCTCGGTACTGGTCCAGGACTACCACCTGTGCCTGGTGCCGGGGATGCTCCGCACGCTCCGCCCCGACCTGCGCATCGGCCACTTCTCGCACACGCCGTGGGCGCCCGTGGACTACTTCCGGATGCTGCCCGACGACATCCGGGCGGAGCTGCTGGACGGCATGCTCGGCGCGGACCGGCTGGCGTTCCTGACCTGGCGCTGGGCGACGGCCTTCCTGGACTGCGCGGCGGAGATCGACCCCGGGCGCTACCGGGTGACGCCCGCCTCGGAGGCGTCCCCGGCGGTCGAGCACCTGGACGGCGCCCCGCCGCGGCGGACCCTCGTCGGCGTGCACGGCCTCGGCGCGGACGCCGAGTTCCTGCGCGCCCGCTCGCACGAGGACGACGTCGAGGAGCGGATCGTCGCGCTGCGCGAGGAGATCGGCGAGGGCCGCAGGACGATCGTCCGCGTCGACCGGACCGAGCTGTCCAAGAACATCGTGCGCGGCATGCTGGCCTACCGGCAGCTGCTCGACGACCACCCGGAGTGGCGCGAGCGGGTCGTGCACGTGGCGTTCGCCTACCCCTCGCGGCAGGACCTCGCGATCTACCGGGACTACACGGCCGAGGTGCAGCGCGTCGCCGACGAGATCAACTCCGTTTACGGGACGCCCGGTTGGACTCCGGTCGTGCTGCACGTCAAGGACGACTTCGCGCGCTCGCTCGCCGCGTACCGGCTGGCGGACGTCGCTCTGGTGAACCCCATCAGGGACGGCATGAACCTCGTCGCCAAGGAGGTCCCGGTCGTCTCGGACGAGGGCTGCGTCCTGGTCCTGTCCCGCGAGGCGGGGGCCTACGAGGAGCTGGGCGAGGACGCCGTCTCCGTGAACCCGTACGACATCATCGGCACCGCGCGGGCGCTGCACGAGGCGCTGACCATGCAGCCGGGCGAGCGGGCCGAGCGGACCAAGCGGCTGGCCGCCGCGGCCACCGCGCTGCCGCCGGCCCAGTGGTTCCTGGACCAGCTGCACGCGCTGGAGGCCTGACCGGCTGCCGGCCGTCCACCGTCCGACGAGGCCGTCGCCGCCGCCGGGTTGTCACGGCCGGCGGACAACGGCCCGCGTTCTCAGGGGAGTCGGGCGGCGAGTGCGGCGAGCAGCTCGACGACCCCGGCCGGGCCGTCGACCACCAGGTCGGCGCGCTCGGCGAGTTCACCGACCTCGGGGGTGCCGCTGCACACCAGGAGCCCGGGGACGCCGTCGGAGCGGAGCTTGTCGACGGCGGCGAACGCGGGCAGGTCGCCCAGGTCGTCACCGGCGTACAGGACGGCCTCGGCGCCGGTCTCCCGGATGTAGTCGAGCAGCGCGACGCCCTTGTCCATGCCCGGCGGGCGCAGCTCCAGGACCATCCGGCCGGGTTCGACGATCAGTCCGTGCCGGGTGGCGAGGTCGGTGAGCGGCTCGCGGAGCGCCTCGAAGGCGGCCTGCGGGTCCTCGGCGCGGCGCGTGTGCACGGCGAGCGCGCGGCCCTTCTCCTCGATCCAGGTGCCCTGCCAGGCGCCGATCTTGTCCAGGAAGCCCGGCAGTTCGGCGCGGACGGCGGCGACGCCGGGGTGCGGAGCGGGGGCGGTGACGTCGCCGCTGACGGCGTCCCAGCGTTCGGCGCCGTAGTGGCCGAGGACGACGAGGTGCTCCAGGCCGGGGACGCCCGCGAAGCCTCCGTGCCGGACGGCGACGCCGGGCGGGCGGCCGGTGATGACGGCGACGGAGGCGACCTTCGGGGCCAGTGCCGCGATGGCGGGGACCGCGTCGGGGTGCGCGCGGGCCCGGTCGGGGTCGGCGACGATGGGGGCGAGAGTCCCGTCGAAGTCGAGTGCGACGACCGTCCGGGTGGGGCGGGAGAGGATCGCTTCCAGACCGTCGCGCCCGGCGGGGGTCACCGGGGTCGGCAAGGGGTCCTTGGATTCGGGGTGGCTGCCCATGGGGCGACCCTATCCGGGTACGGGCGGGAGCACCCGTGGCTCACGGCCGCGCGGGGGCCGCGCGGCCGGAACGCGCCGCGGCCGGCCGGTCAGCGCTCCGAGCGGCGGGCCTCCCGCACCCTGCGCAGCCGGTTCACCGTCACCGGGTCGTGCGCGAGGGCCCTCGGATCGTCCAGCAGGGCGTTGAGCAGCTGGTAGTAGCGGACCGGGGCCAGGCCCAGCTGTTCCCGTATCGCGCGCTCCTTGGCGCCGGGGCCGGCGAAGCCACGGCGCTCCAGGGCGAGGATGCGCTGTTCCCGCGCCGGCAGCTCTTCCACGGACAGCACGGTATCCCCCGGCACCGACAGCGGCCCCCGCCCGGTGTCCGGACGGTCAGCCGGCGTTGCTGTCCGCCATGGTGGCGCTGGTCTGGAGCGACCCGAGGACCTCGGCCGGGTCGCCGCCCGGGCTCACGGCCTTGGCGATGCCGCTCTTCACGTCGGCGCTGACACCGGCCCAGGAGGTCTTGTCGACCGGGTAGAGCTGCGAGGTGGGGAGCTGGGCGAGGAAGGGCTCCAGGTCCTTGTCGCTCTTGTCGACGGCCATGGCGTCGGACGCGGACGCGGTGACGGGCAGCAGGTCGTACTTGTGGGAGAAGGCCATGACGTTCTTGTCCTGGTAGACGAAGTCGAGGAAGTCGCCGACCTGCTCGGCGTTGCCGTTCTTCTTGAAGGCCATCATCCAGTCGGCGACGCCCATGGTCGCCTTCGCCTCGCCGTCGACGCCGGGCATCGGCACCATGCCGAACTTCACGCCCTTGCTCGCGGCCTGCTTCATCAGGGTGGGGTGTCCGACGAGCATGCCGACGTCACCGCGGGTGAACGCGGAGAAGGCGGCGGCGCGGTTCAGCTTGGCAGGTGCGACGGGTCCGGTGAGGCCCTTGGCGACCAGTTCGTCCTTGATCCAGGTGAACGTGTGGACGTTCTGCGGGGAATCTATGGAGTACGAGCCGACGTCGTCCGTGTAGCCGGTGCCGCCGCCGCTCAGCAGCCACTGCATCGTCTCCGCCTGGGCCTCCTCGGGACCGAGCGGCAGCGCGTAGGGGAACTTCACACCCTTCGCCTTGAGCGCCTTGGCGTCGGCCGCGAGCTCGCTCCAGGTCGTGGGCGGGGTGATGCCGGCCTCGGAGAACAGCGTCTTGTTGAAGAAGAGCAGCCGCGTGGACGAGGCGAACGGCAGCCCGTACTGCGTCTGGTCGATCTGTCCGGCGTCGGCGAGCTGGGAGACGAAGTTGGCCTGCACGGGTATGGAGAGCAGGTCGTCGGCCCTGTAGAGCTGGCCTTTCGCCGCGTAGTCGGCGTACGCGCCGATCTGCGCCATGTCGGGGGCGTGGCCCGCCGCGACCATCTCCTTGACCTTGCGGTCGACGTCGGTCCAGGGGTAGACGCTGACCTCGACCCTGGTCCCCGGGTGGGCGGACTCGTAGGTCTTGACGACGCCGTCCCAGTACGTCCGCGAGCTGCTGGCCTTCCCGTCGCCGTAGTCCGCGGCCACGAGTCTGAGCGTCACGTCCGAGGAATCCTCAGAGCCGCCGCAACCCGCGAGGGTCGCCGTCATGCCCAGGGCCGAGACCGCCGCCATCATTCCCGTGATACGCCGCTGCACCGCTTGCTCTCCCCAACCCCTGAGCCGTATCGGCTGCTTGATTTGCTTCCGCGTCCGTTGCATCCGTCTCGGAATGCGGATCCAAGGTCTACACCACGTGAGTGGACTAGACCTCTCCTGGGGTAAGGGGCGACACTGTCCCCCGTGAGACATGTCATCGCCCTCGATGTGGGCGGCACCGGGATGAAGGCGGCCCTCGTCGGGGTCGACCCCGAACCCGCCGCCGGCCGCCCCGGCGCGCCGCCGCCGCAGGCCCCCGAGCACCCCGTGCTGCTGCACCAGGCCCGCCGGGCCACCGGCCGCGAGCGCGGGCCCGAGGCCGTCGTCGACGACATCCTCGACTTCGCCGCCGAACTGCGCGCCCACGGCGAGAAGCACTTCGGGCAGAGCGCCCTGGCCGCCGGCGTCGCCGTGCCCGGCATCGTCGACGCCGAACACGGCATCGCCGTCTACGCCGCCAACCTCGGCTGGCGGGACGTCCCGCTGCGGCGGCTGCTCGGCGAACGGCTCGGCGGTGTGCCCGTCGCCCTCGGGCACGACGTGCGCACCGGCGGTCTCGCCGAGGGCCGGATCGGCGCCGGGCGGGGAGCGGACCGTTTCCTGTTCGTGCCGCTGGGCACCGGCATAGCGGGCGCCATCGGCATCAACGGCAGCGTCGAGGAGGGCGCGCACGGCTTCGCCGGGGAGATCGGCCACATCGTCGTACGGCCCGGCGGCACCGCGTGCCCCTGCGGGCAGTACGGCTGTCTGGAACGGTTCGCCTCGGCGGCGGCCGTCAGCCAGGCCTGGGCCGAGGCATCCGGCGACCCGGACGCGGACGCCGCCGACTGCGCCGCGGCCGTCGAGTCGGGCGACCCGCGCGCGCGGGCCGTGTGGCAGGACGCCGTCGACGCGCTCGCCGACGGACTGGTCACCGCGCTCACCCTCCTGGACCCGCGCACGCTGATCATCGGTGGCGGGCTGGCGGAGGCCGGGGAAACCTTGTTCACACCACTGCGGGCCGCGGTCGAACGCCGCGTCACCTTCCAGAAGCTGCCGTCGATCGTCCCCGCCGCCCTCGGGGACACCGCCGGATGCCTCGGTGCCGGGCTCCTCGCCCGGGACCTCCTGAACACCACGTCAACGACTTCCCGGAGGTAACCACCTGATGGCTCCTAGCAAGGTTCTCGCCGGTGCCCGGGTGGTCCTGCCCACCGGGACCGTGCCCGAAGGCCGCGTCATCGTCGACGGTGCGCGCATCAGCGGGAGCGCTCCCGCGGACGCCGACGTCGTCGACCTGTCCGGCCACTGGCTGGTCCCCGGCTTCGTCGACATCCACAACCACGGCGGTGGCGGCGCGTCCTTCACCTCGGGCACGGTCGAGGACGTCCTGAAGGGCATCCACACCCACCGTCTGCACGGCACCACCACCGTCGTCGCGTCGACCGTGACCGGAGACATGCACGGCCTCGCCCAGCGCGCCGGACTGCTCTCCGAGCTGGCCGAGCAGGGCGACCTCGCGGGCATCCACTTCGAGGGTCCGTTCATCTCGCCGTGCCGCAAGGGCGCGCACTCCGAGGAACTGCTGCGCGACCCCGATCCCGCCGACGTCCGCAAGCTGATCGACGCGGCCCGCGGCCACGCCAAGATGGTCACCCTCGCCACCGAACTGCCGGGCGGCCTCGACTCCGTACGGCTGCTCGCGGAGCACGGCGTGATCGCGGCGATCGGCCACACCGACGCGACGTACGAGCAGACGCAGGCGGCCATCGACGCGGGCGCGACCGTGGCGACCCACCTGTTCAACGCGATGCCGCCGCTCGGACACCGCGCGCCGGGCCCGATCGCCGCCCTCCTGGAGGACGAGCGGGTCACCGTCGAGCTGATCAACGACGGCACCCACCTGCACCACGCCTCGCTGGAGCTGGCGTTCCATCACGCGGGCGCGAACCGGGTCGCGTTCATCACCGACGCGATGGACGCGGCGGGCTTCGGCGACGGCCGCTACATGCTCGGCCCCCTGGAGGTCGAGGTCGCGGACGGCGTCGCCCGCCTGGTGGAGGGCGGATCCATCGCGGGCTCCACGCTCACCCTCGACCGCGCCTTCCAGCGCGCGGTCACCGTCGACCGGCTGCCGGTCGACGACGTCGTGGAGGCCATCTCGGCCAACCCGGCCCGCCTGCTGGGCCTGTACGACCGCAAGGGGTCCCTGGAGCCCGGCAAGGACGCGGACCTCGTGGTTCTCGACGCGGACTTCGCGCTGAAGGGCGTGATGCGCGCGGGCGAGTGGGTGGTCGATCCCCAACTGGGGTGATACGCCCCTTTGTTGCGGCACGGCGGTCGGCCCGGGGACTGGGCCGACCGCCGTTGTCTTTGGCATGATCGTGCCTCCGGAACCACCGGCGGGCGTCCAGCCGGCACGCCCACGTCACACAACCCTCGGGGGAGGTCGTCGCAGGTGATCCTCACGGTCACGCTGAACACCGCTCTCGACATCACCTACCGCGTACGGTCCCTGCGCCCGCACGCCTCGCACCGGGTGAGCGAGGTGACCGAACGCCCGGGCGGCAAGGGCCTGAACGTCGGCCGGGTGCTCGCCGCGCTCGGCCACGAGGTGACGGTCACCGGGTTCACGGGCGGCGCGACCGGCCGTCAGGTGGGCGAGCTGCTCGCCGGGACACCCCGTGTCGAGGACGCGCTCGTGCCGGTCGCCGGACCTACGCGCCGCACCGTAGCCGTGGTCGACGCGACGACCGGTGACACGACTCAGCTCAACGAACCGGGACCGGAGATAACCCCCGCCGAGTGGGCGGCCCTCCAGGAGACGTACGAGCGGCTGCTGCGCTCCGCCTCCGCGGTGGCCCTGTGCGGCAGCCTGCCGCCCGGGGTCCCGGTCGGCGCCTACGCCCAACTCGTGCGCGCCGCACGCGCCCTGGCCGTTCCGGTGCTCCTCGACACCAGCGGCGAGCCGCTGCGCCGGGGGGTCGCCGCGCGGCCCGACATCGTCAAGCCGAACGCCGACGAACTCGCCGAACTCACCGGCTCCCACGAGCCGTTGCAGGCCGCCCGCAACGCCCGTCGGCGCGGCGCGCACGCCGTGGTCGCCTCCCTCGGCCCGGAGGGGCTGCTGGCCCACACACCGGACGGCCACTGGCGCGCCAGGCCGCCCGTGCGCGCCCACGGCAACCCGACCGGCGCGGGCGACTCGGCGGTCGCGGGCCTGCTGTCGGGTCTGGTCGAGGACCTGCCCTGGCCGGACCGGCTGGCCCGCGCGGTCGCCCTGTCGGCGGCGACGGTCGCGGCACCGACGGCGGGCGAGTTCGACCGCCCGCTGTACGAGAGCCTGCTCGACAAGGTCACGGTGACGACGGAGGCCGCGGCGGCGTAGCCGCGCGGCCTCTCCTGCGGCCCTCGGAGCCGGCGTTCCGGCCCGGGTGACCCGGGCCGGAACCTACTTCGTGACCTTGCCGTTCTTCAGCGAGAGCTGGTCGAGCAGCACGTTGCAGCTGTCGCCGTCCCCGCAGGAGACGGTGATCGTGTTGGTGCCCTTGTTGAGGCTCGGGTAGGCGTAGGTCGTCGTCCAGCCCTTGGCGAAGTCGCCGTCTGCGGCCTTGGCGTAGTTCTTCATGCTCAGCTTGGTGGCGAAGGGCTTGCCGTTGACCGTGAGCGTCATCGACTGGTCGGCGCCGGGCACGCTGTAGCGCGCGAAGAGGGTGTAGACGCCGTCGCTGGGGACGTCGTCGACCGTCCAGGTGACCGAGGAGCCCGGGTTGTTCAGGCCGGCCACGTAGACCCCGCCGTCGGACTGGGCACCCTTGACGTCGGACGCGGTGCTCGCACCGGTGCCGAGGTTCAGCGCCTTCGCGTCGATCTCCTTCGGCTTCATGGTGCCGTCCGGTGCCTTGGACGCCGACTGGCTCGGGGAGGCGCTCTGCGAGGCCGTGGGGGTCGAGCCCGCGGCGTCGTCCTTCTTGTCGTCGTCGCCGCCGCTGCCGATCATGGCGACGCCGATGCCGATCACGACGGCGGCGACCACCGCGATCGCGCCGATGAGGAGACCCTTGGTGTTCGGGCCGCCCCCGCGCCCGCCGCCGTCACCGTGACCGGGCATGGGCGAGCGCGTCGTGACGGGCCCGCCCGGAACGGTCTCGGGGGCCGCGTAGTGCGCGTTCGGCTGGTTGTAGCCCTGCTGCTGCGGCACCTGGCCGTACGGGGCGGTGGGTGCGTTCTGCTGGCCGTAGGCGCCTGGGGCGGTCTGCTGCTGGCCGTACTGGCGCTCGCCGACGGCCCGCACCCGGTTGACCGAACCGGGGTAGCCGTAGCCACCGCCTCCGGACGGCGGGGTGGCTCCGTTGGCCTGACCGTCGGCGTACAGATAGCCGAACGGGTCGTCGTCCTCGGGCGTGCTCGCGCCGTTGTTGCCGGGCGTCATCCCTTGGTCTCCTCAGCGGTGCGGTTCAGATGCGGTACGTGAATGAATGGCGAGCCTACCCGCTCCCACTGGGCCAAACGGGGGGCCTTCACCACACCGACTCACTGACCTGGGGTTATCCCGCACGCCTGTGTTGTTTCGGACGTGATCGTTTCTCGACGTACATCCGCTCGTCAGCGGATTTCAACACCTCGTCCGCCGTCATGCCGCAGTGTGCCCACCCGATGCCGAAGCTGGCGCCGACCCGCACGGCCCGTCCGTCGACCCTGATGGGCGGGATGATCGCGTTCCGCAGCCGGACGGCGAGGTCCTGGGCGTCCGCCCGGCCGAGGCCGTCGGCGAGCACCACGAACTCGTCGCCGCCGAGCCGGGCCACCGTGTCGCCGTCGCGGACGCCGTGGGTCAGCCGGCGGGCGACCTCGATGAGCACCTCGTCGCCCGCGTTGTGACCGAACCGGTCGTTGATCGACTTGAAGCCGTCGAGGTCGCAGAAGAGCACCGCGAGGCCCTTGGTGCCGTCGTCCGTCTCGCCCTCGGGGGCGATGGTGTGCACGTGGTGGTCGAAGGCGTCGAAGGCCTCGGAGGCGGACCGGAAGTCGAAGCCGTGCCCGTTCCCGTCGAAGGCGGGGTGTCCGTCGTGGGCGGCGCCCGGCAGCTCCGCGAAGTCCCCGTGACCGTAGGCCGCGTCCAGCGAGGCGACCGCGCCGGGCGGCAGGGACTGCGGGCGGGCGCAGAGGCGGGCGCTGAGCCGGGAGCGCAGTTCGGCGGAGTTGGGCAGGCCGGTCAGCGCGTCGTGCGAGGCGCGGTGCGCGAGCTGGAGCTCCCGGCGCTTGCGTTCCTCTATGTCCTCGACGTGGGTGAGCAGGAAGCGCGGGCCGTCGGCGGCGTCCGCGACCACGGAGTTGCGCAGGTGGACCCAGACGTAGGTGCCGTCGCGGCGCCCGAGCCGCAGCTCGGCCCGGCCGCCCTCGGCGGAGGTGCGCAGCAGGGTGCCGATGTCCTCGGGGTGCACGAGGTCGGAGAAGGAGTAGCGGCGCATCGCGGAGGCGGGCCGGCCGAGCAGCCGGCACAGGGCGTCGTTGGTGCGCAGGATGCGGCCGTGCTGGTCGCCGCCCATCTCGGCGATCGCCATGCCGGAGGGCGCGTACTCGAAGGCCTGCCGGAAGGACTCCTCGCTGGCGCGCAGGGCCTGCTGCTCGCGCTCCAGGCGGACCAGGGCGCGCTGCATGTTGGCGCGCAGCCGTGCGTTGCTGATCGCGATGGCGGCCTGGAAGGCGTACATCTGGAGCGCCTCGCGGCCCCAGGCGCCCGGCCGCCGGCCGTTGCGCGGCCGGTCCACGGACAGGACGCCGATCAGCTCGCCGTGGCCGCCGGAGGCGCTCGGGGTGTACATCGGCGCGAAGAGGCGGTCGGAGGGGTGCCACTCGTCCTCGAAGCGGGGGGCGGGACCGTCCGTGTACCACTGCGGTACGTCGTCCTCGTCGAGGACCCAGCCCTCGGTGTGCGGTATGAACCGCAGGTCGCCCCAGCCCTCGCCCATGGTGAGCCGGCGCTCCCAGGAGGTGCGGGAGCCGACGCGGCCGGTGATGAGGGCCTCGGCCGCGGAGTTGCCCGCCAGGGCGGCGACGACGAGGTCGCCGTCGGGGCGTACGAGGTTGACGCAGGCCAGCTCGTAGCCGAGCCCGGTGACCACGCCGTCGGCGACGGTCTGCAGCGTGTCGGCCAGGCTGCGGGCGGTGTTCATGTCCGCCATCACCTGGTGCAGCTGCCGCAGGGTCGCAAGACGGACGTAGGGCTCCGACTCGGTCTCCATTCGCCCTCCCCTCGAGACCTCGCAGCAACTCCAGGGTTCTCTCGGCGTACCCAGGTGCTCTTCGGTGCTCTGCTGACTACGGCCTTGGCGACCGGGCGGTACCCGCCGTGAAGACCCTCACGGCGTACTGCTTGGTAGCTTCCTGCATGGCGTCCCCGCCACTGAATCACAGCGCGCTCTCCACTCGGTACACAGGGTCAACAAAATATGGCTCCTGTGACTCAAGTCACAGCGGAAGATGAGCAATTGAGTGGAGTTTCTGCATTTCAGCGCCCGTTTATCGACCGCATTGTCGGTCTGGTGTGCAGACCCTGTGCACGCTTGTGCCCGCTGGATGAACAGGCCTGAGCGTACGGCTTCCGGGGCCCCTCTCCTTCCGCGTGCCCCCTCCCCTCCGCCCCCGGACCTAGGTCCGGGTTCGGGCCGAGGTCCGATGTGCGGTCCCGGGTGCGGAGACTAGCGTTTCGGCGTGCTCACGACTCCCCCTGCCGCTCCGCCCACCCCGCCCGTGCATGCTGAGGGGGTGAGCAACGACGAGTTCCGCGCCGCCATGTCCCGGCTGGCCGCGGGCGTGGTCCTGGTGACCGCCTACGAGCCCGCGCTGGCCGACGACGGGCCGCGCGGCGAGGACGTCGGCATGACCGCGACGGCCTTCATGTCCGTGTCCCTTGACCCGCCGCTCGTCATGGTCAGCCTGCGCGAGGGCTCCCGGATGGACGACCTGCTCGACGAACAGCCCCTGTGGGGGGTGTCGGTCCTCTCGGAGAGCCAGCGTCACATCGCGGGCCGTTTCGCGATGAAGGGCCGTATCAGCGACCGGCTCCTGTTCGAGGACATCCCGTACGTGCGCGGTGAGGCGGCCGGGGCTCTCCTGGTCGGCGGCTCGCTGGCGACCCTGGAGTGCCGCACCGAGCAGCGGGTGCCCGCGGGCGACCACGTCCTCGTCATCGGCCGCGTCCTGACCGCCCGGGTGCCGAGCGAGGACGGCGGCCCGCTGATGTACTTCAAGGGCCGCTACCGGCACCTGGGCTGACGCGCCGGGGAGCGTCCGCGCGGCGTGCGGGTCTACCCCCAGTCGCGGCCGGTGCGCCCGCGCTTGGTGTCGGAACGCTGCTTCTTCTCGCGCAGCCGCCGTTCGTTGATACCGCGCGGAATGCGGGTGGCGCGCCGCGGCTTGGGCGGCGGGGCGGTGGCCTCGGCGAGCAGCGAGGCGAGGCGCACGGCGGCGGTCTCGCGGTTGCGCCACTGCGAGCGGTGCTCGGAGGACCGGACGCTGACGACCCCGTCGACGAGGCGCCCCTCCAGCCTGGCGAGCGCGCGGTCCTTCCACACGGGCGGCAGGGCCTCGGTGTTCGCGAGGTCGAAGCGCAGCTCGACCTGCGAGTCGCTGGTGTTGACGTGCTGCCCGCCCGGGCCGCCGGAGCGCGAGAAACGCCACATGAGCTCGGCCTCGGGCAGGGAGACGGAGCCGCGGATGACATAGGGACCGGACATGTGTCCATGGTCCCGTGTCCGGCCGGTCCGCGTCACCCCGTTTTCAGCGGCCGTTCGAGTGCCCCGGGACGCTTTGGCAAAGAAAGTAAAGACAGGCGGAACCTATGGGACCCCCCTTGGCGTTCATAGAGGTGACGGTAGCTTCGTCCTCAGTACGAAGCCCGTACGCAACGAGGGAAGGGACTCCCAACAATGGCTGTAAGCCTGTCCAAGGGTGGCAACGTCTCGCTCACCAAGGAGGCTCCGGGCCTGACCGCCGTCACCGTGGGCCTCGGCTGGGATGTCCGCACCACCACGGGCACCGACTTCGACCTCGACGCCTCGGCCATCGCGGTCAACCCCGAGGGCAAGGTCTACTCGGAGGGCCACTTCATCTTCTTCAACAACAAGGCGACCCCGGACCAGACCATCGTCCACACCGGTGACAACCGGACGGGCGAGGGCGCGGGCGACGACGAGGCGATCAACGTCAACCTGGCGGGCCTGCCCGCCGACGTCGAGAAGATCGTCTTCCCGGTCTCCATCTACGACGCGGAGACCCGCTCGCAGAACTTCGGCCAGGTCCGCAACGCGTACATCCGCATCGTGAACCAGGCCGGCGGCGCCGAGATCGCCCGCTACGACCTCTCCGAGGACGCGGCGACCGAGACCGCCATGGTCTTCGGCGAGCTCTACCGCAACGGCGCGGAGTGGAAGTTCCGCGCGGTCGGCCAGGGCTACGCCTCGGGCCTCGTCGGCATCGCGCAGGACTTCGGCGTCAACGTCTGATCCCGACGCACGACGGGAGGAGCCCCCGGCCGCAGGCCGGGGGCTCCTCCCGTGTCCGACGCACGCTCACTTGTGGTCCGGCCGGCCCTCGCCGTGCAGCCAGTGGTCCCAGATCGCGCCGAAGTCCTTGTCCGGCGCGGCCTTCTCGACGTACGCGGTGAAGTCGGCGGTGTCGGCGTTCTGGTGACGGCGCGTGGCGGCCCAGCCCCGGACGATGTCGTGGAAGGTGTCGTCGCCGACCAGTTCGCGGATCTTGTGCAGGACCATCGCGCCCCGGTAGTAGACGGGCGGGTCGGAGATGTGCGCGGCGTCCGGCGGGTCGGCGGGCGGGAAGGCCCAGATCTCGCTGTTGTCGGCCGGTTCGTAGTACTCGCCCTTGTAGAGCGCGTCGAAGATCTCGTCGGCCGTGTCGCCGCCGTGGTCCTCCTCCCACAGCCACTCCGCGTAGGTGGCGAAGCCCTCGTTGAGCCACATGTCCCGCCAGGACTTCGGGGTGACCGAGTCGCCGAACCACTGGTGGGCCAGTTCGTGGACGAGGGTCGCGGTGTCGGGGGCGCCGGGGAAGACGGGCCGGTTCTGGGTCTCCAGGGCGTAGCCGGCGTCGTCGGCGCGGTCCACGATCGCCCCGGTGGAGGAGAAGGGGTACGGGCCGAAGTTGTCCGCCTCCCAGTCGATGATCCCGGGGAGCCCCGCGAGCACCTTCCGGCTCGCCTTCGCCTGGGTGGGGTCGACCGCCACGTAGACCGGCAGCCCCTTCTTCGTCGTGGAGCGGGTGATGTCGTAGTGGCCGATCGCGAGGGTGGCGACATAGCTCGCCATCGGTTCGGCCGTGTGCCAGACGTAGGTGGTACGGCCCTTCGTGGTCGTCTCGCTCCTCAACTCCCCGTTGGAGACGGCCTGGAGGCCCTCGGGGACGCTGATCCGGACGTCGTAGGACGCCTTGTCGGAGGGGTGGTGGTCGCCGGGGAACCAGGCCATCGAGCCGGTCGGCTCGCCGAGGCCGAGGGCGCCGTCGGCGGTGCGCAGCCAGCCCTCCTTGGAGCCGTCCGGGTCGGTGATCGTCCGGGGGCTGCCGGAGTAGCGGACGCTCGCGCGGAAGGTCCGTCCCTTGTCGAGGTCGTCGGGCGGGCGCACGGTCAGTTCCTGGCCCGCGCGGCTCCAGCGGGCGCGCCGTCCCTCGACGGTGACGTCCGTGACGTTCATCCCCAGCAGGTCGAGATGGAAGGCGCTGAGGTCCTGAAGGGCCCGCGCGGTGATGTCGGCCGTCCCCGTGAGCCGTTTGCCGCGGGGGTCGTAGGACAGGGTCAGGCCGTAGTGCGTGACGTCGTAGCCGCCGTTGCCCGACTTCGGGAAGTACGGGTCGTGGACGCCGGCCGCGCCGGGCTTGCCGTGCACATCGTCTCCGCCGCAGGCGGTGAGGCCCAGGGCGAGGGGGAGGCCCAGGGCGAGGGCCAGGGCCGAGGGGGCGATGCCGGGGGGTCGGGGCACGTTGGTGATCCTAGGGGGAGGGGGGTTGGGGGGCTGTGCGTCGACGGGGGCCGGGGTGGCCGGAATCCGTCGGCCGGGTGCTCCCGTCCGACGCGGTCCCGTCGCTTCTCCGGCGTCCCCCGGGCTGCGCCCGCACCCCTGCGCGCCGCCGTGTGTCGGCCGCCCGCCGGTGGGGGCTCTTCGCACAGTTCCCCGCGCCCCTGAACACCGCCCGGCATCCCCCGG